>CAZGDL010000024.1:2949-12774 GCA_964525075.1 uncultured Treponema sp.
TTCTATTATAGCTAGTCTTAGCCTGCAATGAAAGTGGGTGAATAACGTATGGTATATTTTTACAAAAATTTATAAATTTTACTTTACAAACATAATAAAGTATACTATATTTTGTATAAGGTATTTTTATGGATAAAGGTGTTGAAAAAGAAGTTTTCAGTCAATTTATTTTTGGTGATATGAAAGTCAGATATATCCTGGAAGAAAAAGGGCATATGGATTTACAAATTTTGCCACTTTCCCGGGAATCTGAGGTCAAAGAGTTTAAATTTAGCCGAGGGGATTCGCTGATTCAGGCAAAAATTATTGGTGATGAATATCCTGGAACTTACGCTGGTGGAATGACCATGCGGAATTCTGGAACTGTAGAAAAACTGAAATTTTTGCGGCAGGAAAAGGTTTTTAATCCGGATTTTCATAAAACTGAAATAAAATCTTATTTTGAAGACGGAAATCAACATACTTTTATCCATATTTTGGGCTATACGGATGGTGATTTTGCCCTGGATTCTAAAACCCTTTTTATAAATCATTCTGAAAAAAAGGCTGGGCTGGAATTTATTTCGACTTTTTCTTTGAGCGAAATTACACCTTTTGAAGAAGGAGAAGTTCCTAATTCTCTGAAATTTCACAGAATCAGAAGTAAATGGAGTCATGAAGCAAGACTGGTGACGGAAACAGCAGAAGATTTGCAGCTTGAGCCGTCCTGGGTTTACTGGCACCCGAATTCTGTGAGATATGGTCAAGTTGGTTCTATGACTGTAAAACAGTATTCGCCTTTTGGTGCTGTGGAAGATGTGCATTCTGGAGTGATTTGGGCAGCCCAACTTGCAATCGAAGGCTCCTGGCAGATGGAATTTTATCGGCGGGACGCTGGCCTGGCTTTTTCGGGAGGTCTTGCAGACAGGGAATTCGGCCATTGGCTAAAATATATTGAGCCAGGTCAGGAATTTACGACTCCTACGGCAATTTTGTCGGTTTGTGATAAGGGAATTGATGATGTTTGTCAGCGATTAACCCAGTACGGAAAGAAATTCCTTGGTAAAAGTTGTAATTTCGGGGCAGAAAATGGGGAAGATAAATCTAGAGCTGATGAAAGACGCCGGGCGGAAAATTGCTTACCTATTCTTTTTAATGAATATTGTACGACCTGGGGAAATCCTAGTCAGGAAAATGTAACAAAAATTTTAGAGGCCATAAAAGGTCATCAAATTGATTATTTTGTGATTGATTGTGGCTGGTTTTTGGAAGAGGGTAAGGATTGGGGAAATTCGATGGGGGATTACATTCCATCAAAAAAACTTTTTTCGAATGGGCTCAAGGAAATTTCGGACAAAATTCATGCGGCTGGAATGAAATCTGGAATTTGGTTTGAAATTGATAACGTTGGAAAATTTGCAGAAATTTATAACAAGGTTAACTGGCTACTTTTACGAGATGGAATTCCAATCACTACTCAAAACCGCCGTTTTTTGGATATACGGAAGGCAGACGTCTGGGAATATTTGACCAAAAAGGTGATTGGTCAACTACGAGATAATGATTTTGACTACATCAAAATGGATTACAATGATACATACGGCATCGGTTGCGATGGGGCGGAATCCCTGGGAGAAGGTCTGAGGCAGGATAGGGAAGCGTCAGTAAATTTTGTTAAAAAAATTCGCAGGGAATTGCCAAATCTTGTAATCGAAAATTGTGCTTCTGGAGGTCATAAACTTGAACCGCTGATGATGTCGCTTTGTGATATGGCATCTTTTTCGGATGCTCATGAATGTCTTCATATTCCAGTGATTGCAGCTGGTTTGCACAGGTGCATTTTACCCCAGCAAAGTCAGATTTGGGTTGTTATCAGAAAAAACGATTCTTTACAAAGACTGGCATACTCAATTTCTGCAGCCTTTCTTGGTCGAATGTGTTTTTCTGGCGATGTAACGGAACTTTCCTGCCAGCAATGGGAAAAAATTGATCAGGGAATTGCATTTTACAAGAAAATTGTTCCAGCAATCAGAAATGGCTACACTTATTTTTATGGTGATAAAAAGCCTTCCGACCGAGAACTTGAAGGGTGGCAGGGGATTGTGAGGGTTAGAAAAGAAAAAATCCTTGCCTCAAATGGGGGTTGCGGGAAGAGAGACGGGGAGTTTTCCGAAGAGGTTTCGGATTTTGCAAATTCTGATGCCTATGCGGTTTTCCATATTTTTAAAAATCCGCCGGCAAAAATCGTGGTAAATTTGCCGAAAGAAGTCCGAGGGCTAAAAATTTCAGAGTGCTTTAAGGGGTCTAACATCAGGGCAAAAATCCAGGGAAATAAACTGATTGTTTACCCTGATAGAGAATTTGAAAGCCTTAGTTTGATTCTTGCAAAATCCTGTTCATAACGTAAAGACCAGATGCGGCGGCGTGAGAAAGGGAATGGGTAATTCCCGAACCGTCACCAACAATGTAAAGACCTTTTTTGGAAGTTACTTCCAGATTGTCATCGACTTTGACTTCGGTGTTGTAAAATTTTACTTCCACGCCGTAAAGTAGGGTGTCGTCATTGGCCGTTCCTGGGGCGATTTTGTCCAGAGCATGAAGCATTTCTATAATGTCATCTAGAATTCGCTTGGGCAGAACAAGACTTAAGTCACCAGGGCAGGCTTTAAGAGTAGGGCGGATCGTTGCACGGTTGATTCGGTCTTTTGTTGACCGTTGACCACGTTCCAAATCGCCCAAGCGTTGAACTATAACTCCGCCCCCAAGCATATTTGACAGGCGGACGATAGATTCGCCATATTCGTTGGAATTGTTGAAAGGTTCGGTGAAATGCTGGCTTACCAGAAGGGCAAAATTAGTGTTGTCGCTTTTTTTGCCGTTTTCGGAATTTGAATGGCCGTTTACAGTTACAATTCCGTTTGTATTTTCGTTTACGACAAAACCGTAAGGATTCATACAGAAGGTTCGGACATTATCCTGGTATTTTTCTGTTGTGTAGACAATCTTACTTTCGTAAACTTTATCTGTAATGTCTGAAAAAACTTCGGCTGGCAGTTCTACTCGCACACCAATGTCCACGCGGTTTGATTCTGTCAAAATGTTGTGGGCTTTGCAGTAATTTTCCAGCCAGTGGGCACCAGAACGGCCGACAGCCAGGATTACATTTTTTGCGGAAAATTGTCCCTGTCCTTGTGTTTGCCCGCCTTTATTTGTGTAGACTTTAAATTTGTGAGAATCTGTAACCGGCATATCCATCAAAATATCTGTAACTTCGGTGTCAAAAAGGAAGTCTATTCCTTTGCTTTCTAGGTGATGGTGAAGAACAGACATAATTTCGTAGTTTAAGTCTGTTCCCAGATGGCGGACTTCGGCAGACAAAAGGTGAAGACCTTTTCTAGTGCAGTTTTTTTTGAGATCTGGGTCGGTTTTAAAGAGTTTAGGGTAGACAGAATTCGTTGAGGCTGTCAATTTTTCATTAATAGAGTCGACCTGATACATGAGACTCAAAGCCTGGTCTTTGCCAATTTTTTCCCAGAGGGTACCGCCAAATTCGTTTGTAATGTTGAATTTACCGTCTGAGTAGGCACCAGCTCCGCCTTCGCCAGACATTATTGAACAGGTCTTGCATTTTATACAGTTTGGGACTTTTCCTTCGGTGATAGGGCATTTTCGATTTATTAAAGAATGGCCTTTATCGATGATTAAAACTTTGCCATTTTTTCCGCTTTCAACGAAATTGTAGGCAGCGTAAAGGCCGGCAGGGCCAGCCCCTACAATGATGATGTCATACTTATTTTCCATACCATGATTTTAATGTTTTGATAGGCTGGTGTCCATATTTATATAGTATTGGTAGACAGAACGTACATTATAAAAAGCAGTATTTGTATAATTAAATAGACTTCTTAATAAAAAATCTACTTAAAAACTATCGTTTACCTGTTTTCAGAACCGTCATTCCGGACTTGTTCCGGAATCTCTTTTACAAAGGAGATGCTGAACCAAGTTCAGCATGACACTCTGAATAGCTACAAATTATCTTTATTTCAACTTAAACTGATGAACTTCATTATTCAATTTATCAAGATTTTTCTTATTATCATTACTAGAAACTGTACAAACTTTTACAGCCTCGTTTACGGTTCCAACACCAGCAACAATCGAATTCATAGCATCACCAATCTGATTTGTAGAATCCATTACAAGCCCCATCTGTTCTTCAACCTTGTTGCTTCCTTTTATCAGTTTATCAGAATTTTCTTTTACAATATCCGATGAAGATTTAATGTCGCTGATTGACTGCAAAACCTGACTACTTCCGGCAGCCTGTTCGTCCATGGCATTTTTGATAACGGTTTCCTGTTCACGAACTTTATTTGTAAGTTCAAAAATAACCGAAAATTGTTCCTGAACTTCGCCAGTATTTTTAGTGATATTATCAATTACTTCTTGAAGTTCCTTAAGCTGGCTGGTAATAACCTTTCCCTGAGAATTAGACTGTTCTGCCAGTTTTCTGATTTCATCAGCAACAACCGAAAATCCTTTTCCAGAATCACCGGCGTGGGCGGCTTCAATTGCGGCATTCATAGCAAGTAAGTTTGTCTGGCTGGCAATATTTTGAATTGTAGAAGATGCAGACAAAAGACTTGCAGATTTATCAATAATAACCGACGAAAGTTGGGTCGCCTCGTTAATCTTATTTTTACCTTTATCAGCTTCTGATGTAAGACTGTCTACAACTGCAGAGTTTTGCGTCAAAATATCAGCAACAGAGCGAATATTTGCAACCATTTCTTCTACCGCTGCGGATGACGTATTTACGCCTCTTCCTTGAACCCCAACACTATCATTCAACTCTTCAATCTGGGTAATCATCTCTTTTACTGTCGTTTGAGAGTCAGAAACATTTGCGGCCTGGGTATAAACTTTTTGTTTAACATCATCAACAGTATTTTTAATCTGACTCATTGCATTTTCAGTTTCTACCATCTGATCGCTTACATAACTAGCAGAATTAATAGACTGGTCAACGCTAGAATCAATATCGCCCAAAAGCTGTTTTGTAGTATTACTAAAACGGTTCAAATCATTAATCAACAAGCCGAATTCATCGCGACTATGAACCAGAATATTGTTGTCGCTGTAGTCTTTATTGGCAATTTTTGTGGTAAAATCAGCAATTTCCTGAACTCTCTGCTGGGTGTAATGCATTTGACGTACAGCACAGAGCATTGTCATTACACAGCCAAAAAGTCCAAATGGCAGCTGATATTTAAAAAGCAAATCAATAGGATTAAGTTCGTGCAATTTTGATGATAAACTTGGCGAAACAATGTAGAAAAATGTTCCTGCAACGCCAAAAAAAGTTACCAAAGAGGAACGAATTGTCAGCGACATTGATTTATATTCTACTCTGAATGGCAGATTATAAAGATTTTTTTCAAAATTCTGCATAAAACAGATATATGTAAAAAGTGATAAAAGAAATACCGAGCCAATACAACTTGTAAGGAAAGGTGCAAATTCCATTTCAACCCCAGTAGCAAGGCAAGAAAATCTTACTGTCAAAGCTGTAATAGGTGCATTTAATACGGCACTCACCAAGGTCAAAGTTTCAAAATTTTTGGACATTCTGTTGGTTTTATCCAAAGATTCTTCCGAACCGTCATATAAACAGATTTTTTTTGTAAAATGAAAATAAAGCCAAATGGCATAAACAAAAATTAAAGGAGTTATGATAAGGGCGACTGGAGATTTTGCCGCAATCATTGTGTCAGAAAAATCAATAATTCCGATGTAGCAGATAAAAATCCAGGACGCTACAATGGGCAGAACAAATATCAAAATATAGTAAAAAAATACTTTTTTTGGGAAATTTTGGATAATTTGGATCAAAGAACCATTTTCAGTCCGATTTTCTGTGATAGTTTCGTTAAATTCTGTAGCCATTTCAACCTCATTGCTTAAAAATTGTCAACTTTTAATCATCACTTTAAAAAATCAAAAAACCTTACAAGCCCCTATTTACCAAGAACTTATAAGGTTTTTATGCTAGCACTTTTTAGTCAAAAGTAAAAGATAAGAAGTCTGCAATAATCGACTTTTTGTCCTTAGCATTTTCATCTGACAAAAATTCAAAGTAAATCGCTCGTTTTCCAATCAGACCGGACAAAATATCAGCTTTCGCGGTATTATCTCCCTTGTTCATTTTCAAAACAGCAACAATTTTGCCCTTATAATCATCAACTCTTACATTTACTTTCAAATTTTCCAAAGCCTTTATCTGGGCGGTGACAGTCTTTGCCGGTTTTGTACCAAATTGCAGATAACGGAAGCCAACTGTCAAGTTTGAAGTTATATCAACAATTGGAGCGGTAATATCATCTTTTTGCTCATAAACTGCCTTGATGTAAGCCCCACCCTTGCCACCGTTAGTTCCGCCAATCGCTCCACCAAAAATGTGGCAGGCATAACCAGCCGAAATAATTTTTCTGGCGTCCAGACCATTTATGTGAGGCCCCTGCGAAGTCATTTCTACAGGTTCAGAAGAAACTGGCTGTCCATCTTTATATGTAATTTTTCCAATAAAAATTTTGCCATTTTTATCAGATGCTACATCTACCGGCTCAAGCATTGCCTGGCGGGAAAATTCATCAGTTCCAGTCTGGCGGTGATAAAAAATATACCACTGCCCTTCTACATTCATAATACTTCCGTGGTTATTTCCCCAACGGTAAGACATAGTTTTAGAACCATCAGGATTTGGAAGAAGTTCTCCGCCATTAAAACTAATATCCCCACCATCTTTGTAAGGTCCAAGCGGCGAATCGCTGTATTTATACGAAAGAAAACCATTACATCCGCCTGCTGAAACTCCATATTGAGGATAAGCGTCATAATAACGTTTTGAATAAATACAAACGTATTTTCCATTTACTTTTCTAGGTGATGATGCTTCAAAAAAGGCATCAGATTCATCAAAACAGCCATCATCGGGAGCCCAATCAGCTTTACAGTGCTTTATAAGATTTTCTCTAAGACTACCCTCTTTGATTGTTGCCATATCGTCATTGAGTTCGCAGGCATACTGCTTGCAAAAGCCCCAGAAAGCGTAAACTCTGCCATCATCATCAACAAGAACACCTGGATCAAAACCAAGGTCTGTTTTTACAGGATTTGTAAAAGGCCCAGCCGGATTTTTACTGGTCGCAACCATCACCCTGGAACCGTGGTCCTCGGCTGCGTACATGTAAAATGTGTCACCTTTTTGAACAACATCAGGAGCAAAAAGAATAGACTTATCGGCAGCTTCGTAACAAACGCCGTGACAAGTCCAATTTGTAAGATCGTCGACAGGGGCAGACCAAACAACCTGGTTATTTCCACAATATTCTGTTTTTGCAATATCGTGAGAACCGTAAACATAAACCCGTTTTTCGCCATTATATTCAAAAACCCTAGGCTCGCCATCAGGAACGTGTTCCCAAAGTGGCATATATGGATTTGCACCTTTAATGTATTCTTTCATTTTTATCCTTATCCTCCAAAAATTGATTTTTTTAGAGATGCTCTTTATAAAAAAAAGACTGCCGAAATCTCCCAGCAGTCTTTTTATTTTCTTATAAAACCTAATTAAATAAACTCCAATCCAACTTCTTCTTCGTAACTTGCTGTTGCAGAAAGAGTAATTTCATTTACAGGCAGAACAATTCTTGCGATTGTTTCGCTGGCAGTACTTTCTACCTGTAAACATTCTTTTTGAATACCAATCTGTTTTAGCATAAGAATGATGATGATAAGACCAAGCCCAGAACCTTCGGTTTTGTCAATATCAGTAAGGGCTTCTTCCATACTGCTATATTTTTTTGCACTATCCATTTTGTGATGGATTCGCTTTGTTTCGGTGTCTGTCAAAGTTGCTTTGTTTATAACTTCAATCTTAATGACATTATTTTTCAACGACAAAATATATTTGATATAAAGGTCATTTTCTTTTTGCAAATTCTGATAATAAACTTTGTTGACAGTTGTTTCTGTACTAAAAGTTATCATTCCTTCCTTGTAATCATCAGGATTTTCGATATCTAATCCTTTATCCTGGAAAAATACTCGTTTTGCATTTGCCTTATTTGCATTTGCAAGAAGTTCTTCGGAACTGTAAGACAAGGTACTTAGAGCGGCTTCTTGATGACAACAAGCCAGGAAGAGAGTAAGTACATTATTAACAAACTCTTCAAACTCTCTAGAAAGAGTGTAGCCAATAATTTCAATCTCTTCCCCGCTATCAACTGCGGTCTGAATCTTTTCTGGACTAACTGGAACGCTTACATTATCAATCTTCATTACACAATATTATACCAAAACAATTAATTTATAACAAAAAAATTCGACAGATTTTGCAAAATTTAGTTAAATAACCCGAAGGAAGTAAGAAGCAAAACAAAAAGCAGAACTGGGGCTATGTATTTAAGCATAACAATGTACAAACCTTTGCGACCAAATTTTTCGCCGTTCAAGGTAATTTCGTCAATTGTTGTTTTAGGTTTACAAATCCAGCCAATCAGAACACAGGTAAGAAGACTTGTGATCGGCATTAAAATATTGTTTGAAGTGTAATCCATAACATCCAAAATCTGAGCTTTTGAACCGTTTGGCAACATCATTTCGAAATAGAACAAGTTGTAACCAAGACAAACGATAACTGCAATCACAAAAGTAATTCCGGCCATAATCAAAGTTGACTTTTTGCGGCTCCATTTGAATTTATCAATCATACTAGAAACAATTGCTTCCAAAATTGAAACGGCACTTGTCAAAGCGGCAAACAAAACCATCACAAAGAAGATGATTCCGATGATGTTTCCGAAAGCTCCCAAAGAATTGAAGATTTTTGGCAGGGCTACGAACATAAGGCCAGGACCTGCAGACATTCCCTCTTCCCCATTGAATACGTAGCAAGAAGAAATAATCATCAAACCGGCAAGGAAAGCAATGGCTGTATCAAAAATTGCAATCTGATTTACCGATTTTCCGAGATTTACGTTTTTCTTCATATAAGAACCGTAGGCAATCATAATTCCCATAGCGATACTCAATGAGTAGAAAAGCTGGCCCATAGCGTCCAAACAAATAATCAGAAATTTCTTTACCGTAATTCCTTTAAAACTTGGAATTAAATAATAAGCCATGCCCTGAAGACCTGTTCTAGTAGTGCCGTCAGCGTCAGTGTGCTTTATGGTCAAAGAATAAATAGAAATAAAGAGGATGATGATAACAAGAATTGGCATAAGGATTTTTGATGATTTTTCGATGCCGTTTTCAACCCCTTTATAAACTATATAGAAAGAAGCAATAGCAAAAATTGCCATGAACAAAATTGGCTGCCAGTAACCGGTGATAAAAGTATTAAAATATCCATCCTGGACTGCTGCTACCCCATTCCATGAAATGTAAGTTGCAAGATATTTCAAAACCCAGCCACCAATTACGCAGTAGTATGGATAAATGATTAAAGGAATTACGAATGAGAAAATTCCCAAAAATCCCCAGCCTTTGTGGAGTTTTTTGTAGGCGGTTAAAGGACTTTCCTGAGTTTTTCTACCAATTGCGACTTCTGTTGCCAAAAGTGAAAAACCAAATGTAAAAGAAAGAATCAGGTAAATGACTAAAAATAAACCGCCACCATCTTTTGCAGCCAAATATGGGAAACGCCAGATGTTTCCCAAACCAACTGCAGACCCTGCTGCAGCCAAAACGAATCCGATAGATCCTGTGAACGAGTTACGTTCTTTGTTTGTTGTTTCCATATTTTTTGAACTCTTTAAAATTAAATAAGTGTAGTTTTTC
>CAZGDL010000024.1:12874-16053 GCA_964525075.1 uncultured Treponema sp.
AAATTTCCACTTTTATACAATTTTCATAGAGTTTATAAAAAATCTTCTGTGCTATACTTGTTTGCGAGGGATTTTTGCCCTCTATTATAGTTTTTACAGGAGTTTTTTTTATGGCTTTGTTCAAAAATTTTAAATCTGTTACATATTGTGTGGCTCAGTGGGCTGACCACATCAGCGAAGAAGAACTTAGAAAAGAAGCAGATTGGCTTCAAAAATACGTTGGTATTGATAAAGTTTATCTGGAAACTTACCGAGGTCAATTTGCCCGCCGGGAACAAATTCAAATGATAAAAAAAGTTTTAAAAGAATACGGAATTGAAGTTAGTGGCGGAATTACGACCGTAACGCCCAATTTGAATGAATCCGATAAAAAACGTCACCGACTTTTTGACACTTTTTGCTACTGCAATCAACCCATGCGAGACCGTTTAAAGGAAGTTTCGGAATATACAGCAGGACTTTTTGATGAATTTATTATTGATGATTTTTTCTTTACCCAGTGTATGTGCCAGGACTGTATCAAAGAAAAAGGAAATCGGTCTTGGGAAGAATTTCGCCTAGCAAAAATGAAGGAAGTTTCTGAAAATCTTATCATCAAACCGGCAAAAAAAGTAAATCCAAATGTTAAAATAATCATAAAATATCCTAACTGGCGGGAAAGTTACCAGGAAACGGGCTATAATCCCCTTGAACAAAAAGACATTTTTGACGGAATTTACACCGGAACCGAAACGCGGCACGGAGCTCAGCAAGACCAGCACTTGCCTCGTTATTTGAGCTATTCACTCCCCCTTTACATGGAAAACCTTGCTCCGGGAAAAAACGGTGGTGGCTGGTTTGATCCTTTTGAGTGTGACAGAATTGATACTTACCTGGAGCAGGCTTACCTTACCGCTTTTTCAAAATCTAAAGAAATTATGATGTTCTGTTGGCCGGCTCTTTACAACAATAAGCGGGCAACTCCACTGGGCTTTCAGTTCCAGAAAATTGACAGGATTTTGTCTGATTGCGGAAATCCTACTGGGCTGGCAGTTTACATTCCTTGTAATTCTCAAGGGGAAGACCACCTGGAAGATTATCTTGGTATGATTGGCGTTCCTGTAAATCCGACTCCATATTTTCCAACTTATACTTCTGATGCAAAAGTTACGACTCTTCTTGTAACTGCTTCTTCACTAAAAGATTCTCAAATTGTCGGAAAAATTAAAGATTTTGTGGCAAAAGGTGGAAAAGTTATTGCGACAAATGGATTTGTAATCGGGGCTTTGAAAAATGAAGAAAATGGTGGCGAAAAAATCTCTGATTTAACTTCTATCAGATATAGAGGCCGTCGTCTGGATGCCGATGAATTTCAGGTTACAGTCAGCGGGTTGTATGGAAGAAATTATGTAAAATCAGCTTATCCGCTCTCTTTTCCTTTGCTGGAACACAGAAATAATGCAACTTGGTCTAAATTGAATGCCGGCCATGGGGAATATCACGAAGGAATAATTATGTATGATACTTATGGAGAAGGAATTTTTGAAGTCATCAATCTGCCGGATATGCCTTCGAGAATTCGTGATTTGCCAGAAGATGTTTTGACAGCCCTCCGCTACGAACTTTTGGGACAGGGAAAAATCTGGATTGACGGTGGATATGGAGTTTCGCTCTTTACTTATGATAATGATGCCTTCGGATTGTATTGTTATACTAATGATGGCTGTGCTCCTGTCGACTTTAATATACATATTAAGGGAAATTCTAAAGGTTTAGAGATTATTCCTGATGATGATAACCTGTCACCATGGCGACCGCGGGAAATTAAGCCTGTTTGTACAAAACAAATGGAAAGGTTCAGCGAAGACGTTGAAACCATTTTCCACATCCGCATGCTTCCAGGGGATTTTGAATTCTTTAAGGTAAAATAAAAGGGAACTGCTTAGAATCCTAAGCTGGCGATTTCGCCTAAATTGACTACAAACTTTATTGTTAGTATAAATATATCTTATGAATTCTATGACTTATGAACCTTTAGATTTGCCACCGGCAGGTTCAACTGTAGTAGTTGGAATGTCGGGAGGCGTTGATTCTACCCTTACAGCCCTTCTTTTAAAACAGAAAGGCTGCAAAGTAATTGGTGTGACTATGTCTTTGTGGGATGGCCATATCCCAGAAGTTCAGGCAGAAAAAGCTTTTCACGACGCCTGTTACAGCCCTGGCGAAGAAGAAGATATTGAAGAATGTAAACGTTTTTGCCAGCAACAGGAAATTGAATATCACGTAGTTGATGTAAGTCAAGAATACAACAAGGAAGTTCTGGAATATTTTAAAAACGAATATCGGGCAGGAAAAACCCCGAACCCTTGCATCCGCTGTAATCGTTTTATAAAATTCGGGGCCCTTTTGGAAGGTCTTAAAAAACTGGATATTCACTTTGATTATTTTTGTACAGGCCACTACGCCATGATTGTCCGTCCAAAAGAAGGTCTTTGGGGAACTGATAAAAAACCTTGCATGATTGCTTGTGCAAACGATATTTCAAAAGACCAGACCTATTTTCTGTATCGCCTGCCATCTGAACTTTTGGAAAAAGTCCGATTTCCGCTGGCCAGAGTTCAAAAATCAGAGGTTTTTGACTTGGCTAAAAAAGCTGGACTTGAAGCGGCAGACCGTAGGGAAAGCCAGGATTTTATAGATTCGACCTATTTTGATTTACTTTTTGCAGATAAACCTTCTATTCCTGGGGATTTTGTTGATATAAATGGCAAAGTTTTAGGCCGACACCGGGGAATTGAACATTACACTATCGGGCAGCGCCGAGGACTTGGCGTTTCGTCAAAAAATCCTCTTTATGTCCAGAAAATTGATGCAGAAAAAAATCAGATTGTACTGGCAGAGAAAGCCGATTTATCATCATCTTCCTTGATTGCTGATGATTTTGTGTGGCCGGGCAATATTGAACCAAACGAAACTTTTGAAGCAATGATAAAAATTCGCCTGAGAAGCAAGTCTATTATGGCAACAATCGAACGCTATAATCCAACATCAGATGATACTTATGATTATAAGGGGCAGCCGTGGAAATTTACTTTTGACCAGTGCCAGAATGCGGTAACTCCAGGCCAGTCTGTTGTAATTTACAAGGATAACGTCATTTTGGGTGGCGGGATTATTGTAAAATAAAAAGATAGTAAAAA
>CAZGDL010000024.1:16153-18213 GCA_964525075.1 uncultured Treponema sp.
ATAAGACCTGCCGGAATTCCAGCTGCAGCCAACTGTTCATCAGACATCTGGCGATGAGTTGATGTTGCCGGATTCAAACAGCAAGAACGAGCGTCGGCAACGTGAGTTTCAATTGCACAAAGTTTAAGGGCCTTCATAAACTTTTCTGCTGCAGAACGGCCGCCTTTCAATTCAAAAGAAACGACACCACAACCACCATTTGGCAGATATTTTTGAGCAAGTTCGTAATATTTATTTGATTTCAATCCCGAATAATTAACGCTCAAAACCTGAGGCTGGGCTTCAAGGAATTCTGCAACAGCCTGGCCGTTTTCAACATGGCGAGGCATTCTAATGTGGAGAGATTCCAATCCCAAATTCAAAATATAAGCGTGCATTGGAGCCTGAATTGAGCCTAAATCACGCATAAGCTGGCAGGTAGCCTTTGTGATAAATGCACCACCCTTGCCAAATTGTTCTGCGTAATTTACTCCGTGATAACTTTCGTCTGGAGTTGCAAGTCCTGGGTACATATCTTTATGAGCCAGCCAGTCAAATTTTCCGGCATCAACAATAGCACCACCAACACAAGAGCCGTGGCCGTCCATATATTTTGTTGTTGAATGAGTAACAATATCAGCCCCCCACTCTATTGGGCGGCAGTTAACTGGAGTTGGGAATGTATTATCAACAATGAGAGGAACGTTGTGGGCATGGGCAACTTTGGCGAATTTTTCAATATCCAAAACTGTCAGAGCAGGATTTGCAATTGTTTCTCCAAAAACTGCCCGAGTATTTCGCTGAAAGGCCTTATTCAGTTCTTCTTCGCTTGCGTCCGGTTCAACAAAAGTTGCGTCAATTCCCATCTTTTTTAAAGTTGTAGAAATAAGATTAAATGTTCCACCATAAATTGATGAAGAAGCAACGATGTGGCTGCCAGCTTCACAAATATTAAAAAGTGCAAAAAAGTTTGCGGCCTGGCCAGAAGATGTAAGCATGGCAGCAGTTCCACCTTCCAAAGCGGCAATTTTTGCAGCTACAAAGTCATTTGTAGGATTCTGTAAACGGGTGTAAAAATAGCCGGTTTTTTGTAAATCAAAAAGAGCCCCCATTTCTTCGCTTGTGTCATACTTGAATGTTGTTGACTGAATGATTGGAATCTGGCGAGGTTCTCCATTACCAGGTGTATAGCCGGCCTGAACACATTTTGTGTTAATTGACTGTTCCATTTTTCTTATCTCCTTTTTTGTTTTTTGATGATGGAAATATAAAACTTTTACAAAATCTGCACAATATAGGCTACATCAGCTGTAAAATAATTGGGATAAAGCATTTTACGGATTTTCGTCCTCATTGTCCCCATCATCCTCGTCATCTTCATCATAAAAAAGATTTAGCAGGCTTTCGATTTTTTCAAACTCTGCCAAATCTTTTTCTTTTTGGCCAGGCTCCTGGGAAATAACAAAATTATCAGCATAAGATTCAAGATAAGTAAAAACATCACCAATCCTGTCATCATCACAATCTGCTAAATCATCGAGCCCTTTGACGGTTTTCAAAAGATCTGAAATATCTTCTATGACGTAGGCGTAATCTTCCTGGATTTCTTTATATTCTGGGGTGTGAAAATTTTTGACGTAGTCGGCACATTCTTTTGTGTCGGCTAGGATATTTTTTAAGGTTTCAACAAGAAAATTGTCCAATTCCTGATCTGTCATTTTTTATTCCTGTTTTAGGGCTTCTATAACTTCAACTTCTGATTGAGGGCAATTTTTAGAAAAAAGTTTTATGCTCCCAATCAGAAAGACATTCTAGCGAAATTGGACTTGTGTGACTATCCTGCTATTTTCTACGCTATTTTATCCTACTGCTGGTAAACTTCGGCAATCATTGCATTGATGATTTCTGGGAAGTACCATTCCAAAGTTTTGCGGTTAAAATATCCGTGGTTTTCGCCGGAAGTTGAATTACCAGTACTTGCATAAGTACACATGTTATCCCACAAAACAACAGGAATTCCTGCAGCCGTTGCCTTTGAATAATAATCCTTTGCCCATTTTACACGTTCTGCAGTATTGTCT
>CAZGDL010000025.1:0-17461 GCA_964525075.1 uncultured Treponema sp.
CGGCGTAGCCGGCCACCGCAACGGAGCCGTAGGCGTAGTGAGGAGGCTGGAGCGATAGCGGAACCCGTAACGTAGCGACGGCACTTGTGCCGGAACGCCCTTATAAAAAGAATTGAGTTTGATATTATGACCGTTTAATAGTATAATGTCGTATATTTAAACATAGGAATAATATTATGAATTATGCTGTTAGTTCTTTTTTGTCACGTCACAATTTCGTAAATCATGTTGATGTATTGTCTGTTGCCCAGGCTATTCTTGATGATATGGGCAAAGGTCTTAGAAAGGAAAAGTCAAATCAGGATATGATTCGCACTTTCTGTAATCCTCCAGCTTCTTCTGCCAAAGGAAAATCTGTAATTGTAATTGATGCCGGCGGTACAAATTTCCGCTCTTGTCTGGTTACTTTTGATGATGCTGGCCAGCCTGTCATTTCTGATATGGAAAAAACAAAAATGCCGGGGGTTGAAAAAGAACTTTCCAAAGTTGAATTTTTTGAACAGTTTGCAAAAAATCTTGAACATTTGAAAAATAAGGCTGATCGAATTGGTTTCTGTTTTTCTTACCCTATGGAAATTAAAGAAAATGGTGATGGCGTTCTCCTTGGTTTTTCAAAAGAAGTAAAAGCTCCTGAAGTTGTCGGTTGTGAAATTGGAAAATGTCTGAAAGAAGTTTTGACTGCCCATGGCTGGAATTCTATCAAACGCATTACTATGTGTAATGACACAGTTTCTGCCCTGCTTGCCGGGGCTGCTTGTGCTTCTGATGGTGATAAATATTCGTCATATATCGGATTTATTTTGGGAACTGGTATGAATGCGGCTTACCTACAGCCTGATTGTGATGAATATAAAATCAAAAAGCAGATTATTGTTTGTGAAAGTGGAAAATTCTTGGATGTTAATCGTTCTGATTTTGATATTGCTTTTGCTAACACAACAAACAATCCAAATGCTTTTTACCTTGAAAAACTTTGTTCTGGGGCTTATTTAGGACCTCTTTCTTGGTACGCTTTACAGGCTGCAGCAAAAGACGGTCTTTTTTCTAAAAAAACAGAAGAAGCTATCTTAAAACTGGAAATGCTTACTTTAATCGAAATGGATAAATTCCTTCACGGGCCTTACAATAAAGATTGTTCTTTGGGAAAAATTGTTGCCGAAATTGCAGATGACGAAGATGCTGACAGAATTTTCCAGATTCTTAATGCAATTGTTGAACGTTCTGCCCGCTATTCTGCTGCAATTCTTACCGCCTGTGCAATTCAGACTGGCAAAGGCAAAAATGCAGCCCAGCCAATTTGCATTTTGTGTGATGGAACGACATTCTTCAAAACTTACAAAATCAAAGAGCGGGTAAACGCTTATCTTGATGAAGTTTTGACAAAACAATTGGGAATCAACTGGAATATTGTTTCTTGTGATAATGATATTACTTTGGGAACTGCAATTGCTGGTTTAATTGACTAAAAATTTAGGGGAAATAGAGGGGTTTTATGTCATTTAAGAAGAGTTTAGGAAAAACATTTGTCCTTTTAATCATTATTCTCATTCTGATAGTGGGAGGATTACTCTGGTTCGATTACCTGGGCGTAGTCCATGTAAAATCAATTTTTTCTCCACTGTATACTTTGATGCATAAAGCTCCTCAAACTTCTACAACTGCCACCCAAACAAAACCCCTTGTCGCAAATCTTGATGAAGACCGCCTGCTCAAACAGCGTCAGGCCCTGGATATTTACAAAGAAGAACTAGATAAACGCCAGGCTGATATTGAAGCGGTTGAAAAACAAAATGAACAGGTTTCGGCAGAACTTGCTGAGCGTGAAAAAAATCAGGAAGAAAGAGAAAAAACATTTAACTCGACCGTAAAAAAATACGATGATAAGAATATAAACGTTGAACAGATTGCTAATAATCTGAATGGTATGACACCACAGGCAGCGGTTGGTATTCTTCTTGCAATGGATGATCAGACAGTAATTGATGTCCTGCGCAAGGTCGAAGAATTGGCGGCAGCGAGTGGTTCTTCTTCCATGGGATCTTACTGGTTGTCTTTAATGCCATCTGAGCGGGCTGCAGAAATACAGCGCAAGATGATTAGTAAACCAGAGACTCTGGAATAACCTTCAGACTGGCAAATCTTCAACTGTTTAAGGAGATTTGCCAAGTGTCTTATCAGGCAATTACAGATATTATCGTAAATCCTCTTCAAATCCAGAATTTACAATTATCTACCACAGTAAAAGATTCTCCAATTCAAAGTTCATCTAAGGCTTTTTCAGATTATCTTTCCTATTATCAAAATGGCGAAAATAGCGAAAACTCATCTGTTTCTAAATCTGTTTCTAGCGTGAGCCAAAATTCTGCAAGTTCAGAATCTGTGACTTCCGATCAGAAAACTCAAGCAAGTTCTAAAACAGAAGAAAATCAGAATGATAAAAAAGTTTCGCAAAATGATGAAGTTTCGGAAAGTAAAGAATCTGACAAAAAATCTGATGAAAAAGTCGTAAAAAATGATGAAAATCAGAATTTGGCTGTGACAGATAAGGGCGAAAATCAGGAAAAAGAGAAAAAAATCACCAAAAACGATGATAATCTTTCTAAAAATGAAAAAAAATTATCTTCAAAAGATTTTGCAAAAATAAATGAACTTACCGAAGATAAAACTTCTGAAGCAGATGCCGGCGACGTATCAAAATTTGCCCTCAATTTGCAAAATATCACAGATAAAACTGACAAAACTGACTTGACCGAGCAAAATGGAAGCGGAAATGAAGATGGCGGACAGGACCTGCTTCTTTCTGAAAATTCTGTGGATTTATCAGCAAATATCGTAAAAACTACTGAAAATGAAAGTCAGATAGGGGAATTTAATTTTTCTGAAAAAAATCCAAAAGAAGAAAAAGAATTAACTTTGGATAAAGACGGAAAAATTAAAGTGGAAGACCTCCGCACCCAGAGCGACAGCGAAATTGCTACTGAAAAAAAATCAAACCTGAAAATTTCTGAAGTAAAAGTTACTGGTGAAAATTCTGCAACAATGACCATGGACTTAAATCAGAATATCAATGCAGATGTTCTTTCGCTCAATAATCAGACAGCTTCTTCTTCGACTTCAAATTTCCAGCAGATGCTCAATAATCAGATTAGAAATTCTGCACCGGAATTTGTAAAAGCCGGAAATCTGGTCTTAAAAGACAACAATCAGGGAACAATCAACCTTGTTCTGCATCCGGACGACCTGGGAAATGTGAAAATTCATCTTTCTTTGGATGGAAAATCAATTTCTGGTCATATCACTGTTGCAACAAAAGAGGCCCTGGAAGTTTTTAAGGACAATGCGGAAACTTTGCGGGAAGCATTTATAAAAAATGGCTTTGATTCTGCAAATTTTGATGTTGCATTTAATAACGGTGGCTCATTTAACCAGAATATGGGCTTTGAAAATCAGGATGATGGCAGAAATCTTCTTGGAAAATATGTTTATGATAACAAGGCTTCGGCTTTAGATGCTGAGCTGGAAAACATAATTCAAAATACCCAGGATATTTCGAATTATTCTGTAAACATCGTTGCTTAAATTGACGATATAAAGAAAAAATAGTGTAAAGGAGAAATGATGGAACTACTTAACACACAAATGAACGCAAGTGAAAAACTGGCTGTTGAAAATCAAGTCAACAACTATAACAAAACACTTGTAAAAGAGGGAAGAAAATCTTCCAGTGAATTAGGAAAAGATGACTTTTTGAAGCTGCTTATTACCCAGCTCTCAAATCAAGACCCGACAAGTCCGATGGAAGACACTGAGTTTATCTCACAAATGGCTCAGTTTTCATCACTTGAACAGATGACAAATATGAGTACATCTTTTAGTAAAATGGCTTCTTTTATTAACAGTTCAGAAGCGGCTTCAACATTAGGTAAGACAGTTGAATTGAATATTGGTGATACAACCACTACAGGCGTTGTGGAAGGGGCAACTCGAGGGGAAAATCCACAGATTCTTGTAAACGGTATGTATTATAGCATGGATAAAATTGCAGCGATTTACGCTAACTAAATTTGATAAAAGAGGGATAAGTATATGATGAGATCACTTTATTCTGGCGTTTCTGGATTGCAGAATCATCAGACAAGAATGGATGTAATTGGTAATAACATTTCAAACGTTAATACAAACGGTTTTAAAAGAGGCCGGGTAAACTTCCAGGATATGATTAGCCAGCAGTTGAGTGGAGCTGCAAAACCAACTGATGAACTTGGTGGCGTAAATCCTAAAGAAGTTGGACTTGGAATGACAGTTGCTTCTATCGATAACGTATTTACTCAGGGTAACTTGCAGTCAACAGGTATTTCGACCGACCTTGCAATTCAAGGAAATGGATTTTTTGTAATGAAGAGTGGGGAAGAATCTTATTACACTAGAAACGGTTCTTTTGGCTTGGATTCTGACGGAACTCTGGTAAACCCTGCAAATGGTATGAGGGTTCAGGGATGGATGGCTGAAGAAGTAAACGGCCAAAACCTGGTTTCTACTGCCGCAACTCCAGAAGATTTGATTATTCCTGTAGGTTCAAAAGATCCTGCAAAAGAAACAACAAATGTAAAATTTGCCTGCAACTTGAATAAAAATACCCCAGAAATTCAGGAAGGTGCTTCTGCTGATGATATTTACAAGGGAACTTGGGGTACAGAACAGAAAATCTACGACAGTTTTGGAAACGAACATATGCTTTCAGTTTCTTTCCGCCGTGTAGTTGGAAATCCTAACCAGTGGGAAGCTACAGTCCAGATTGACCCAGACAATGCTGATTATACTCAGACCAGAGTAGGACTTGGTACAACAGACGGTCTTGGAAATACTTTCCTTGTAAATTTTGATAACTACGGTGCTTTGGAATCTGTAACAGATACTGCCGGCAACGTAACCAATCCAGAAGGACAGATTGTTTTGCAGACATCTTTTGCGGTTGCAGAATCAAATAATGATGCAGACGGAAACCCTTACCGCCAGACATTGAATATTAATCTGGGAACAATTGGGTCTTTCAAAGATACAATCACCCAGTCGGCTTCTAAATCTACAACAAAAGCCTTCTACCAGGACGGCTACACGATGGGCTATCTTGATAATTTTAAGATTGATTCAAGTGGAATTATTACCGGAGTTTATTCAAATGGTACAAACCGCACAATCGGACAGATTGCAATGGCAACATTCGCAAATGACCGTGGTTTGGAAAAAGCCGGTGACAACACTTATGTTGAATCAAACAACTCAGGAATGGCCCGCATCGGTGAATCTGGAGTTGCAGGAAAAGGAACATTGATGGCTGGTGCTTTGGAAATGTCAAACGTTGACCTTTCTGAACAGATGACAGATATGATTGTAACCCAGCGCGGTTTCCAGTCAAATGCAAAGACAATTCAGACAGCAGATACTCTGCTTGATACAGTTTTGAGCTTGAAGCGATAATCCTTGAAGTTCTAGCAAATAGGGGTAGGGCTTAGGCTAATGCTTAGCCTGACCTCGTAAAAGAAAAGCAAAAAGAAAAAAATTAGGGAGCCTCTAAAAATTGCAATTTTTAGAGGCAACTTTGAAAACGCGACGTTTTAATTCGTGCTATATCAACGAATTAAAACTCGCAGGCATCTCTGAAAAAGCATTGAAAATGATTTTTCAGAGATGCCCTTTAAGGTCTGGAGAACAATCCATCAGTTCTTCAGACCTTTTTTTGTAGTAATTATTCAGAAACACCGTCATTCCGGACTTGTTCCGGAATCTCAATAGTTACTTTTTTTCTACTCTTTATGATAAGGCTTTAAAATTTCTACGATATTTGTTTTTTTAAACAAATTCGCATAAGTGTAGGCACTCATTCCCATCATATCTTTGACATCAGGGTCAGAACCATTTTCTGCCAGGATTTTTACAAGGTTTTCACGATTTGCACCAACCGCCAAAATCAGATTTGTCTGACCTTCTTTGTTGATGGTGTTCAAATCAGCCCCTTTTTCTATAAGAAATTTTGTGATTTTTTCGTTTCCTCGCCAAACAGCGTCCATGACTGCAGTGTAGCCTCGGTCATCGGAAGAAGCGTTTAAGTCTGCTCCTAAATCCAGCAGCATTTTTGTAAAATCAAAATTATCGTTGCGGGTGGCAATGTTGAGCATTGGAACTCCCATATCGTCCCGAGAATTTACACTCATGCCGGCTTGCAGAAATTCATTTACAACTTCAATTTTGTCTTTTGCTATGTAAGTTGCAAAACAGTCCGGGGTAAAAGGAATTCCCCGGTTCAGAAGTTTATTTTTGGCAAGTCTTTTTACAGACGCTTCTTTCATGGAAGAATATTTTTTTGAAATATAGGATTCGACTTCATCTATGGCAACTTTTTTTACAACATCTTTTGAAAAAATCTTACCAGCAAGCAAAAAAGACAAATTTGTATACACAGGGATTTTATCAAAGGCAAAATAACCAATCAGGCTGGAAAGAATGATTTTATTATTTTCGGACAAGTTGTTTTCATTATCAGCAAAAATAAAGCAGCCCGCCAGTTCTTTAAAATTTTTTTTTGCTTTTGCTAGATTTTCTGCCTCTAAATCACAAAGGTTAGATTTATTTTTTTTGTCTGCCAAAAGCAGGCTAGACTCGATTTTATTATAAAGTTCAGTATTTTTTGTAATTATTAGCCATCGCATAGTTCTATAATTATATGTTAGAAAATGGCTAACTTCAAGTATGGGCAGAATTTTGTATGAGCAGGATTTTGAAAAATCCAAAATCTCCTATAATTCAAATTTATATACCAAAGTGTAAATTAAATTTTTGCTTGCCGTCGAAATCTTCGTAAATTGAATGTGTATGGCAAAAAGTCCCGTTGGAAGTTTTCGTGACTGTTTTATAATTCCAACCAATCTTTCTCTAATCCCCATAGTCGGAATAATTACGCATAAATATTGATTTTCTTTGATAGGAAGGTCAGTTTGAATGCAGCATCCACCTGCCGAAATATTCGACAATTTTCCCATGTAAATTTTATCTGAAAAAATATATTTTTCTTCATCATCTTTAGAATTCTGGGCTTTTTTATTGATTGAAACAGGCGAAAAAATGCATTTTTCATTCATAAATTCACGCTTAAAATGACGATTTGCCTGGCTTTGCAACTGGTCGGTGTGGGCAATCACTGCTTTGTAAGCCCCATCTCTTTCTTCGTAGCGGATTACTCTGGAAACAAAATTGTGGGTAAGTCCCTGTAAATTTTTAAAAGTGAAGCGGCATCTTACAAGAATTTGGGGCCTTCTTGGACTTTTGTAAATAAAATCTGGAATTTCGACAATAAAATTATCCCTGGAATTGCTTAAAACCGTAAAAGGCAACTGTTCTCCATCTTCAGCAATATAAAAAATGATTGACCCGACCGGAATTTGCTGGGTAGAAAGAACTTTTTTGTTTTGGGCAATCATCATTTCCAGCTTAAAAAGACAGTTGAAAAAATTGTTCATTTTAATGTCATTAAAAAGGTTTCGGGCTTTCATCAGATTATAAGCATTTCTGAATAAATCTATGATGTCCGAATTTGTTTTTAGCTTATAGGTGATATTATTACAGTCTATGACCTGGCAAACTTCCCATAAAATTGCCTGGTCTTCCGCTGTAAGATTTGTTTTTTTAGCCAGAGCTTTTATATCAGATTTTTTTGTTTTTCTATTTTGCTCTTTCTGGATATATTTTTCGGATTTATGATATTGGGCCAGTTTTTTTGCTAAAAATCCAATTAAAACTATAAAAGCACAAACAAGAATCATTACAAGAAGAATTGTGAAAAGTGGGGCTGTATGTCTTGCTTCCAGGGGCATACCTGAGCCACCGGTGTATAAAAAAAACTTCATAGGATTCCTCCTGGTTTTTAGTTCTACATTTTTTGCAGGGCCTGAGAAATTGCCTGTAATCTTGGGCAAATTTCGTATTCAGATAAATCGCCAATCATAACAGAATCATTGTTTTGCAGGGCTTCTTCAAAATCTTTTAGGATTGGGGCAAAATCAGCAAAAAATTCTTTAAAATTCATACCATTTATACAGGTCTGGGTAAAAGTTTCTGGGAAAAGGCTTGCCAAAGTCGCAATATGACAGAACTGGTCAATGCTGTCTGCTACATTTTTAATTGATTCTGCAACTTCCAGATTTTTTCCGTTCTGCAGGGCAACAGGAACTTCTTCCATTTTTCCAGCTAGTTCGTTAAAAAGTTGGGAAAGTCTTACAAAACTTGCCTTTATGTCATCTTCCGTCACTACCGAAAACTCAAATTTTGTATTTTTACCCAGGGGCTTTTTAGCTTCATCATCAAAAATATCAGCTGTAATTTGTTTTCCGTCAACCGTAATTCCAATTACAGCAGCTTTGTTTTCCTCGCAGGTCTGTTCAAAAGAGTGGAGAACGTCGCCAATAGTTTCTTCATCTTCAATCTGTACATCAATTTGTTGTCCGTTAATATAAAAATCAATCATAAATTTCCTCTTTTTTTAGTTGCCATTTTGGGGGACTGTATGTGTCATTCCGAGCTTGCCAACTAAACATTTATCTACTTTTTGATTATCGGATTTTTTGAAATTAATATTTAGGGTTGCTCTAAAATCAGAGATGCCCTTTATTTATTATTTGAATTCTGCTTAGAAAAGTTCGAAATGCTGTTTTGCTGGCTTTCCAGGCTGTTCAGTGAACTTTCCATCTGGCTGTATTTACTTTTTAACTGGGCTTCCTTTTCGTCCATTTGAGATTCAAGTTTTGTGATTTTTTGTTCTGATGATTTTATCTTGGAATCCAAACTAGAAGTTTTCATCGCAAGAATTCCGCCTGTTTGGGTGTAAGCCGCAAGTTGCTTATCAAGCTGATAGGCAACTCCTGAATCAACAATCAAATCTCCATCAGAATCATAACCAAAAATCGATTTTATATCGTCCAGGTGATTTTCCAGTGCCGCATCCAATTTTTTTTCGTCAATTTCCAAATAACCACGAAGTTTACTCTGCGAATATCCACCAGAAAATCCACTCTGATTAGTCCCAATTCCCACCTGTGAAAGCATATTTACTTCCGCATTATCAGAAAATTTATAACCTGCCGAAACAATTGACTGCATATTTGATTTTATGTTGGTCAAAGAAAAATCTGTAGAAAACATTCCAAGTTTTTCTCTCTCAGCGTCTTTTTCTTCATCAGTAAGATAATCCAATTCATCAATAATTTCTGATTTATTTTGAGAAAGGATATTTAGTTCAGCCACCGCCTGATTATATTGGCCCACAAAAGTCAAAATTGCATCTTTTGAAGATTCAACATCAGGTTTTACCGCAATTGTGGCTGTTTTTTCGGTTTTATCGTGAATGTTCAAGGTGATTTCTGGGACAACATCATCAATTTTATTTGAAGGCCTTGTGATTGTAATACCTTCATATTTAATCACCGCGTCATCTGCAACCGAAATTGCATTTTTAGGACCATAGCCCAAGTCAGTTGTCGGATCCAAAGCCGAAAAAGAAGAAACTTCCAGTTCTGTGCCAGTATTTCTGTTTCTTACGGCTATAGCTTTTAGTCCAGGATAATTTTTAGGATTTACGTCAATTTCTTGAATTTTTCCATTTAAAATGTCCGGGGTAGGGATTTCTTTTTCACTGCCATCTTCCATTACCGCATACAAAACTGATTCAGTCTGATACGGTTCAAGTGGGGCAGGCGGTTCTTTTGGCAGATTAAGATTTGAATCAGAATCTGCATTTGAAACAACAATTCCCGCAAATTCCGCAAAACCAGCGTCCGGGATTTCTGGTTGTACTAAACTTTCATTTATTTCTGGTGTTATATCACTAGTTTCGTTAGCTTTTATTGTCAATTGAATATGAAGATTTTGGTCAGCTTTTACTTTTGCAGGAATTTCAATCTGATAAGCCCCCCTAGGTTGAACATTTACATTTTCCTGGTCCAATTTTGTTTTTGTGAGAGACAAGGCTGGCATATATGAAGGTTCATCTTCGTAAATAATTTCCTGAACTGGGGCAATTTCGTCCTGGCTATTTCCGAAGGTCGTTGTTTGGGGCTGAACTTTTCCAATCATGTCAGAGTCAAAGGCAAAAGTTTTGGCGTCATTTTCAAAAATTAGGCGGTTTTCTTTTCCGGTAGGAACAGCTTCAATCAATAAGGATTTTTTTCCCGTACTAGCCCCGATTATTGATGATTTTATGACGCCGTTTCCTCTTTTGTTGATTGCAGCCGAAAAATCTTTTAAAGAACCGCCTTTCCAATTCATATTGATTGATTTTTCGCCAACTTTATAAGTGTAAGTTCCAGCCGGTACCTTAAAGTCATTTTCAAGTTCTGCTGATAAAAATCTGTCCGAACTTGCAGCCTGGATTACATCAATTTTAAAAGATTGTAACTGGGCACTGCGATTTGCTTCTGCCGTTATAGCATTTTCGTCTGTAGAAGTTGTTAATTTATTGTTAAAAGGATTTTCGTAAGAGTAGAGAGTTTTTGTAGAGTCTCTGAGTGATGAAAGTTTAGTATTAATGTCTCTCCAGGCGTTCTGTTGGGATTTATACGTTTCAAGTTGTTTTTCTTCCCTGGTTAGGGGAACTCTTTCAACTTGCATCAGTTTTTCAACTGTTTCATTCGTATTATACTTATCAGTAACGCCTGGGATACTAATTCCAGCCATAAATTTATATTACTTGGTCAAATACCGTCCCAATGGCTTTTCTAATTCTAGATTTAAGTTTGAGCATATCCTCCGAAGGAATCTGCTTTACTACCTGATCTGTAGCTGAATCTACGATAGAAACTACCACTGTATTTAATTCTTTATTTACGCTGAACTGGAGCTTATTTCCGGCTACCATTTCAGACATTTTTTGTAATTCCTGAGAGTTGGCTTTTATTTCTGCCATTGACTGCTCAAGATTTTGTGCAACTTGGGCTCCTGTGGGAGTTATGGATTGTTGTACAACTGCTTGTGTCTTACTACCATTTGAAGCTGTACTCTGTATTTTTGAATTATAAAGAGTCTGGCCATCCATTGCCACACGAACCATTGAATTACTGATTGCATTCATAGTTCTCCTCCTTGAGTTTTTTAATATATACATTGTAAAACTTGCAAAAGAAAGGGAAGGGGGGCGCATCCCCTTCCACTTCAAATTGTTTTTAGAACCTAAAAGATGACATCTAGAAGTCTCTTAAGTTCCAATTTTTCTACTGTAACAAGCTCAAAACAGTCTGTGACTGAGAGTTAGCCTGTGCGAGCATTGCAGTACCGGCCTGTGTAAGTATTGAGTTCTTTGTGAATTCAACCATTTCAGAAGCCATGTCTGTATCACGAATACGTGATTCTGCAGCCTGTGTGTTTTCTGCAGCAATGTTTACACCCTTTGCAGCCATTTCAAAGCGGTTCTGGTAAGCACCAAGATCTGCTCTCTGTTTTGCAACATTTGTCAAAGCTGAATCAATAGCAGCAAGAGTCATGTTTGCTTCATCAGGTGTTGCAATAGAAATCTGTTCATCGCCACCCTGAGCACCCTTGAGACCAAGAGCTTCAGAAGTCATTGTACCGATGTAAACTCGTGTGTTCTGGTCAACGTTTGCACCAATCTGGAACTGCATAACAGCATCACCAGCTTCTGCAAAGCGTCCTGTTAACATATTCATACCATTGAACTGAGCCTGACTAGCAATGCGGTCTACTTCAGCAACAAGCTGAGATACTTCAACCTGAATCTGCATACGATCTTCATCGCTGTAAATTCCGTTTGCTGACTGTACAGCAAGTTCACGAACACGCTGAAGAATGTCTGTTGTTTCAGTCAAATAACCTTCAGTTGTCTGAATGAAAGAAACACCATTCTGGATGTTCTTTGAAGCCTGGTTCAATCCACGAATTTGGCTGCGCATCTTTTCTGATACAGCAAGTCCTGATGCATCGTCTCCGGCGCGATTGATGCGTTCACCAGAAGAAAGTTTCTCCATGCTTTTCTGAATTGAATCATTAGAAATGTTCAATACGCGATCTGCATAAAGAGAACTCATATTGTGATTAATAATCATAGTTGTGCCCTCCATGTTTACTTAAAAACACTAATCATCATGATTTGTGTCCTGCAGGTGAAGGCTAAGTTAGTACTGCGCCTCTAACTTAGTTTCAGACCTATTCAGCAGGAATAGTCAGTCTAAAGTTGTGTGTGATTAAACCGACTGTTCTTGCTGCCACCGGCAAAAACATAAATTGCACTATGTCAAAGAACAACACTTATCTGAAAGTAAATGTTTAAAATCAAAAATAATAATAAATCTTCCAAAAGGAAAATTTACTAAACCAATTTTACGATGTTTTTGGATAAAAAGCAAAGAGTAGAGTAGAAAAAAAACACCGCACAATAATTAGTTTTGTGGACCAACAAAGTCAATCCACAAAAACTAATTATAACTTACTATCTGAGTAAAGACAATACATTCTGAGACTGAGAGTTAGCCTGAGCCAACATAGCAGTTCCAGCCTGCTGCAAAACAGAATTCTTTGTGAATTCAACCATCTGTGAAGCCATATCAACGTCGCGGATACGAGATTCAGAAGCCTGCAAGTTTTCAGCTCCGATATCAAGACCTTTAACTGTGAGTTCAAGACGGTTCTGGTAAGCACCAAGATCAGCACGCTGTTTGTTGATCTTTTTAAGTCCTTCGTCAATAGTACCGATTGCGCGGTTGGCATCTTCCGGTGTAGCAAGTGAAATCTTTTCTTCTGATCCAATTTCGCGAAGTCCAAGGGCAGATGCTGACATTGTACCAACAAATACCTGAACTCTCTGATCCATGTTTGCTCCAATATGGAACCACATAGAAGCAGTTACAGTGTTTTCTCCTGTAGGCTGTGCAAAACGGCCAGTAAGCATGTTCATTCCGTTGAACTGAGCGGAACTTGCAATTCTATCAACTTCAGAAACAAGTGCTGAAATTTCAACCTGAATCTGCATACGATCTTCAGCAGAATAAATTCCGTTTGATGACTGAACAGCGAGTTCACGAATACGCTGCATAATATCAGTTGTTTCCTGCAGATAACCTTCTGTTGTCTGAATGAAGCTGATACCGTTTGAAGCATTCTGTGAAGCCTGGTTCAAGCCACGAATCTGACTGCGCATCTTTTCAGATACAGCGAGTCCTGAAGCATCATCGCCTGCACGATTGATTCTCATACCTGATGACAGTTTTTCCATATCTTTATCAAGAGATGTTCCTGTCACGCCGAGTTGACGATTGGCAAACATTGCCGACATGTTGTGGTTGATAACCATAGTATTCCTCCTTGGAATGTATACAGAAGAATCCTTTCTTCTGTGAAAAAAATGCAAAAATGCGTAAATGTTGTTTACAAGGCTACATCTACACATTTTTGCCAGAAAAGTCTGACCGACGCTTCTACGAAGACGTTGCAATCATGACACTTCTGATTTAAATATCGGTTATCATTAGAAAAAACTTTAAGAAAAAAATTAAAAAATCAAAAAAAAATACCTGAGCGTAAAACTCAGGCATCTCTACAAATCAACTCCTTTTTTAGAAATTGTCACCAATTATTCGCTTTAAAGCCCTGACCGCTTTTCCTCGGTGGGAAATTGCATTTTTTTCATCAGCGGTAATCTGGGCAACAGTTTTATTATATTCTGGCAGGAAAACAATAGGGTCGTAGCCAAATCCTCCGTCACCAGCTTTTTCACTAATATCACCAATCAGGCAACCTTCAAAAGTTTCCTGTGCAACATAAAGATGGTCATTTCCGCAATACATAACCATAGCACAAGTGTAGAGGCAAGAGCGTGGCCCATGCAGGTAAGGAGCTTTTGGAAGATTTCCATTTTTGATAGCATCATTTAATTGATTGATAAGGAAGATATTTTGTTCATCCTGACTGATTTTTGAACCATCAGGTTTGCCTTGCATAAAAGCAGGACCGGCGTAGCGGGAAGAATAAATGCCTGGAGCCCCACCCAAAGCATCCACGCAAATACCCGAATCATCAGCAATAACAGGGCAGCCTGTGATTTCGTACAAAGTTTTTGCTTTAATCAGACTGTTTTCATAAAATGTTTTGCCGTTTTCTTCAGGATCAAATTCAATATTTTCATCGGAAGGAATTAAAATAGTGTGTTCTGGCAATAATTCACACATTTCTCGTTTTTTGTTTTTATTTCCAGTTGCTAAATAAATTTTCATAATGAAAATATAGTGAAAAATTTGATTTTAAACAATTCATTTCTTTTTTAGACTTTCATTTTTTACCCAGTTTAGATAGTAAGAAACCTGCCTTTCGCAAATCCCAAGAATACTAGCTACAGTTTTATTCGTGGGCCGCAAATACAAAAATCCATCTTTTAATTTTTGATTCATGGCCTGCCAGGTATTGCACTGCCTTTCATCTTTTTTGATGATAAAATTTTTTAAATCATGAGTTTTTTCTTCGTCAGGAAGTTTTTCTAACTGCTTTTCATATCTTTTATGATGATAGTAGGCCATATTTCTCCTGTGTTCGGCAATGGCCCTTCTATCTCTTTTCTTTTGAATAGAAGTTTTGCAGTATTGGACTGCTGCATAAAAAGCTTTTTCTTCAATATTGTACAATTCGCACACTCTTTTGATTTGCCTGTCTGTTATGTAATACGAAGATTTCATGGCAAGAACCAGAATTTTTTTATCAAAATTATTCATGTTGGGAGCGTTAAACTTTTCCCTAATTTTTTCAATATTTTGAAAATCTTTGTCATAAAATTTTGGTTTGAGTTCAGCAAAGTGATGAGAATAATTTTTGTAGCGGATTTCTTTTTCTTCCAAAAATGAAATTCCTTCTCCTATGTTTACATTTTCTTTTATACACTGGATAGCAAGATTTTTTCTTTTTGTGTTTATCAAAGTCAAGATTGTGGAAAAAAGAAATGGATAGAAAGAAGCTTTTTCTTTGTTATAGGCATCCAGGACATTGGAACCTTTTTCGAAAAAAGTAAGAATTATGTCCTCTTTAAAGTCTTCGTCAAAGTGGTTGAGTGTAAAAAGAGGAGGATTTTGGATGATAAAGCTAGCAATCATGCCGATAGCTTCCTTTCTGGTTACTTTGCCTTCCTCTAAAAGGAAGGGTACTTCGTTTAATTCGCCGATAGTCATATTTTTCTCCTTTTGAAATAATGATGATTTATATATCGCAAGAATCATGCCAACTTTATTTTTCAAAGCTTGTCAAAAAGAATTTTAAAAAAAATGACTTTTTGACCTTGACAGTATCAGTATAAAAATGATAATATACGTTCATTGTATGGCGACCTAGCTCAGTTGGTAGAGCACACGGCTCATATCCGTGATGTCAATGGTTCAATCCCATTGGTCGCTATAAAGGGACTTTGTAAAAAGTCTCTTTTTTTTTGGTTAAAATGCCAGCGTAAAGCATTTTTTTTAGTATGAAATTTGTAAAAAAAGAAAAGCCTGAGATTTTTATGGGTCTCAGGCTTTTTTTTATGGGAATTTTCCCGAATTTACCTGGTGTGGGTAAAAAATTAATATTTTGTTAATAGTATTAACAGTTTGTTAAGAATATTAACAAAATTAAGGGAGCCTCTAAAAATTGCAATTTTTAGAGGCAACTCTGAAAACGCGACGTTTTAATTCGTGCTATATCAACGAATTAAAACTCGCAGGTATCTCTAAAAAAGCATTGAAAATGATTTTTTAGAGATGCCCTTAATGTATTTTGGAAGAGAACAGTGGGTAAAAAACAGTTGTTAAATCCACATTTTCGGTTTATAATTTCCTAATCGAAAAACGAGTTTGTAATACAGGAGTAGTTATGAAAAAAATATTGATGATTTTGGCATTGGCTTCTATTTTTACTATGTCGGCCCTTGCTCAGGATAGTGAAGATTCTGAATCAAAATCTAGTTCTGGTCCAGAAAAAACAGAAGGGAAATGGACTGACCTTTCTTATGTAAATGTTCCAATTTTGAAAATCCTAGAAGGAAAAGACGGCTATGCTGTTATCTACCAGAAAAATAAGGTTGGAACTGGTTCAACGGTTATTCCAAAATCTTGGGCAAAAGGAACTGTTGACAATCCTAGAAAACTTAAATTCCGAAATGTAAAATCTTCGTATTTTGCTTATATGACGATTGTAAAAGATGATGGGGAATTTAAGAGGGTTATTCTTTCTATTCCAATGAATAAGTCTGATTCGATTTGGGGCATTGCAAATACCCGGCAGTCTATGGAAGGTTCGGATAAGGAAACTTTGGAAGAATTGGCTTTGTAGAATTTTTGCAAGAATTTTAGTAAGATGAAGAGGATTGAAACTATCAATCCTCTTTTTTTTTATAAGGAATTTTTTATGAGAGAAATTACTAATCAAGATGCAGCAGAACTCAGCAATTTTATCAATCAGCATGATTTTTTCTTTGTAATTGGTCATAAAGAACCCGATGGGGACTGCATTACGTCGTGTCTGGGGATTGCGGCTATTTTGGATTTTTTCAAAAAGCCTTACCAGTTATTGAGTGCAGGCCCATTTAAGCGAAATGAAGTAGCCCGCTGGCAAAATGATTTTTCTAATACAATGCTCTTTCAAGATGAGTCTGAACGTAAATCTACGGGACTGATTATTTGTGATTGTTCGGAACTTTTTCGTCTAGGGGATATTGATGGGGATTTACGTGGGCTGGATACTTTTATAATTGATCATCACAAAACTGGAATTTTGGAAGCAAATATGAAGGGCTATATTAATCCGGAAGCCCCGGCCTGTGCTTTTTTGGTTCAGATTTTTTATGAAATTCTTGTTGGTAAACCTTCAAAAGACCTGGCTCAAACTTTGTTTTTTGGTATTTGTACAGATACAGGATTTTTCAGATATTTGACGGAGGATTCTGGCCCGATTTTTGAGGCGGTCAGTCGGCTGGTTTCTTATGGTGCTAATCCTCGGAATACTTACAGGCTGATTAATTACGGAAAACCTTATTCGACTAGAAAACTTCTGGGGATTTTGCTCAACAAGGCTGAAACTTACCTTGATGGTAGGCTTGTTGTGACTTATGAATCGCTGGAAGATACTAAGGCTTTTGGGCTTGAAGGTAGGGATTCTGATTCTTTATACCAGTTACTGCTTTCGGCAAAAGGGGTTGAAGCTGTTGCCTTTTTGCGCCAGGACACTCCGCTAACTTGCACTGGCGGTTTTCGTTCTCAGGATAAAATTGATGTTTCCCTTGTTGCTGCAAAATTTGGCGGTGGCGGGCATAAAAATGCCAGCGGTATGAGTTGTGATGGCCGAGTTGAAACTCTGATTCCTCAGGTTGTAAAAGAATTTGCCAGGATTATGTAAGATTTTTGGATTGGCATAGGGGGGCAACATGGGGCTTTGAGTGGAAGCCCCGTAA
>CAZGDL010000026.1:0-10194 GCA_964525075.1 uncultured Treponema sp.
CCCTACACCAGGGGCTTTTATTAATAGGAGGTGTGATAAAAATTACATCCGTGTAATTTTTATCACTGCTATTTTCCAAACGTCGTTTGAAAAATAGCTTATTCAGCACCTCCTGTGCTGCCGCTAACGCGGAGTTTTTATAGGAGAAAAAATGGAACTTTACATAATCCGACATGGAACTACAGATTGGAATGCAGAATTGCGATTTCAGGGGCAGGTTGATCGCGAACTGAACGAAAAAGGTCGCGAAATGGCAGGAAAACTTGGGGAACACCTCGAACCCATCAATTTTGACTTAATCTATTCTTCCCCACTTATCCGAGCCTACGAAACGGCCTGCCTGATTCGTGGTCACCGAAATATTCAGATTATTCGGGATCCTGCAATCATGGAAATTTCTTTTGGAGAACTGGAAGGCTACACCTACGACCAGTGGATTGCCACCGACCATCCGCGAAAATACTTTTTTTCTGACCCATTAAAATATCAGCCGCCAGAGGGGGGCGAAACATTCCAGGCTGCCTGCGAAAGAACAAAAAAGTTTGTCCAGGAAAAAATTGAGCCAGTTTACAAAAAAAATCCGGATGCAAAAATTATGATTGTGGCCCACGGTGCAATTTTGGCAGCCATGATGTGCTATCTGGAAAATCACGGAATTGAAAATTTTTGGGGCAAGGGTTTAAAAGGAAATTGCGAGGAAACAGTTTTTTCTTTTGATGGGAAGACCTGGCAGAAAATCCAAGAGGATAAAGCCGAAGAAAATCCCTACGAGGAAAATTCTCAGGAAAATCCTCAGAAATAAAATCCTCCTAAAGAAGGCAAAAAATGATAATTAACAAAGATGATGAAAATTCCGTAGAGGTGACGTCAGAAATCTTAAAAAAAGGCGGAATTTGCATTTTGCCAACAGACACGGTTTATGGGTTTAGTGGGATTGTCGGCACAAGCCAGTTTGCCCCAGAACCGCCAACCGACGTAAAAATCAGGGCAATAAAGGGGAGGGCAGAAACAAAGCCTTTAATTCAGTTAATCGCAAGGCCCCAGGATTTATCTTTGTACACCGACGAAAAAATCCCCGAAAATCTTCTTGAAAAATGGCCCGGCCCGCTTACAATCATCGTTCATACAAAAAACGATGCTCCCTTGTCTGCCCAGGCAAAACTCCCGACAATCGCTTTTCGTTGCCCTGGGGACGAATGGATTCGCCAGGTAATTGAAAAAACTGGTGGACCAATTTATTCCACCAGCGTGAATCGTAGCGGAAGTCCGGTTTTGGATACGGAAGCAGCCATCGAAGTGGAATTTCTAAACGAAGTTGATTTGTTCGTAAAAGATGGGGATAAAAAAAATGCCCTGCCGTCAACTTTGGTCACCATCGAAAATGGTCAAGTCAAAGTTTTGCGGCAAGGCTCTCTGAAAATTGATTAGGAAATTCCCTTATTTCAGTTCTTCCAGATTTTTTTTGATTAATTCGCAACGCTGTTTTACGCAGTCTGGCGAACGGTGAGGATCTTTTGGAGTGTTGAAAGTGTAATCAATCAGCTTGTCTACTGTTGTAGTTGCAACGTGCATTCTTGTATCAGATGAAGCATAGTAAATGAAAACTTTGCCATTATGTTCAATTGCTCCGTTACAGAAAACTACATTGCTTACATCTCCTGTACGTTCTGAGCCAAGAGGAACAAGAAAAACCCCGGAAGGTTCAGCAATCACTTTTGAAGGGTCAGCCAAATCTGTGGCATAGACATAAAGCACGTAGCGAAGTCCATCTGCAGTGTTGCGAACTCCGTGGGAAATGTGAATCCAGCCTTTTTCAGTTTTGATTGGAGTTGCACCAGCCCCATTTTTTGCTTCTGTGATTGTGTGATAAACGCGTTTTGAAATGATTTTTTCTTCGTCAATTACAGGATTGGTGATATCATCACAAAGCCCAAATCCAATTCCACCACCGCTGCCTGTATTTATAAAGTCGTCCATTGGACGAGTGTAAAAAGCGTATTTTCCATCAACAAATTCTGGATGCAGGCAGACATTTCTCTGCTGTGGAGAATTTTTTGTTACAAGGTTAGGAAGTCTTTCCCAGGTTTCCAAATCTTTTGTGCGGACAATTCCAGCGGCAGCAACTGCTGCTCCCAAATCAGGATTAGATTTGTCTTTTGCTTCAGAACAGAAAATCCCGTAAATCCAGCCATCCTCGTGCTGGGTCAGGCGCATATCGTAAACGTTGGTTTCTTCGGGGCAGGTATCCGGCAAAACAACAGGATAGTCACGGAAACGGAAATTATCGATACCGTTTGGACTTTCTGCAACTGCAAAAAATGATTTTCTGTCATTTCCTTCAACACGACAAACAAGGCAATATTTTCCATTCAGATAAATTGCTCCGGCATTGAAAACGCAGTTCACGCCCAGTCTTTCCATAAAATAAGGATTTGTTTCTTTGTTGATGTCATATTTCCAGGTGAGCGGAATGCTGTCCCGAGTCAAAATAGGATAAACATAGCGGTCATAAATTCCGTTGTAAAAATCTTTGTTGATTTTGTTTTTGCGGGAAAGTAGCTTTTCCTGGGCTTTTTCCATCTTAAAATACTGTTCGTGAATCATTTTTTTGTCACGCCTCCTCTGTATGCTCGATATTGATAGTATAATATTGTTTACTTAAAAATCAACAATTTTTTAAGTAAATTTAAGTAAATTTTTAGAAGTTTTTAACAAAGTGATAAAGTTGAGGGGAGATTTTCCCTTCGCGTCATAATGTCCTTGAACCAGGTTCAGTATCTCCCCTGCTCGTCATGCTGAACTTGGTTCAGCATCTCATGATGAGATTCCGGAACGAGTCCGGAATGACGTTCGGTCTGGGATTCCGGAACGAGTCCGGACGTTTGTTCTGGGATTCCGAGTCAAGCTCGAAATGACATTATTTCCTTCTCACCTCAAACTGTTTTTCGGGGCTTTTTGGCTTTTTTTCGTCGAGTTTTTTATACTTTTTGTAAAGTTCAGCTTGAGCCTGGAATGGCTGGTCTTTTTTACCACGCTCAACTTCCGCCCAAGAACCGTTACTCAAAAGTTCCATGGCATTTGTATTATCCTGGAAATATGTGTCCAAAATCGACTTTACATCATCAAAAGCTGCCTTGTCCAAAATTGGGAACATAAGTTCAATTCTGCGGTCAAGGTTTCGGTTCATCCAGTCAGCACTTGCACAATAAAGTTCAGGATTTCCTGCATTCTGGAAATAGAAAATTCGAGCGTGTTCAAGGTAACGGTCAACAATCGAAATAACCCTGATATTTTCGCTCAAGCCCGGCAATCCCGGAACCAGCATACAAATTCCCCTTACATTCAAAAGAATTTTTACACCTGCCTGGCTGGCCTTGTACAAAGCCGAAATAATTTCTTCGTGGGTCAAAGAATTCATTTTTGCAATAATCAAACCAGGATTATCCGGGGTGGATCTTTCAATTTCGCGGTTAATCATACTGATTAAGCGGGTTTTTAAAGTGACAGGGGCCATTCCCAGGCTCGGCATATTTTGCAAAGTTGAATATCCGGTTACAAGATTAAAGAAAAGTGTTGCGTCATTTGCAATCTGAGGATTTGCCGTAAACAGGGAAATGTCAGAATAAAGTTTTGCGGTTTTAGGATTGTAATTTCCGGTGGCAAGGTGGACATAACGACGGATTGTGTCACTTTCGCGACGAACGACCATCAGAATTTTTGCGTGAACTTTCAGATTTTTAAGACCGTAAATTACAGTTACGCCGGCTTTTTCCAGTTCATTGGCCCAGGCAATATTGCGCTCTTCATCAAAACGGGCTTTAAGCTCAACTAAAACTATGACTTGTTTTCCCCTCTGGGCTGCCCTTTCCAGGGCGTCAATAATCGGCGAGTCGCGGCCAGTTCTGTACAAAGTCATTTTTATAGCCAAAACGCCATCATCATCCGCTGCATCAGAAATAAACTTTACAACAGGATCGTAACTTTCGTAAGGAACGTGGAGAATTTTGTCGTGATCTTTCAAAATATCCCAGTATGGCTCATCTTCCGGCAAATCAGCAGGATAAAAATGCTCCCACTTCTCAAAACTCAGTTTTCCGCTTTCATCAGCATCACGCAGTTCCATCAAATCATTTGGATCAATAATTTGTGGCACTTTGTAAACATCTTCTTCTGAAAGTTCAAGTTTTTCCATCAGAAATCTGGTGATTTTTGTACTTGTTTCATCGCAAGTCATCTGAACCGGGAATGAAGATTTTCGCTGAACCAGAACATCTTCCATGGCGTTAATAAAATTTGGACCGGCATCTTCATCGACCGCAAAATCTGCATCGCGGGCAACTTTAAACAGCAGAGTTTCTTCTACGGCAAACCCCGGGAACATCAAAGTTCCGCAGGCAGGTATGATGTCCTGCAAAAGGGCAAATTGTTTGCTTTTTTTATTTGAACTTGGAAGCCAGTAAATATTTTGGATTCCAGAAGGAATTTCTACAAAAGCAATTCGAGGAAGGACATCAGAACCTTTTAATTCTTCAGAACCGACCTTAATTCCAGAAATCGGTTTGAGCAAAAATGCTGCATAAGTCGAAAGATTTTTGATATGAGGAAAAGCTTCCAAATCGGTGCGGAGGGGAGTCAAAAGAGGATAAATTTCCTGCTTAAAAATCCCCTGCAAATAATCCATCTGTTGCTGGCTGTACTGCATTGGAGTTACGTAATACAGACCTTTGCGGGCAAGTTCTGGGATAACATCAGACATGAGGCAATTTTGCTGGGCCCTGATAATCTGGTGGGCTCTAGAAGAAATGGAAGCCAGAAGCATTTCTGGAGAAAGACCGGAGGTATCTGTGTATGAAGGATTTTCTGCCAAAAGACGTTTTACAGAAGCAACCCTCACCTGGAAAAATTCATCAAAATTACTTGTGACGATGGAAAGAAATTGCAGGCGTTCCAAAAGTGGAAGTTCCTGCCTTAAGCCCTGGTGCAAAACTCTGGCATTAAATTCGAGCCATGATAATTCACGATTAAAAAATCTATTTTCCATAAAATCCACCTTTCAAAATAAAATTTCCGTAACTATTCAGAATCGTCATTCCGGGCTTGACCCGGAATCTCATCGTGAGATGCTGAAGTCTGAACTTGATTCAGTGCTATTTTCATACCACCAGTGCCATTTTCACACCACCAAGGCCATTTTCTCTTACGCCAAAACAACCTTATAACCAAAAACCGACTCAAACATTCCCGACTTTTCCGACAGGGCAATTTTTTCCAAAATCGTATTTTTGCTGTTTTTTGTGTGAATAATCAGTGAATTCTGCTGCAATTTGATAGAAAAATCACTGAATTTTTGGATATGACCTCGGTCCAGGGCATCCGCAATCCTCAAAATGGCAGTAAGTTTCAAAATCGTCATACGATCCGGGCGAGGCATCATCTGGTAGCCTTCGTCATCCTGGGGGACGGAAGTTCCTTTGTGATATTTTGCAATCTGAGCCACAATCTGATTGTCGTTTCGGGAAAGTCCAAAAATTTCGGAGTTTCGGATAATGTACCAGGAATGAACATTGTGATTATCATAGCGGATAAAAGAGCCAATATCGTGCAAAATTCCAGCTGTTTCCAGCAAAGTTCTAGCGTGCTCACCCAATCCTATTTCTTCCCGCAAGGTATCAAAAATCCTGGTGGCAATCATTCGTACACATTCCGCATGATTTTCGTCCCCATGATATTTTCGCAGCAAGTTTCGGGCCGAGGCTATAATCTGCATATCAAATTCTTTTTGGAGTTCATCATTATCCGTAGAAATTTTACTGATGATTACTCCGTTACGAATGTTTGTTTCTGGTACAAGGATTTTTTCAGCTTTTGTGAGATGCAAAAAAAGGCTGTAAATCAGCAGGCTGACCTGCAAAGTTTCTGCTTCAGAATAATCAATTTTAAAACGGGCAACACATTCGTCCACAGAATATTCCTGGACAACTTTTGTAAATTCGGTAAAGTCTTCCTTGTTAATTTCCCACAAAAATGTAGAAATCGGATGACCGACAAGGAGGGCTGCCAGGGTCATATCTGCCCCAACCGCCAAAAACTGCTTTACCTGGCTCAAATTCAGCTCACTTTCCAGCGAACCTTTTGTATTGTTGATTGATTCCTGAACATAACGTTCAATATCAGCATAAGAACTAGTCTGATTTCTGATTTGCTGTTCGATTCTGACAGTTCCCAACCGCAGGCTATGAACGCCGGCCATTTTCCCATCAGACATCATCATAATTTCGCTAGTAGAACCGCCTACCACAAGAATAACTGTGTCTTCATTTTTAAAATCGACAGGCTGATCTTTGATTGTTTCGCTGACGGCAATGTACATCAACTTGTTTTCTTCAATTCCATCAACAATATGAACCCTGAATCCTGTCTGAACTAGAATTCTGTCCATAATCGGGTCTCGGTTGGTAGCATCGCGGAAGGCTGAAGTTGCAATGCAGGATGTTTCTAAAGGTGTAATTCCCCAGCCGGTCAGTTGTTCACGAAAACGCTTTAAAATTGTGATAAGTTGGTTTTGAGTTTCCTGACTTATTGAACCACTGGTAAATACGTCTTTTCCTAGAGGCAAAGGCATATCAGAACGATCGAGGATATTTTGTTTTCTGTCTGCTGTGATTTCGGCTACTAGGAGACGCACCCCTGTAGAACCGATTTCAATGACTGATTCTGGGGCTGCCATTTTATCTCCTACAGTTTATCTATAAGCATAGAACATTTGCCACTTGGAATTGGCAATGTTTTTTTCTTTTGATCCAGGATATTGATTGTGAAGTAATAAAGTTTTTCACTTTCCATCTGAATTTCCCAACCGCGCGAACTCTTATTTGAAAGAATTGTGATAAGGTTGCGTTTGAGTGACAGATTTTCAATACCCATAATTTCAAGATTTGGGATAATCCAGTCTACAGTTTTGCGAGGCAAACTGATAGAAAGACCGATTACATTTTCAATCATCAGAGCGATTGTAGAAAGAGCCGCTGTGAGAAGATAACGTGGGCGGGCAAATTCTTTATCAGACATTTTTGCCTTGCCTTCTTTATTTGGAAGATATGCTTCAAACAAATCACCTGGTTCTTTATTTTCGTTAGGCATTAAAGCTTCGAGAACATAATAGAGGTGGCGGATTGCACATTCGCGGGCAAATTCATACTGGGCGTATTTTTCCAATCCCTTAATCACCATAAAATCAAAAGCCGGCATAACGCTTCCGTTGTAACCCATTCCATCTTCACTAAAATGAGGATCATCAGCACTCAGCGTTGGAAAAGGATGATCTGTGCCAAATGTTTCAGGATTATTGAGATGGGCAACCAGCAAATCAGCCTTATCAGCATTTGGAATTTCTGCAAGCATTGTCCAATAGCAGGCAATTGTTTTTACAGAAAGCTGATTTTCGTCTTTATCCAAATCAAAATAAAAACCAGCGTCATTATTCCACATCAAAGCGTTAATTTTTGTTTTGATAGAGAAATACATTTTTCGATACTGGAAGCTGATTTCTTTATCATTCAAAATATCACCAAGAGCCGACATGTAAGATGCGTTGACAGCCATACAAGCGTTAAAGTCGATAGGATAGCAGACATTTTCTCTAGGAGAACCAGTCATTGACGAAGCACAAACTGGAACGGCGTAAAGTCCATTTTCCTGCTTAAAAGTTTCGTCCAGCCAAGCCATATATTTTTGCAAAATTGGCATTACGTCTTTAATGCGTTTTTTATTTGCTGATTTGTGATAAAGGTTATATTCGGCAAATGCAAAAAGTGGAAGGCCAACTCCTTCTGGATTTTCTTTATCCAAAACTGGCTGATCGGTTTTTACATCATACTTCCAGCGGATTGCTCCAGATTCTTCTTGATGGGCGTAAAAATAATCAATGTTATTACAAGGATCAAAATTTCGGTTTGAATATACCAGAAAAAAAGATGAAAAAATTGTTTCAAACTGATTTAAAATCAAATTTCCGTTTTCAGGATATAAAAATAAGCCTTCTGAATCTTGCTCACCAGTTTTTGGATTTATCCAAAGGGAAGAAACCCAAGACCATGTTTTATTATAAATGTCTACAAAATCCTGATCATAAAAGTGGATTTTTGGAAAGTCGTGCTTATTCACAAGAACTCCTGCTAAAGTCAAAAAAAATTTACGGTACATATTAATATATCACAAATTTGGCAAAAAGTTGCAAAAAAGAGAAAAATATATAAAAAAAATTTTTCGAAAGTGTCAAAATCCTCATTTTTTAAAATTTTTTCATTTTTTTTGATTTTTTTTTCAAAATTTTGTCCGAAATTGCATTTTCAAATCTATTACTAATACAGAGGTTTTTTATGCAGATTTATTCATTTTCACCTTTTGGTTATGAAGGTGCTTTAGTTGCTGTTGAGGTTGATTTGAGACGGGGAATTCCGGCGGTTGACATTGTCGGGCTGGCTGATGGAGCGGTAAAAGAATCACGTGAAAGAATGCAGGCGGCGATTCGGAATTCGAATTTTGAGTTTCCAACGGAAAGGGTTCTAATCAGTTTGTCTCCTGCTGATCTGAAAAAAGAAGGGGCGGGGTTTGACTTGCCGATTGCGATGGGAGTTTTGTGTGCTCATGCTCAAGCCAACGGAGAAAAAGACTTTATCACAGAACCAATTCTGATTATGGGTGAACTGGAATTGTCTGGAAATATCAGACCTGTGAAAGGAATTCATGCTGCCGTTGCTACTGCTGCGGCTTCGGGGATTATGCATTGTATTGTTCCGGCTCAAAACGCAGATGAAGCTAGAGAAGTTTCGGGAGTCCTGGTTTATGGTGCAAACACCCTGGAAAACGCTTTTAGAGCAATGAAAGACAGATCTTTTTACGAGTCGCGGAATCCGGCAAGAGAAAAGAACCTTCCTCCATCATCTTGCGTTGAAGTTGATGGAGTTTATTTTACTGAAATTTCTCCTGGTTACGAATTTGCAGAATTGAAGGGGCAGGCACAACTTGTCCGATCACTGCAAATTGCGGCGGCCGGTGGTCATAATCTTATAGCTTTGGGAGCTCCAGGTTGCGGAAAAACCATGGCAATCCAAAAATTTCCTGCGATAAATCCTGTACTTACCCTGGAAGAGGCCCAATCTGTCACCAGAATATGGTCATTGGCCGGGTTGATAAAACCTTCCCAGCCTTTGGTTAGAATACCTCCCTTCCGAATTCCTCATCAAACAGCCTCGATTGAGGGAATCTGCGGAGGAGGCGTGAACTGCAGACCAGGAGAAATTTCTCTGGCTCACAACGGAGTTTTGTTTTTGGACGAGGCGGCGGAATTTAAAACTTCGGTTTTGCAAATGCTCCGGGTTCCTCTAGAAAACGGAAGTATAACTTTGAGCCGGGCAGGTCGCAGCACAAATTATCCTGCAAATTTTCAACTTTTAATGGCGGTCAATCCTTGTCCTTGTGGCAATTTTGGCTCTAAAACGAAAATTTGCCTGTGTAGTGCAAAACTCGTTGAGCAATACTGGAAAAAGTTTTCTGCCCCTCTGCTGGATAGAATTGATTTGCGGGTTTTCGTAGAAAATAACTGCGATTCTCAGCAAGTGGAAGAAAGGCCTGGTTTTACCACGACGACGGAAATCCGCCAGGGGATTGCCAGAGCAATAAAAATTCAGAGAAAACGGCAGGGAATTAAAAATGCAAAATTAAGCCCACGCGAAATTGCGGATTTTTGCAAAATTGACCAGGAAACGCAAAGTCTTTTGGACAAGGCAGTTGCAAGGTATGGATTTTCGCCAAGGGCTATTGCCAGCTGTTTGAAAGTTTCAAGGACGATTGCGGATATGGAAGGAGAAAATTTTATCAGCCCTAAGCATATGTCAGAAGCAATCAACTTGAGAAAATTGTGTTGCAATATGATTCCTGAGTTGTAGAGAGTTTGGGGTGCGGGGTGAGCCAGAGTTCAAGTCGAGAACTAGGTTAATGAGGTTAAAATAAAAAAACGATTCTTAGAAGAACTAAGAATCGTCAACATCTACCGGAGAAGAGACTTGAACTAGCCTAACATCGAAGAACCGTTAAAAACAGAGCGCGACAGCGGTCTGTTTAGGTTCTTCCACCGTTATGGCTAAGACGAGATTTATCGAGTCCCAGAGTTCAAGTCGAGAACTAGGTTAATGG
>CAZGDL010000026.1:10294-17012 GCA_964525075.1 uncultured Treponema sp.
CCAGAGTTCAAGTCGAGAACTAGGTTAATGGTTTTAAAACAAAAAAAAGTTTCCTAAGAGCTAGGAAACTTTAACATCTTACCGGAGAAGAGACTTGAACTCTTACACGATTGCTCGCAACAGATTTTGAGTCTGTCGTGTCTACCATTCCACCACTCCGGCGTAAGTGGGTATTAATATATCAAATCAAAAAGGATTTTTCAAGTGGGTTTGTGCTATAATTATTATATGAAAATAAATGTTGATTCCTTTGTAAACGAAAAACCTGAAACCGTTCTAAAAACTGTTTTTGGTTATGATACTTTTAGGCCTTTCCAAAAGGATATAATCACCAGTGTCCTAAAGGGAAAAGACACCCTGGCTATCATGCCAACCGGTGGCGGAAAATCCCTCTGCTATCAAATCCCGGCCCTTATACTCGAAGGAATCACCTTGGTTGTTTCCCCTTTAATTTCCCTTATGCAAGATCAAGTCGGGTCGCTTCAAACGAACGGAGTCCATTCTGTTTTTCTGAATTCTTCACTTTCCTGGGATGAATATTTACAGGCGGTTGACGAAATCAAAAACGGAAAAACAAAAATCGTTTATATTTCGCCGGAAGGGCTGGCTACCGAAAAAATCCGAAACATTTTAACCGCCCCAGAAATCAAAATTTCTTGCATCACAATTGACGAAGCCCACTGCGTTTCTGCCTGGGGCCACGATTTCCGGCCAGATTATCTGGAAATTGCCTATATCAGAAATCTGCTACCAAAAGCTGTGATGATTGCCCTTACCGCTACCGCCACGGCTCAAGTTCGTAATGACATCATCAAAAATCTGGGGCTAAAAAATCCGGCTGTTTTTATTTCAAGTTTTAATCGCAAAAATATTTTTCTGGAAGTTCGGCCAAAACGTAATGCTTTGGACCAGGTTGTGAAATGTATTCAAAAATATGAAGGCGAAAGTGGGATTATTTACTGTTATTCTCGCAAGCAGGTGGATGATTTAACGGCCAGCCTGCAAAATCTTGGCTATTCTGTTTTGAATTATCATGCCGGCCTGGATGACGTTCAGCGGGCAAAAAATCAGGAACTTTTTATAAAAGATCAGGTCCATATTATTGTTGCGACAATTGCTTTTGGAATGGGGATTGATAAGCCAAATGTTAGGTTTGTCATCAATTATGATTTACCTAAATCTATCGAAGAATTTTACCAGGAAATTGGGCGGGCTGGGCGTGACGGTTTGCCATCATCAGCTTTGCTACTTTATTCTGCTGCTGATATTCACAAAATCAGATATTTTTTTGAAGAAGCGGCAAATCCGGAGCAGTCGGAGGCTCTGCTTCAGGGAATGGTGAAATATGCCAATTCCAGAACTTGTCGGCGAAAAGCCTTACTTTCTTATTTTGGTGAATCTTATGATAATTCGACGGCTAGCGAAGAAGAAAAACAGTGCTGCTGTGATATTTGTGCCCAGGGAAAAATCCCTTTGGCAGATGTCACAATCCCGGCTCAAAAATTTCTCTGTTGTATAATTCGCACAAATCAGCGGTATGGAACTGCCTATATTGTGGATGTTTTGCTGGGATCAAAAAGTAAACGCATTATCGAAAATGGCCATAATAAACTTTCGACCTGGGGAATTGGAACTGAATATAATCGTGATGATTGGTTTGAACTTGCTGATTTGCTATCAGGGGAGGGGCTGATTCAAAAAACTGGCGAATATAATGTTCTGGAAGTGACTGGTCTTGGCAAGCGATTTTTAGCTTCGAGATCTGAACTCCACCTTCCGCTGCAACCTACGGTTGTAAAAGTCTTCCCGAAAAGAAATTTTGCAGGGGAGAGGATTGTCGCAGAAAAACCAGCGGCAGACGACCAGGTTGCGGATAAAATTGTTGTGCAGTTGAAAGCCTGGAGGAAACGCAAGGCTGAGGATTTGAATACCGCCCCTTACATGATTTTTGGTGATAAAACTGTCCTGGATTTGGCTGCCAAAAAGCCAAAATCCAAAACGGAACTGCTGAATGTTTATGGGATTGGGAAAGCAAAAGCCGAAGAATTCGGGCGGTCAATTTTGCAGATTATTTCAGAAATTGAATAAGCCAAAATCTATGTGGTCTTCTCGGATTTCGTCGGCGTCCGCTTTTTTCACCGACCTTTTTAAGCATTGTTTTAATTCTCTGATATTTCCGGGCCAATCATAATCTTCCAGGCGCTGAAAGGCCTTTTCGCTGATGGTTTTCCCTTCGCTTTTAACGTAAGCATCAACAATCACGCGAATATCTTCCTTTCTGTCCCGCAAATTTGGCAGTTTGATGATGTGATCTGAAATGCGGTAATACAAATCTTCTCGGAAAGTTTTTTCTTTTAGCATCTGGTCAATGGGGGCGTTGGTGGCAAAAATCATCCTGACATCAATTTTATCAGTTTTATCACTCCCTACACTTTTCAAATTTCCACTTTCCAGGACATTTAGCAAAATCTGCTGAACTTTCATCGTTGCCAAGGCAATTTCGTCCAAAAGCAAAGTCCCTTTGTTGGCAATCTTAAAAATCCCTTTTTGTTCCTGGGCGTCGGTGTAGGCCCCACTTTCCGTTCCAAAAAATGTAGAACTGGCCAGGGTGTCTACAACGGTGGAAATATTCAGACTCTGAAATTCTTTTTCTTTACGGTTAGAAAGTTTGTGAATTACGCTGGCTGCCGTAGTTTTGCCGGTTCCAGTTTCTCCCAGCAAAAGGACGGGTTCATCGTACAAGGCAGCCTGCCTGATTTCCTGGCGTACAATTTCGATTTTTTTAGAAATTCCACGAAAATAGCCCAAAACCGAATCATTTTGAGAATTTTGTGCAATTCCAATCTTATTTTGCCCGGAATTTTGCTCAATTTTTTGATTTTGATTGAATTTTTCAAAAAGTACAGGGAATTTTTCTAAAAATTTCAAAAATTCTGAAGGCCTGCAGGGAAAATTTAAAAAATCAGAAAAACAGATTTCCGCCCTTTCTTTTGCCAAAGCCGTTAAAGTCGGCGTAAAAATGCAGGGGAGGGAAGTGTAATTGGTGCGATTTTTTATTTGGACAATCTTATAAAAAATTGAGTCATCTTCAAGGATATTTGCATCCAGAACAGGAATGTAATTTACAGTTTTCGGAAATTTATCCTTTGCAATCAAAGAATAATCATAAAAAACTTTTACGGACGCAATTGAACTAAAAAGGCTTTGAAAACAAAGCCCCGTCTGATTTTCTCTTGTGATAAAGATGATTTCGTTGCGAGAATTAAACTTTTCCAAAATGTACCTGACTTTTTGTAACTATTCAGAACCGTCATTCCGGACTTGTTCCGGAATTTCAGAGCAAACGTCATTCCGGACTTGTTCCGGAATCTCCTGAACAAGAGATGCTGAAACGAGTTCAGCATGACACAAGATTTTGCAATGATAAAAGTCAGCTTTCTGAATACTTACGACTTTTTAATGAAGTCTCTAAAATTTGCCCTACTTTTTTTTGAACAAACGATAGCAGATTAAAAGCAAGATGTAACACATGTAAGGAAATAACAAAAATATTTTAAATGGATTATGCAAAATTTCAACAAAAATTTCGTGGCCTTTGTTAAAAGTTTTTTCGCTCACCCTTTTTACTCGTTCTGAAAAAATTCCGAAGGCGTCTTTGTAATAAAGGAAAATGCTGGAAGAAAAACGATTTCGGCGACGGTAGGCCCAGCAGTTTTTTTCTTTGATTCCGTCACTCAGCAAAACCAGGGATGGCTGGGCTTTAAAAATTGCCTGGACAACGTTATCTTCCACAGTCTTAGGATAATAACCTATGTAGCGGCCAAGAATTTTGAGATTTGTGAATGTATCGCGAATGTTGTGTTCAGCCTTGTTCAGAGTTTTTTCGCTTGAACCAAAAAGATAAAGAGATTTGTAGTGGGTGTCCAAAATAGAAAGAATCTGGATAACGGCTTCAAAAGGATTGTAGCGGACTGGAACTTTCAGCTTCAAAAACTTAGCCCCTCGCAAAATGCTTTTTGAAATTGGTAAAATTAAATCAGCATTTTTAATGCAATCACTGTAATCACCCTTATGGCGGGCTTTGAGCAAATTCCAAATAGAAAGAAAAACAATTTGCTTTGTACCAGGCTTGGCCAACAATTCAAGAATTTCATTTTCAAGATTTTCAGGCTGGCAAATATCAACAGGCACGCCCAGTAAATTTATTCTTTCAATAGACATACAAAAATCCTTAAAAAAAATTATTCAGAATCGTCATTCCGGACTTGTTCCGGAATCTCATGAGATGCTGAAACAAGTTCAGCATGACCTAAACGAGCAAGTTTAGACATACAACTTTATCACGTATGCTGAATAGTTACAAATTATCTAATTAATCGCAGATTGAACCGCTGCAATTCCATACAAAGCAGCTGTCTCACATCTTAATATATTTACGGTAAAATGGATTGGATAAAATAGACCTTTTTCCTGCAAAAGTGCAACTTCTTCCGGGCTGATTCCCCCTTCACTCCCCACTGCAATTGCAATTTTTTTGGCATTTGGATTTTCAGCCAGGATTTTTTTCAAGTTATCAGAACAATCATCACGCTCAGAAAGAACAAAAGCAAGTTTTTCGTCAGCTGGGCAATCCTCATTTTCACAGGAAGAATTATTCCAGCTTTCAATTGCCTCTTCCAAAGTCTGAGGTGGCAAAATGCAGGTGTCGACAGGAGAACCACTTTGCTGCCTTGCTTCCTTGATAATCCGCTCAAGCCGGTCTTTTTTGTTTCCTTCCAAAGCATAAATGCTGGATTTTTCGCTGTATTCACCAATCACTGGGACAATTTTTGCAACGCCACACTCTGTGGCCTGCCTTACAATTTGCTCCAGTTTTTGAGGGCGGGGGATAAATTGGAAAAGCCAATATTCGATGTTGGGGAGTTTTCCTTCAATTTCTGATGATTGCACTCCACGAGTAACCGAATTTTCCGCAGAGAAATTTGCACAAAACTGCAGGCTTATTTTTTTAGCTTTATCATCAATCTTTACAACTGTAGAATTTTGGAGACTGCCTTCCGGTAGGCGGAGATTGACCATATCGCCAATTTTAACACGAAGGACTTGCCGCAAATATCGGAAATCTTTTCCTTCAAGAGTGACAAGTCCATTTTTTACACTTTGATTTTCAAGAATAAACTGACGCATCGTAAAATTGTAAAAATAAATTAATTTTTCGCAGTCGCATCGGCAACTTTGTTTTTATCAACTTCTTCCTGCAACTGCTTCAAAGTTTTTGTATCTTTTACTAGGTTAGGATAATCTGATGATTGAACAACTTTTATAGCTTCTGCCAACTGCAAATCCCAATCCAAATCATACAAAACCGACGGCTGATTTTTCTGAACCTGAATTCTAAGCAGACGTCTGATTAATCTTTCTTCAAAACCGTAATCTTTTGCGATTTTCCCAGCTGCATCCGCAATGTCACTTTCTGTCATGCCGGGATTTGCTTCTACGGTTTGTGTGATGATGTTTGAATTAATCATTTCGACGTATTTTGTTTCTTCTTCTGGCGTAAATTTCTGGAGATTTAAAACTTCCAAATCTGGTGGAATTCCAACCTTGTCGATATTTGTATCGCTCGGAGTGTAATATCTTGCCATTGTAAGTTTAATCCCATCAATATTACTCAAAGGAATAACCTGCTGAACTGAACCTTTTCCATAAGTTCTTTCGCCAACTAAATAGGCCAGATGGTAATCTTTTAAAGCCCCGGAGAGAATTTCTGATGCTGATGCCGAACCTCTATTAATCAGCACAACAATCGGAATATTCTTTTTTACGGTTGTTTTTTCTTTTGATGCAGTAAACTGTTGATTTTCAAATGCAAGTCGGCTCTTTGTAGAAACAATCGGGCCATCATCAATAAATTTATCTGCAACATCAACAACACTTGTGATAAGTCCACCAGGATTATCACGCAAATCAATAATTAAACCCGTATATCCGTTTGAATCAAAAGAGTTTAGGGCGTCTTGCAGGCGGAGTGGGGTGTCTGGCGTAAACTGAATGAGCCTTGCATAACCAATTGTCGTGCCTTCAATCATACCAAATTTTACAGTTGGAACTTCGATTAAAGCACGAACCAGGGTAACGTCAAATTTTATATTTGTTCCACGGTGGATTGTGATTGTAACAGGGCTTCCAATGTCACCGCGAAGTTTAAGAAGAACTTCGTTCATGGTCATTGGCGGAGTTGGTTCGCCGTTAATTGCGGCAATCAAATCACCAGCTTGAATGCCAGCTTTTGCACCAGGAGTATCGTCAATCGGGGAAGCAACTTCAACATAGGCAGGCTTTTCGGCAGTATTTTCAGTTGGCTTGGAAATTGAAAGCCCGACCCCACCAAAACTTCCAGACGTGGTGTCGTTCAAATCCCTCATAGATTCAGAATCAAGGTAGAGGGTGTAAGGGTCTCCGATTGAATCCATCATCCCTTTTAAAGCACCTTCATAAAGTGTTTTCGGATCTAATTCATCAACATAATTCTGGATTACAAAATCAAAAACAGAATTAAGCTTTTTTACATATTGGAAACTTGAAAGTTTAGTTTCTGATGTGGTTGAAGATTGTGCAAAACACTGAGATGCAATAAGAAGAATAAAAATGGCAAAAGCCTTATGAGATTTTTTCATACGCCTATTGTACGTAAGTGGGATTAAAAAATCTAGGGTTT
>CAZGDL010000027.1:0-4774 GCA_964525075.1 uncultured Treponema sp.
ACAAATGGAGATTTATTTTTCTTGGTTTTTGCATATTCTTTTTGCAGGTCATAAATCTGGTTAGATTTTGATTGATGAAGTCTTGTTAACTCATCACCCAAAAAGAGCATTACTTCTTTGTGAATATTATTTACTTTGTTGTCATTGTCCATATTCCACTCCAATCTTCAGGGGCTGATTTTAAGCCCATTCTTTCGAGGAAGACTTCTGTAACTTCAAGTTCAGACTCTTTAAACAATCTGCGGGCAGTTTTCCAATCGCCTTCGTAATAAGCTTTCAGACCTTCCGTAAAAATTTCGTATTTTGGCAAAAGGCTGGTATCCATTTCGGTGGTATCGAATGGGAAGTAGATTTTTTTACCTTCGGTTTTACCTTTTACCTGAACTGTATCAATTTCGATAAATTTGTAGCGATCTGTTTCTGCCATAACTTCATTTTTGATGTATTCAGAAACGACAACTGGAATGTGATAAATTCGGGTCAAACCTTCCAGTCGTGAAGCTGAGTTTACGGTATCGCCGATTACAGTGTTTGCCATGTGAGCCTGGCGAGGATCTGCAAAGTCGTTTCGTCCGATTGTTCCGTAGAAAACGTTTCCGCCATCAACACCAACTCCGACATCGACCATAACAGCCTTGAAAACTCTTTCCTCGGATTCGGTGAGCTGGCGTTTTTCTTCAATTTTTTCTCGGCGAACTGACATTTCGGCACGCAGGCTTGCAGTGGCCCGAGTAATAGCCCAGGCAGAAACAATTGCGTCCAAAGATTTTGATTGCTTTGACTTCAAAGTTCCGTAAACTGCCAGAATTGCATCACCAATAATAGAACCAACAATTCCGTTGTTTTCGTGAACGTTGTGAATTACCCGGTTATAGTGAACGTTCAAAACTTCAATAATATCATTACCCAAAGTTTCTGTTCGGTAAGTAAAACTTTTTACATCAGAGAAAAGCATTGTCAATTCTCTTTGGCTTCCTTCCAATCCAACGTCCTGACCGGAATAGGCTTTTGCAACAATATCCTTTGAAACAAACTTTTGGAAAGTGCCAAGAAGATTGTTTACCTGGGTCGAAAGATTGTTGAATGAAGCTGCCATGTAAGTAACATCATCATTTGGAGCTTTTGAAATATCAATAAGTTCCAGTTGTTTATGTTCCTGCATTTGAACCAAATCATCAGTAAAGGAACGTAGGGTAGAAAATTCTTTATTGAGGATGATGTAGCCCAAAACAATGAAAAGTAAAGTCAAACAAACAATCAGCACAGAAGTATAAAGATAAATTTTTGTGTAGTTGGCAACCAAATCACTGCGTTTTTCGGCCCGGATTACAAAATATCCCCAATCATCCTGATATTTGTAAACGCCAAAATAATCTTCATCAAAATTAGTAAATGAAATGGAACCTTCTGAAATGCCGTTTGCCAAATCTTCGTTTATTTTTGATAGGGCGGAAGTATCCATAAAGCGAGACCACATGGTTTCAGAATTATTTGAAGCCACAAATTCAATATCACCCTGACTGTTTACTCCCAGGGCAACACTGTTTGGATTTGAAAATCCTGCTTCTGCACCAGTTTGAATTGACTGAATACAATCAACTTCATTGCCAGAATATGCAAAAATCTGGAATTGGTTTGTAGTGTTGTTGTACAACTCTTTGAGCTGTTCAACCATAATCGTGTTGTTTAGATTGATAATCTGTCGTTGTGAAAGTTGGAGCGAAATGTAATTTGTAGCAAAATTTGAAAGCAAAATCAGACAGATAAAAATGATAAGAATCTTTAGTCCAATAGGAATAATTCGAGTTTTTCCTGCTCGGGCAAAGATGGCAAATTTTTTAGACAAAACTGTCCTCCATGTGTGGAATTTATCCTTACTATAATACAGCAACTTTCTGATTTTTTATACTACAAAAAGTTACATAAAAGTTGCATAAGTTGCATAAAAGAGAAAACTTTTTTATCATGTTGGCTATGACTCAAAAAAGTGAAAAACAGTCTGGTAAGTCCCTGGTAAAATCGGGACTTGTTCTTTCTTTGATGACTTTTGCTTCTAGAATTATGGGATTAATTCGGGAGATGACAAAAGCCTCCTTCCTTGGAACTTCTATGTTTGCGGACGCTTTTACGACCGCGTTTATGATTCCAAATCTTTTGCGCCGACTTTTTGCCGAGAATGCAGTTTCTGTAGCTTTTATTCCTACATTCAAAAAATATCTTTCAAATGGTGATGATGAAAAAAATCACAATGAAACCCAAGAATTTTTAAAAGCGACATTTACCCTGGTTTCTTTTTTAACGGCCTGTATTGTCGTTTTGGGGATTATAATTACACCGCTTATTGTCCCGATTTTTTGTAAAAAGCCCCTTGATTCTACGGCTGCTGATTATTCCGCCCAACTCCAGGCCTGGCTTGCCAAAAAAGACGAAATCACAATTCTTACAAGAATTATGTTTCCTTACCTTTTTGTGATTTCTGTGGCTGCATTTTTTCAGGGGATTTTGAACGGTTGCAAAATTTTTGCTCCATCAGGATTTACCCCAGTTCTTTTTAATGGAATTGTAGTTTTGTCAACTTATCTTCTGTCACCATTTACTGCAAACCCGGCTCGGGCTATGGCAATTGGTACGGTGGCAGGGGGCTGTGTCCAGGCTTTATTCCAGTGGCCTTTTGTCCGCAAAACCGGCTGGAAAACCTGTTTTACCAGCTTAAAAAAGACTTTTTCTAACCCCGGAACAAAAAGGGTAGTGGCTCTCATTATCCCGACAATTGTGGGAATGGCAGCCTACCAGTTGAATGACGTAGTTTCTACGGCTCTCGCAAACAGAACTGGGGAAGGAATTACTTCCAGCCTCCAGTACAGCCTTCGTCTTCAGGAATTAATCCTGGGGATTTTTGCAGTTTCAATCGGGACTGTCATTTTGCCAGATTTGAGCGGGCTTGCAAACAGCAAAAAATGGGAAGATTTTAACAGTCTGCTCATCCAGTCTATCAAAATTATGACAATGATTTCTATTCCAGTTACCGCTTATTCTCTCGTTTCTGGAAAAGAACTTATTTCGCTTTTGTATAAGTCAAAAAGTTTTGATGATAATTCCGTTGCTATGACCCTTGGCGTTTTTAATTTTCACATTTCCGGCCTGCTTTTTATTGCCCTGAATAGGATTATCGCTCCGGCTTTTTATGCCCAGGGGAATACAAAATTGCCAGCCCTTGCCGGAATCATCAGTTTTGCAGCCAATATTATTTTGGCTTTGGTTCTGGTAAAATTTATGGGTGGAAACGGAATCGCCCTGGCTCTTACCCTGGCCAGCCTCATAAATACAATCTTCCTTTTTATTTTTATGAAAAAACTTGAGGCTATTCAGATTGGCAGGGTTTTGAAGGGCAGTCTGATTTACGCTCTGAAAATCCTCATTTTTTCGGGGATTGCAGCAATTCCGACTTATTTTGTTCACAAAGCGATGGTAAGTATTTTTGCTGATTACGGCCGTTTTGTAGGATTTGGGATGCCTGTTCTTATTTCGGCAGTTCTTTTTGCAACAATCGGGATTTTGGAATTGGTAATCACAAAAGACGAATTGGTTGGGGTAATCGTAAAAAAAATCCGCAGGAGATAAAAAATGAAAGCATATTCATCAGAAGAAATAGAAGAAATTTTTAAAAACCGCAGGGCAAAATTCGCAGATTATCTGCATCAGAATAATATTGGGGCTTGCGTTTTTGTTGATAGCGAAGCCCACCGGGATCCTAATCTTCCCTATTTCACTAACCATCCTAGTGACGCTGTTTTGATTATTTTTAGTGATGGCTATTCAGTTCTCATAGCCTGGGACGAAAATCTTGCCAAAAAAACAGCTCATTATGACAAACTTGTGCCGTATACCCGCTACAAAAATGACGAAATTGACGCCACAAAAGCAATTTTGAATGCTTGTGCCAGCCATGCTGAAAATTCCAAGGTGGAATTGCCCCCTTATCTGACTTATCCTAATTATTTGAAGTTTATTGACTCTTTGAACAATTATGATTGCCGTTGTAAGGAGGATGGGGCTCATCAGTTTGCCTGCGACAGCCGTCTTTGCAAAGATGAATACGAAATTGAATGTACGAAAGAGGCTGCCCGAGTTGGTGATTTAATTATTGATGAAATTGAAAAAGAGATAAAAAACAATCAGATAAAAACAGAAATGGACGTTGCCCTTTTGATTGAACGTCTGCTCCGTGAAAATGGCTGTCAGAGAACTGGTTTTGACACCCTTGCAGCGGGCCCTGCCAGAAGTTTTGCCATTCACGCTTTCCCAGGTTATACTTCCGGGGCTTGGCCAGCTCAGGGACTTTCAATTTTGGATTTTGGGGTAGTTTACAATGGCTATACCAGCGACACTACGGTGACTGTGGCAAAAGGACCTTTGACGGAAGCCCAGGAAAAACAGTTGAATCTTGTTCAAAAAGCCTATGACGAATGTTTGAAACTTTATTTGCCAGACCACAGAATTTTGGATGCTGCAAAAAAGGCTGATTCTGTTTTTGCGAAAGAAAAAAGAAAAATGCCTCATACCCTGGGACATGGAATTGGGCTTGAAATTCACGAAAGCCCGCGGGTCAGCACAAAAGCAACTAGCGAACTTTTGTTTAAGGTGGGAATGATAATAACCTGTGAGCCGGGTTTGTACGACCCTGAAATTGGCGGTTGCCGCCTAGAAAACGACGTCCTCATTACCGAAGAGGGGCATGAGGTGATAAGTCATTCCAGGATTATTAGAGTGTAGG
>CAZGDL010000027.1:4874-16966 GCA_964525075.1 uncultured Treponema sp.
TGCTGGGAAAATCTGGCTGTTCTCGATAACTTCGTCTATTCTTTCAAGAATTTTGTCAGCAGACTGGCAAAGTGCATCCGAAAGGGTTTTGTCTTCCAGTTCTCCAGCAAGCTGCTTCATATAAACAATTACCCGTTTTAACAGTTCATTGCTCATTTTTTCGTCAGATTCTTCTGAAAGTCTTGCCTTGTAGTCGTCACCAAGCACTCCGGAAGCCAGCAAAGATTCTGCTGTAAGCAAAAGTCCTGGTTTTCCAGACATTTTCGCAATCAAATATTCCAAAATCATGCGGATGTGGCTTGAAAGGTATCCATTATTTTGCTTATCGGGCATAAGGGTAGCTAAAACTTTCAGGCTCTTGAACAAGTCGATTTTGTCGGCGTTTGTTTTTGCGGCGTCCGGGTCAGAGAGAGTTTGTTCAATTTGGTCTATTATCGCGGTGAAGTCGGGGCTTGTAGTGTCAGCGGTGGTGGTGTCGGCTAGGTCTGGGCTGTCGGCAGTGGCACTTGTAGATTCAAAATCAGATTCCGGGGCGGTGTCAAAACTAATGGTTGTGGTGTCATCGTCTGCGGTGTCGGTGTCTGGAAGGCTTTCGTCTGTGGCGTCAGCGGAGCTTGTGTCGGTCAGTTCGTCGCCCTCGTTGTCTGGGCTAGTTTCAAGTGCAACTGTCGCTTCGGCTATCAGTTCATCTAGTGTGACAAACAAGAAATCTGATGATTCCGTGTCGGCAGGAAGATTTTCTTCGGCTTCTGCGGATAGAACTCCATCTACTCTGTCAAAATTTTCGTCATCGTCAGAGGCATAGTCTTCAACATCGGCAAAAATGTCAGCCGAGGCATCGGTGGTGATTTCGTCGGTGGTGGCAAAATCTTCGTCGGTAGTGTCAGCTGCCCCCTCGGTGTCAGAATTTTCATCTTCTAAGCTAATCTCGGCATCGGTGTCAGATTTTTCGTCTTCTGTGCAAATCTCGTCTTCGGTGACAAAATTCTCGCCCTCAGTTTCAATTTCCCCTTCGGTGGCAAAATTCCCATCCTCAGTGCCAGCCTCTCCATCAGCCACATATTCCTCAACATCGTCAAAATCAAAATCCTCTTCTGCGGACATGATTTTTTCCATCTGCTGGTCCATATTTTGCTGGATTTTTTCGTTCACGGCTTTATCAACAGTTTCCAAAATCATTTCTTCATTTTTCTGCATCATTTTTTGTTCAAATTGCTGCTGTTCATCAGAAAGTTTTTGAACCATTTTTTGAGCCATCAGGGCTGTTTCCATGGCTGTTCCGGCGTTATTCATTGCGGCTGCCTGCATTTGGCTCTGGTAAGGGTCGTAGGCCGGCTGTCTAGGCTGATAATCATAAGGCTGCTGATAAGGAGGATTGTAATTTTCCGGGGCAGGCTTTTCCTGTGGCTTTTCTTGAGTTTTTTGCTGATTACCCCACGCCTCATCTTTAGGCGGAGTCTGCAAATTTTCATTTTCTAAGCCAGCTGCTGGCTGATTTTGGGCTTGTGAGTCTATGCCAGCATTTCCAGGATTTTCCCCACCACCAGCGGAATTTTCTCCACCGGCAGAATCCGTAGCAGTAGCCGAACCATCATCAAAATCCCCAAAATCAAAATCATCATCTTCATCTACCAGAGAATTTGCTATGTTGTTCAAATCATCAGAATCTTCCGGAATTCCACCCAACCCAGAGGAATTATCCGACGCTGAGGATTTTAAACTGTCAAGCAAATCATCACTGGTATCACCATCTTGAGTTAAAACGGAACCGTCCGGATTTATCATTACAACTGGCGAATTTTCTTCATCAGCATTATCATCTTCAGAAGAATTTTCTGCTTCGTCTTCCGGATTTTCTTCAATTTCGGCTAAAGGTGCGGTATTTTCATCATCATCAAAATCACTCCAAAAATCACCGTCTTTTTCGACCAGGGCTTCTTCCATAGGAACATTGTCGCCCAGCTGGGTGTAGTCAAAATCATCAGCATTATCAGAATTTTCAGCTGTTTTATCTTCCTGAGGATTATTATTTACAACTTCGCCCTTAAATGAGTCTGGAATATAATCCTCATTTTCCGGATTTTCTGCATTTTCGGCGTCAACTTCAATCGAAGGCGTGTCATAATCAGCCAAAGCAGGATTTTTTGCCAATTCCGCATTTACGTGGGCAAGTCCTTTATCGGCCTCGACATTTGGAATGCAGTAAAGTTTGCCTTTTTCGTAAAATTCCCGGGCAGTTTTCATATCACCTTTTCTAACGGCAATATTTCCCAGGCGGTTGTAACCATCCGGCAACTGAGAACGTCTTTCTACAAATTTTTCGGCATATTCTTTGGCCTTATCCAAATCACCAATCTGAACATAGCGGTCGGACGCTTCCAGCATATAATTTTTGTAATGGTGATTTATTTCCTGGATTTTCGCAAAATATTCTTTGGCTTTGCCTTCATCTCCTCGGCAAACATAATACTGACCAAACAAATCCAAAATCTGGGTGTCTTTTCCATCAGTTTCTTTGTCGAGAGCTTTTATTTCGTCCAGAGCCTGTTCGTAACGCTGGGCAGAAAGCAGACAGTGGGCATACTGAACCCGGACTGCCTCGTCGTAAGGATCGAGTTGGGAAGCCTGGCTTGCTTTTGACAGAGCCTCGGTGATTTTTTCGCCTTTTTCCAGGGCTTGCGAAAAGCCTGTAAGGATTTCTGCGTCATTTGGCTTTATAGAATCGGCTTTTTTGAAAGTTTTTGTGGCATTATCATAATCAAATTGTTTTAAATAAATATGGCCCAGTTTGCACAAAAGTTCTGTGTCTGTTGGGTGAAGTTTTATGGATTTTTCGACAATATCCTGGGCCTGTTTTGTTTTCTGGCATTTTACCAAAAGAGAACTAAAATCTCGGATTGCATCTTTCCAACCCGGCCTGGTTTTGAGGGTAGTTTCGTAACATCGGATTGCGTCGGGGATATTTTTTGAATCTTCGTAACAGCGGGCAAGGTTGTAGTTCAAAATTGGGTGATTTGGATCGACCTGGAGGCCGCGTTTAAAAGTCGTAATCGATTTTTCATAATTTTTCTGGGCATAATAAATAGAACCCAGGTGATTGTAGGCAAGAACATCATCAGGATTATCAACAATTACAGACTCAAAAGCTTCAATGGCAAGGTCGTATTCTTTCATTTCCTTGTAAGTAAAACCTAGATTGTAATTTACGCTGGCAGCATCCCGGCCTTCTTCAAGAGCCCTTTGCAAAATTTCAATAGATTCGTCGTAGCGTTTCAGACGGCGGTAAATAGCCCCCAGACTGTTCATTGCTTCGATATAATGAGGATAAAAAGTTATGATTTGCTGATAGTAAGGGATTGCTTTTTCATCTTCCCCGGCCTTTACATAAATGCTGCCCAGTTCTTTTAAATAATCAACATTCGACTCGTTGCCCCGTAATAGTTCTTTATACAAACGGGCTGCTGTCACCCAGTCGTGAGCCATAACTGCATTCTGAGCTTTTGCCAATACTAAGTTTTTTGCCATATTTTTCCCCTAAAATCCCTGATATTCCTATTTTAATCTTGCCAAAGGTCGGGCAAATACTTCTTTTGAAAGACTACCCACAACCCTCATATCCAAAGCCGACCAGGCTGCAACTGCAAAATAATAAATTTTGCCATTTTCCAGGCCAGTTATCGTAAAACTTGAGGTATTTCCCACGTTGATTGGTGATTCTCCCTCGAGTGCAATTCGTCCCAGATATTCTCCAGGCCGATTTCCGTAGTAAACATAATAGCCGCCGGCGGTGTCATCGACAGAATAGTTCCAGGAAAGCGTTACGCAGGCATTTCCGGCCACCGCTTTTACGACAAATGGCGGCAGAGGTTCTGGTAGCTCCGCAAAATCCAGGGAGATTTGTGTGATTGTTGGCGATTTACTGCCGTTTCCATCAGGTAAAAGTTCCGCCATCACCTGGAAATAAAGGCCGGTGACTCCAGAAATTTTTTCGCCATTTTCCACTGGCTTCCATTCCGGGTAAGATTCGGTCCAACCGTAATAATTTTCGCCAGAACGAACGTAATACAAAACTTCTGTTTGAGATGGAACTGATTCTTCCGCCGTTAGAGAATTCAAAACAGAGCCGGTAGAAACCATGATTGGTTTTGAAACAAAAGAACCGCCTTCCGGCAAATATTGAAAATGCTCCAGACTGCCAGCCTTATCTGCCGACTGAAAATCTGGCAGGGCAAAAGGACGCCGAACAATGCGAATATCATCAATTTTTCCTGTGTATTCAGAACAAAATTCCACTTCTGATTTTGCCCCCAAAAGGACTAGGCAAACTTCGCCATCTTCCCGGCCGCTAGAAGTAATGTAAATTAAATCTTCTGTAACGCCGTTGACCAGGTATTCCAAAAGCCCAGTTTCTGAATCATAGGAAAGTGCATGATAAGACCAGGTGTCAGGAATGATTTTTGATGAACCTTTCAACGAAACATCAGTTTTTCCATCTTTTGTCACATAAAAGTTAAAAAAGTTGGAAAGGGTCCAAACCAAATGGCCTTTATCAAAAGTCGCGTTCAAAAGTTGATAAACAAGTTTATTATTTTCTATTTTTGATGATTCCCAGTTGATGATAGTTTCACCATTTTCTGCAATCGAAGGACAAAGCCAAAATTCGATCGAAAAAGAACCCATCAATCCTTCTGAACCAAAAAAAGTTCCACTTTGGCCCAAAATGCTAAGCCCGCCAAGATTTCGGCTCAAACCGGCAGCCTTGCCATTTTCTGTTTGATTTGAAATTTTAAGATTATTTTTAACCAGTTGATAATCCCCATCAGTAATCACATTATCAGAATCCTCAAAATTGATTAAAAGGTCAGTAAATTCATCAGAATCAAAAGAATTGGAAGCAAGCTGAATACAATCGTAACCAAAACGGCCCTTTCCACTTGTGATATTTGTTTGTTTTTGGAATGAAGGCCAGCCTTCTTTTCCGCCCAAGATAATTTCTTTGGCAAAAAGGTCAGACAATTTAAAAAGTCCAAGCAGTCCAATCAGAGAGATGAAAAGTAATTTTTTTCTAACTAACGGGTTCAACATATTTTTTCCTACCTTCTCTATCGGCAATCTTTTTTAATTGTTTAGGAAAAAGTATTTCAATATAATTTGCTTGATGACTAAGCCGAATTCTACATACGAAAATCTTCATCAAACTGCCCTCAAAGCTCCCCAATCAAGCGGGGTTTATTTGTGGCACAATTCCGAAGATACCGTTATTTACGTTGGAAAAGCAAAAAATCTTAAAAACCGCCTGTCATCTTATTTTTCGGGCCAAAGAACGCTGAAAACAAAACTCCTGGTCGCCCATGCAAAGTGGATTGAGTACATCACTACCCGCAACGAATACGAAGCCCTGATTCTGGAAAACAATCTGATAAAAAAATATTCGCCCCGCTACAATATCAACCTCAAAGATGGAAAATCCTACCCGGTTTTGCGGATTACTAACGAAGCTTTTCCCAAAATCTTTAAAACCCGCCGCATTTTGCAGGACGGTTCTACTTATTTTGGACCTTTTCCAGACGTTGGGGCCCTGGACTCTTTTATTGAATCAATTTTGAAACTTTATCCTCTGCGACATTGTCGCACCCTCCGCGACCGTGACACGCCCTGCCTTTACTACCACATGAAGCAGTGCAAAGCTCCTTGTTGTAAAAAAATCAGCCAGCAGGAATACAATATTTATATTGAAGAAATTAAAGGTTTGCTGGGTGGTAAGGATGATGGGAAAACCGGTGCTTCTGGTGATTCTGATGATAAAGAAAATGATGGTCTGGCAAAAATGACTGCCGAAATGAAGGCTGCTGCAAAAGACCTGAATTTTGAAAAAGCGGCCCGCCTTCGTGACGGAATTAAAGCCCTCATGGTTTTGAAAAATCAAAATATTGTCGAAACTTTTGATTCTGATGACAGAGATTACCTTGCCTATTCTTCGGAAGGGGAATTGGTTAGTTTTACAATCCTCAAAATCCGAAAGGGAAAACTGCTGGGCCGGGAAAATTACAGGGCAGAGTCGCTTAATGATGATGAAGATTTGGTTGGGGAATTTATGGCCTGCTACTATGAAGATCCGCTTACAATTCCACCGAATATTTTTATTCCGGAAACAAATCAGGCAGGGCTGATAGTTAAGTGGTTGCAGGAAGATATGAAGTGTAATTGCCAGCTTACGATTGTGACGCCAGGAATGAAAGTTAAAGACTTGGAGGCACAGAATGCAGGGGGTGGGGAAATTTCCCACCAGCCAGGTGGGGCACCTGGCTGGGCGTCAGAATTTTCCCACCAGCCAATCAATTCCCAACACTTCTCCATTTCTACTGCCCCTCGCGACATTGCCGCCATCCAAATGGCCCGCCAAAACGCCAAAGAAGACATCATCCGCCGCCTCCGCGACCGTGGCGATATGCCTGCCATGAAAGAATTGAAAGAAGCCTTAGGTCTGGACGTTTTGCCAGTCCGCATCGAAGGTTTTGATATTGCCCACATCGGCGGAAAATGGCCGGTTGCTTCGCTAATCAGTTTTTACAACGGCAATCCCGACAAAAAAAATTACCGCTATTTCCGCCTCAAAACCACCGACGGCCTGATTGATGATTTTGCTTCAATGAAAGAAGCCGTCAGCCGCCGTTACACAAGACTTTTGAACGAACAAGCCGATATGCCCGATTTACTTGTAATTGATGGTGGTATTGGCCAGGTAAATGCCGTCGAAGAAGTTTTGAATGCAATCGGGGTGGATATTCCAATTGTAGGTCTTGCAAAAAGGGACGAGGAACTTTACCGCCCTGGAAATTCCGTCCCAATCACCTTACCAAAACGCAGCGACGGTTTAAGGCTTTTGCAAAGGGTTCGAGATGAAACCCACCGCTTTGCCACTAGCCGAAATCAGAATTTGCGAACAAAGGAAAACACAAAATCAATTTTTCTGGAACTGCCTGGTGTTGGCGAAAAACGTGCCCTGGTCTTGCAAAGAGAATTTACGACCCTGGAAAATCTTGCAAATGCCGAAGAAAGCAAAATCGCCCAGTGCCTGCACATTCGGGCCCAGGAAGCAAGCCAAATCCTGCTGGTTGCCCAAAATCTTAATCAGCAAAGGAATGAAAAAAAGGATTTACAAAAATTGTCCCTGGGAGTTGCCGGAACTACAAAAGAAAAAGCCGCCGCCGCCAATTATACAAGCAGCCTTGCTGCTCAGGCTCTTTTTGCGGCGGAGGAAGACGAAGATTACGAGCCCAGCCAGCCTAGTCCGGCCGATTAGCCCAGCCCTACCAGTCCAATTAATCCGCCCAGCCCGGCCAATTCGCAAAATCCGGCTAATTCAAATCCTTCACCGACCCTCTTTCCTTGAGTTCAACTTCACACCGGATAGAATCCGGGACAGGAATTTCCGCAATCTGTTGCATCATCATTTCGCAGGCCAAATCTGCAATCTTAATTGCGTCCTGGTGGAAAGAAGTCAAAGGCGGGTAAATTAAGCTGTCCGAAAAATCATCATCAAAACCAATCACCGAAATATCATCCGGAATTTTTAGTCCCAAATCTCTGGCCGCCTCATAAAGTCCAAAAGCTAGAGTATCAGTTACACAAAAAACCGCTGTAAAATCCTGGGTTCTGCTATACAAATTTTTAAAAGCCTTATAACCGCCCTTGGACTCCCAAAATTCACTTTCCTCAAAAAGATTTTCATCAAAAGAAATATTGTAATCGGTCAAAGCCCGTTTAAAACCCACCAAACGTTCCTGGGGAGCCGTCGAAATATCCCTGCGAGGGGCACACAAATAAGCAATTTTTTTGTGACCTTTTTTGATAAAATATTCCGCTGCCAGGTAGCCGGCTTTTTCGTTATCAGAAATAATCGTACAAATTCCCGGAAAAATAGAGTTGGTAGAAATTCTTGGAAGATTTTCGTCAATAAATTCCTGGAACTCAGAAATATTACCAGTTGCAGGATTTATAATAATTACCCCGTCAACACTCCTGTAGCGGGCGTGGGCATAATAAGACATTTTTGAATAACGCGACAAAAAAACTAAATCGTAACCGGCACTTTCAACCTGCTCGCGAAAACGGTTCAAAAGCACAGAAAAAAGCGGGTGGGCAAATCCCCGGTTCATACCCGTATCATCATAAATTACGCCAATTAAATTAGATTTTTTTGTGGTCAAAGTTCTGGCCGTGATATTCGGCTCATATCCCATTTTTTTTGCAGTATCGGTAATCAACTTTCGCGTTTTTTCGCTCAAAGTTCCCTGCCCATTCAAAGCTTTCGATACAGTCGGGGCAGAATGGCCGGTTATTTTTGCAATATCATAAATAGTAACCATAGGGGAAATATACCACGATTTTTTAATTTTGGGGATAGAGGAGAAAATAAAGAAGAAAGAGGGGAAAATAGAGAAGGGGAAGGCCTTCCCCTGTCTCCAGCCCGCTTCGCGGTCTTCCGCCACCCCTTCTAGCGGGGGCAAAATCATACACCCGAACGGCCCCCGCAACGCCCCCGGTTTAGCCTTTTACAGCCCCCTGGGTAAGACCATCAACAATCTTATTACTAAAGCAAGAATAAACAACAATGTTTGGAACAATCGCAATCAAAATTGCAGCAAACATCTGAACATAATTTGTTTTGTATGGACCTACGAAATATGACAGAGTTACAGGAATTGTCTTTTTCAGCTTGTCCGAAATAAATACCATTGCCAGCAAAAGTTCGTTCCAGTTCCCGACAAAAGTCATCAAACCTGTTACAAATAATCCAGTCTGGGCTAAAGGCAATCCGATTGTAAAAAAGCATCTGTAAATATTACAACCGTCAATACTTGCCGCTTCAAAAAGTTCATTTGGCATAGAGCGGAAAAATCCTGTCAAAATATAAATTGTAATCGGCATACCAAAAACAATGTAAGGCAAAATAATTGAAGGCAGGGAATCAGTCAGACCAATTCTCGAAAAATGCACAAATAAGGGAATCAGAACACAGTGAACTGGAATCATCATTCCTATCATAAAATAAGTCAAAGTTACTTTTGAAAGTTTCCACTGCATTCGCCCAATTCCAAAAGCCGCCATTGAACCCAAAAATAAAGTTGCAACTAAAGAAGTTGTACAGGCAATAAATGAATTGCGGAGGGCCTGGCCCAAATAAGCCTTTTTCCAGGCTTCGGCAAAGTTGCTGAACAGGAGTTTTTTAGGCCAGCCAAAAGGATTATCAATCAACTCTGTATTATCTTTTAAGGAAACAAGCACACAACACAAAAGAGGTGCAACGTAAATCACAACCAAAAGCCCTAGAAAAATATAAATCAACAATCTTGAAATCGAAAATTTTTTAGTTACCATTTTTTTTGCCTCCCTACATCTCATAATCTTCAACTTTAACAGCCTTATTGATAATTCCTGTAACAATAAGACAGAGTAAAAGTAGAACAACTCCAATAGCACTTGCATAGCCCATTTTGTAGAATTTAAATCCCTGTTCATAAAGGTAAGTTGCCAAAACGGAAGTTCTGTAGCCAGGACCACCGCCGGTCATATTGTAAACAAGGTCAAAGAATTTAAGCGAACCGATACAGTTCAAAGAAAGGGTTGTTGCAACCATTGGTTTTAACAGGGGGAGGGTGATTTTCCAAAAAGCCTGAACCCTTGAAGCCCCGTCAATATAAGCAGCTTCGTACAAAGATGTTGGAATTCCCGAAATCTGGGCCATATAAAGCATCATTGTTTGACCAACATACTGCCAGGTAGCCACAAATCCGATTACCCACATAGGCAGAACAATAAAGCCTTTTGTGTCCATAAGCCACATAGGCCCTTCAATCCCAAATTTTGCCAAAATCGAGTTGATTCCAATTCTAGGATTAAAAAGAAATGACCAGAGCAGGGCAAGGGCTGCGGAAGAAAGTACACAAGGAAGATAATATATATTTTTGAAGAAATTTCTAAGTCGTTTGATGTTTGTCAGCAAAACTGCCAGAAACAGACCAATAATCTGCTGGGTAACTGCTGAAAAAATAGTAAAGAAGATTGAATTTTTTAATGCCATCCGCATAATTTCATCTTCTTTGAACAGTGTGATGTAATTTTTTAAACCAATAAAAACAGGTTTTCGCAAATTCATATAATCACACAGAGAATAATAAAACATTTGAATAATAGGGATTAAAAGAATTGCGGTAAAAAGGACTAAAGAAGGGAGAACAAAAACTGCAATTGCAGATTTTTTCCTGAACATATTGTTACCATTCATAAAATGCTCCTGGATTTTTAACTAGAAAAAAACCGACCTTGAAAAGTGATAGGAATTTGTTATCAAGGTCGGCAAAAGTTATTTTTATTCCGTTTCAAACTCTGGAGGTGAACTATGTTTTGAAACGGAAAAATTAAGGATTATTTCCAGATATTCTTTTTGTAGAAGTTTTCAACCTTCTGGAGACCTTCATCTACAGTGCAAGAACCAAGGAATACATCAACCATGGCGTTATCAAAAACATCACCAGCTTCTACATTTGCCAAAGATTCATTGTAGAATCCGAGAGTACCAGTAGATTTAGCAAGAATGTTCTGAACATAACCAAGCTGCTTTGGTGCTTTATTCAAATCGAATTTAACACCAGTTACAGGAATTTTTCCTGCAATTTCTGCTGTGTATTTCTGTGCTGTATCATCTGTGAACATTTTCATCAAAGCGATAACTGCTTCTTCGTTCTTTGTTGTTGATGACATAACGAGGTTGTCAGTTTTTACAATCATGCGGTTAGGATCTGCACCACCAGTAATTGCCGGGAATGAGAATACACCACATTTTCCTTCAAAATCAGCTCTTGAACCGTTAATCTGTGCAATTACCCAAGAACCTTGAACTAACATTGCTGCTTCGCCATTGTAGAATGCAGCTGTAGCCTGGTCATTTGAATCACCAGCGGCAGTTTTCTGGAAGTATTTAGAAATTTCCTTGAGTTTTCCAACACCATTTTTGAAAGATGGGTCTAACCAACTGCCCTTGCCAGAGTTAGCATTTGCCAAATTGTCTGGGCCACCGGCACGGTCACAGAAATAACCTGCCAGCATAGAAAGACACCAAGGAGTTCCTGCAGAACAAGCGATTGGAGTAATTCCAGCTTTTTCGAGAGTTTTACAGGTTTCAATCCATTCTTCGTAAGTTGTTGGAACTTTTGCACCAGCTTTTTCAAACAATTCTGTATTGTAGAAAACTAAAGCTGCAGCAAAGTTTGTTGGAACAGCCATGATTTTTCCATCATAAGTAAGGCGTTCAAAAATACCTTTTGTGAATGTTCCATACCAGTCTTTTTCTTTATCCAAGATGGAAGTAAGATCTTTTGCAGCCCCTGCTTCTACATAAGATGACAGGTTTGGACCTGGGTTACAGATGAAAAGGTCAGGAGCTTTATTTGCAGCGATAAGAGCGTTGAGCTTCATATCGTATTCTTCAAGGTTTGTTGTGATTGGTGTACAGTGATAAACTCCTTCGTACTGCTTGTTGAATCGTTCGATTACCTGAGCATAGCCCTGAGACATCAGGTCTGTTGTAGCTTCAAGGTCATCCCAGAACATCCAGGTGATTTCTGTAGCTTTTGATTTCTTTGCTTTTTTTGATTTTTTAGCGGCAAACATTGATGATGTTAATACCAGCAAAGCACATCCACAAATAAAAATTTTTTTACTAATTTTCATTTTTTTTCTCCTAATTTTGAATTTAGTTTTTTAGCAACCGGTTGTCGGCAACCGGTTGCTTTTAAAAATAGTAAACTCACTTAGAAGTTTGGCGCTATCGGGGGTTTTACCCACCTTTTTGAAAAATGAAAATTAGTTGGTTTGTAAGGCAAGGACTTGTTCCAGCGTAAGGCCAGTACACTCGGCAATGATAGCAGGCGCAATGTCTTTCGTAAGAAAGTTTTTTGCAGTTTCGAGGGCTTTTTTCTGTTCTCCTTGAGAAAGTCCTTCTTCAATTCCTTCCGCCTAGCCTTCTTCCCGGTTCTCCTGAATCATCTCTGAAAGCGTCATATAGTCCTTCCTCTCTTGTGGCGAAATTT
>CAZGDL010000028.1:0-4080 GCA_964525075.1 uncultured Treponema sp.
CATTAAACCTTCGCAAAGTCCAGTTTTCCATCTTTGCAGGAAACTTTCACTTTGGAATCTTCCAGAATGTTTCCGGCCAGTAATTCCTTTGCAAGAGGATTTTCGACATAAGTCTGAATTGCTCGCTTTACAGGGCGGGCTCCCATTGCAGGATCATAGCCAACATCGCCAAGGAAATCCAGGGCGGACTGGTCAAAATCCAGAGTAATTTTTCGATCGCTAAGACGTTCCTGAACTCGCTCCAACTGCAATTTGATAATCGAGTCAATGCAGGATTTATCCAACTGCTGGAACATTACAGTTTCGTCAATTCGGTTCAAAAACTCCGGACGGAAAGTTTTGTGCAGAAGGTCATTTATCTGGTCTTTCAACTTTGCCTGCAGTTCAGGATTGTTTGCCGCATCCAAAATCAAATCACTTCCCAAGTTACTTGTCATAATAATGATTGTATTTTTGAAATCGACAACTCTACCCTGGCCATCTGTAAGACGACCATCATCCAAAACCTGCAAAAGCACGTTGAAAACATCAGGATGAGCTTTTTCAACTTCATCAAAAAGAATAACGCTGTAAGGACGTCGGCGTACCGCCTCGGTAAGTTGCCCACCTTCATCGTAGCCAACATATCCTGGAGGTGCACCAATAAGCCTAGTCACAGAAAATTTTTCCATGTACTCGCTCATATCCAAACGGGTCAGGGCTTTTTCATCGTTGAAAAGAAAATCGGCAAGAGTTTTTGCAAGCTCAGTTTTACCAACCCCAGTTGGACCTATGAACATAAAACTTCCCAAAGGCCTGTTCGGATCATTCAAACCGCTACGATTTCGTCTGATAGCATCGGAAACAACCTGTACGGCTTCGTTCTGGCCAACAACCCTCTTGTGCAAAACCGATTCCAGTTCCAGATATTTCTGTTTTTCGCCTTTCATCATTTTAGCAACAGGAATTCCAGACCAAGAGGAAACAACTTTTGCAATATCTTCTTCGGTAACAGCCTGGCGAAGTAAACTTTCGCGGCCAGAGTCTTCTTTTTGTTTTTCGGCAGCCAGGGCGTCGTTCAATTCCTTTTGCATTGCAGGAATTGTCGAATATTTCAGTTCGGCCGCTTTTGCAAGATTGCCTTCGCGGGTGTATTTTTCTTCCTCAAAACGTGCCTGCTCCAGTTTTTCTTTGAGTTCCCGGCTTTTTCCAATGCTGGCTTTTTCGTTTTGCCACTGCATTTTCATTGCGTCGCGTTTGCTAGTAAGTTCAGACAATTCTTTTTCCAACTTAGCCAATCGCTCTTTGGAAGCATCATCATCTTCCTTGCTCAAAGACTGTTTTTCAATCTGCAACTGCAAAATTTTTCGTTCAACCTGGTCAAGTTCAACCGGCTGGCTTTCAATTTCCATCTTAAGTCGGCTAGCGGCTTCATCAACAAGGTCAATGGCTTTATCTGGCAAAAATCTGTTTGTGATATAGCGGTTTGACAAAGTTGCGGCAGCGACCAGGGCTTCATCTTCAATACGAACCCCGTGATGGATTTCATATTTTTCACGAAGCCCACGCAAAATAGCAATTGTATCTTCCACGCTAGGCTCTTTACAGTAAACCTGCTGGAAACGACGCTCCAGGGCGGCATCTTTTTCTATATACTTTCTATATTCGTCCAGCGTCGTTGCACCAATTGCCCTAAGTTCACCACGAGCAAGAGCCGGCTTCAAAAGGTTGGAAGCGTCCATACTTCCTTCGCTAGCCCCAGCCCCAACCAGAGTATGAAGTTCATCGATAAAGAGGATGATTTGCCCCTCGGATTTTTGAACCTCTGTGATGAGAGCCTTGAGCCTTTCCTCAAATTCACCACGGAATTTTGCACCAGCAACAAGACTTCCCAAATCCAAAGCCAAAAGCCTTTTATTTTTCAGACTTTCCGGAACATCTCCGGCTGCAATTCGCCTTGCAAGCCCTTCGACAATGGCAGTTTTACCAACACCAGGCTCACCAATAATTACCGGGTTATTTTTTGTACGACGACAAAGAACCTGCATTACTCGCCTGATTTCTTCATCACGACCAATAACAGGGTCAATTTTGTCCTGGCGGGCAGCGGCTGTCAAATCTCGACAGTATTTTTCCAGAGACCGAGTTTTTGCTTCCGGATCCTGACTATCAACAGTCTGGTTCCCCCGCACCGACTTCAAAGCTTCGATTATGGCTTTATGGTCAATTCCATTTTTACGTAGCAATTCGCCGGTTCTGCCATCAGATTCAGACATAGCCAAAAGCAAATGTTCCGTAGAAAGATACTGATCATGTAGGGCGTTCATTTCGTTTTCAGATTTTGCAAGAATTTTCTGCATTTCTGATGAAAAATAAACCTGGGCCCCGCCCGAAACTTTTGGATTTTCTTTTATCAAATCTTTGACTTTGCCAAGTAAATCAGGAACTTGAACGCCGATTCTTTCAACAATTGGAGCAATCAGTCCATCCTGCTGTTCAAGTAAAGCTTGAAGGACATGTTCTGCACCAATTTCAGAATTATCGTTTTTGTTCGCAATAGAAGAAGCCTCCTGAATGGCTTCCTGTGTTTTGATTGTAAAATTTTCGTAATTCATAAGCATCACCTTCATTTTTAAACTAATAATGAATAGTGATTTCGGCAAATTTTTTTTGAGATTTTGGAGTTAGGATTTGGAATTTTGGGAAAAGGCCCTTTCGGTGAGAAAATGGCAGAGTGGTGGGGAAATGCTGGGTAGTAGAAAAATCCCCTTACACTTCCCCATCTTCATTGTGACCAAATTCACAGACAACTTTTGCAAGTTTGGCGTGTTCAATTTGTTCTAGGGTAGGACCAATTTTTTTGTAAAGTTTGATTTCGCCAGTTCCAGTTGCCCCTTCCAAAAGGTTCAAAACTTTTCGCTCACCTTCCGGCAGTTCCAGCTGGCGATTGTAAAGTTCCTTGATTTTGCAATAAACATCAATATCAATAACCCAGGTCTTATTTGCAAGGCTTACAGACCAGTGAAGTTGATTGTTTTCAGGTTCGTTACTTTCCGGCATCTGGCTACAATCCCAAATTGCAGTATAATGATGTTTTCCTCCATCAGCACAAAGCTTAATCTCAATGTCTTCAAAATTCCCAATAAATGAAAGACGATCTTCAAAAGAACCTTGAACCGCAAAAGAAGAATTAAAAAGAGTTTTTCCTGTAATTACGCTCGTTAAATTAGATGTAGAAAGATGGAACCAAGGTTCAGGAGTTTTATCTCCCCACATACGTTCTATGTAACCGTTACAACGTCTTGCATCAACTAGATAATCATTTCCATCAAAAGAAATTTTCCCAGTAAACGACGCGTGCAAGCCTTCCGGGAACCAGCGACAGGTAGCTCCATCATAACCATCTGTAGATTGAGTATCGATAATGTAACTTAAATCCCAGCTGGCATAACCACTATCACAAAAATATTCGGGATGGGCAGTGTTATCTTCCTGGGAAAGGCTCAAAAAGCCAGTTAACTTTGAATCAGAAAAAAGTTTATTTCCAATTTGAATTTCAAAAGGTCTTGCATTGAATTTTATATCTTTTAGAGGAAAATAATGACAAATTTGTTTTGCAGAAGAGCCCAACATTCCAACTCTGAGAGAACAATACGAAGGTTGCACAATTGTTTCGGTATTTAAATTTGTTGCGGATTGGGTTCCGGCCAGGGCGTATTGCAAATCGTCGGCAGTGAGATTAATTCTTGGCTTAAAACCCAACTGCACATCGGAAGGTGAAGTCCAAGGATTGAGCATTTCAAGTTCGATAAAAAACATTTGCTCCGCCCCAGAAAGGGCTTCCACCCCATGAAAAAAGAAACGCCAATAATTTATTCCCAGCTTCTTTTTTGCCCCAGTTAATCCGTATTTATATTCTTTTGTGTTTAAACTTGTTTTAGACATTCCCTAAAATTTCCCTAAAATTTTCTTAAAAATTCCCTTTTCTAACATCTTATTTTCGGCATTTTTAAGTAAAATATTAAGGGCAAAAAAAAACTGCCCTTTCCAAAGTTTTTCAACTCCAAAGGCAGTTTCTTTCAACTATTTCTAAATTTTTTT
>CAZGDL010000028.1:4180-16761 GCA_964525075.1 uncultured Treponema sp.
CTTTCCTCAGGGAAATTATCATTAAGATATTCAAAACATTCTACAGCTGCTTTTTGTGCATGCTCGTACCAAATTTCATAAAGTTCAGACTTCAAGTCTCCACCTGGGAAAGGTGCACCCTGAACATCAGAAACTAAGTCCCGCATCATCTGAATACACTGTTTTGTTTTTTTGTCCATACTCTAACAAATCTCCTTTATCAGAAGCTAGCCCCGATTATAATGAAATATCTATTTTATTTCCATAGATTTTTTTAGATTTATCACAGAAAATCGCCTGATGATTGCACTGACAAAGATTTTCATAAAGCTTTTCAGCCACTTTTTTGACATCTTCTGGTTTTACATCCAAAAAATCATCCACCCTAATCTGCTTAAATTCCATAGGATTTCCATAAAGCATACCTTCAAAACTTCTCGCTCCCCGGTCTTTTGGACACATTGGAACAATTGCATCCCCATAGCAGGAAACAATCGTTTTTTCTATGTCTTCTTGAGGAATTAAAGTTTGTCCCATTTCTTTTACCGAATCCAGGAAAACCTGAATTGATTTTTCTGGGCTTGGGTCTCTGTAAGTTGCCATCAAAAAAGCCTTGTCAATATTGTCATTCCAACAGCCAGCCCCGTAAGCCCCGCCAGATGTTCTGATTTTGTCCCAGAGAGTGTGCATTCCAAACCAGGAAGCAAAAATTGTTTCGGCAGCCGCTTCTTTTGTAAGATATTGTGATGCTGATGTCGCAAGGGCAGCATAACCAGTCTGAGAAGCAATTTGAATTAACTGAGGATTTGAAGCATCTTCAATTAAATCTGCTTGCAAAATATAAGGTTTTAAATCATCAAGAGAATATTTTTTGCCCGGCAAAAGTTTTGTGAGATTTGTCTCCTTGGCAAAATTTTCCAGCAAAGGCAGAATTTTTTGTAGAGATTCTTCATCGGCGGTAATGTGGATTATTCCACCAGATTTTAAACATTCGGTGTAAATGTATTTAAAAATCTCCAAAAGCTCCTTTGGCTTCATTTTTGTGTATTCGTCGATAGTTTTTAGCTGGCTCAAGCCCCAGAAAATTTCTGCAAGGGCCTGCACAGGACTCCAAAGTGCCCGAGTTCTCTTGAGGGCATATTCACGACCGGAAGAAACAAAATCAGCTTTTTTCTCCGATTTTAGTTCCTGGATTAAATTTTTGAGCCTTTTTTCGTCATCAAAACTCATTTTTGTGATAATTTCGGTAAAAAGTTTTAATGACTCTTCTGCCATGCTAGTAAGAGCCTTGCAAGAAAATCCCAGCCACTGGCGGTCGCAGAAATTGTAATCTTTAAATTGCTCGATATATTTTAAAGATTGAGGGCAATCTCTGATATTTCCAATTCCAAGTTTTCCCCAAACATCCCCCATAATGCAGGAAGCTTCGGCAGTACATTCGTCCCATTTTTTTCCATTCCAACCAAGGTTTGTAGCCACACTTGAAAGAAATGGCAAATATTTAAGATATTTTGCATCCAAATTATCAAAAGGAAAAAGCAAATCCAGGTAAAAAAGCCCGTTTGTCTCTTCTTTGCTGACAAAAAGTGGAATATCAGAACCGTCGGCACCTTTTACAAACTGCAAATCAGTTTTTGGAAGGTCGATTTTTTTGTCCAGAGACGAAAGTTTTGTCGAAGGAATGCAGGCCGTTTCTTCCGGCGTTTCGACATGCTGCTGATAGGCGTGCAATTCGTCCAAATCTTTTTTAAGGGCATCTTTATCCAGATTTTTTTCAAAACCAGCAATCAATTTTTCTTCGGCGGCATTTCTTTGCTTAAAATATTCGGAAGTAGGTTCTACAACAAATTTTACGCAAACATCTTTATCCAAAAAATATTTTTTAATCAGATTTCGAGTATAATCCTTATCATTTTTGATTTTTGCTTTTACAGCTTCAAACGAAGTGATTGGGGTGAGCTGGCTTGCACAAGTCTTACCGTTTGACCAGCCTTTCATCACTTTTTCCATAATCTGAATAGAAACAGGCCCCCAATAACGGTTTACTTCGCGGAGATTAAAATCAATTCCCATCACCGCAGAATCAATATCCTTCTGGTCGATCCCTTTTTCGTAAAGTTCTTTCAGAGTTTTTTCGATTAAATCATAAACTTTTTTTTCATTCTTCTTTTTTACGCCAAAAAGTCCTGCTGTAAAAAATTCTTCGGCAAATTGGCCAAAATTTCCACAATTCACATCATCACCAAGACCAGATTCTTTTAAAGCGTGTGACATTGGCGAAGAATCATTTCCGCAAAGTACTTCCGAAAGGTAATATTTTTCCATATCACTAGGACCTGAATACCAGCTCATTGTAACTAGGTTTCCGGTAGCCCCGGTGTCTGGTGCAATTGTCCTGATTTCCTGAGATTTTTGAACCAGATTCAGCTTTTGCAAATTTTTTATATCATCTTTTATTAAAGGAAGGGGCGAATCAGCATTTTCGACATCTTTTGTACAATTATATTTTTTTTCTATACGGCTGATAAATCTTTGATCCAAAAAATCCAGTTGATCAGCGGTAGGAATATCACCATACAAAAAAAGCAGACAGTTATCGGGATTATAAAATTTCTGATGAAAATCCAAAAACTGCTGGTAGGTAAGATTTGGGATTTCGAGAGGATCGCCACCTGAATCAAAAGAAGGAAATGAATCCGGGAACATTGCATTTATCTGCTCGCTGTAGGCAACCTGAGGGAAAGATGAATAATTTCCCTTCATCTCGTTGTAAACAACCCCCTGAATGCTAAGTTTGCCCTTCTCGTCCATTTCAAGCCGGTGACCTTCCTGGATAAAAGTTGCGTGGTCAAGTTTCGGAAAAAAAACGGCGTCGGCGTAAACGTCCATCATATTAAAATAATCATCACGAACAAGCGAGGCCCCTGGATAAACAGTTTTATCGGGATATGTGAGGGCGTTCAAAAAAGTATTTAAACTTGTACTTACGAGTGTAGAAAAAGGTTCTTTGAGAGGGTATTTTTCGCTACCACACAAAACAGAATGTTCCATGATGTGGGCAGTTCCCAGACTGTCTTTTGCAAGGGTTCTAAATCCGAAAGCAAAAAGATTTTCTTTGTCATCTTTTACCATGTGATAAACTTCAAGCCCTGTCCGTTTGTGTCGCAAATAAAGGCCTGTAGCTTTGTAATCTGGAATATCGTCAATAGCAAGGAGGGTAAAGCCTTTGTAAGCCTTACCAATATTTTGTGAATCTAAGAAATTAAACATTTGTCCATTATAATATACTTAGACAAAAACGTCATCGTTTCTATCTTTAATTATAAGATGACCTTCTTCAAAAGCCCGGCGTAATTTGCTGAAAAAATCTGCGGTAATTTTTTCGCAGTCAGACCGTCGCATAGGTTTTAAAATATCTTCCTGATCCAAAACTTCGGCACGGCGACCAGAAGAAATATTTGTCAAAATTTTATTGCGGAAATCGTCTGGCTTGCCGGCAATAAGATAGGCAATATCAACCTCGGACATTTCGTGAAGTTTTTGCTGAACAAATCTGTCATCAGCTTTAATAACATCGTCAATCGTAAAAAGACGACTACGCAAATCCTGGCCCAAATCAGGATCTTCTTCCGAAAGATAAGACAAAATATCGCTTTCGGAATTAAGGTCCATTTTTTTGAGGATTTGGGCAAGAGCGTTGCGGCCATCAATATTTTCTGCTTTTTCGACAGTCTGATTAAGGGATTTTTCGTGCATTGCCTGGTCAACTCTCCGCAAAACATCCGGATCAACAGGCTGCATTTTTGCCAATCGCAAAACAACTTCCTTTTTTTCTTCATCTGTCATCAGATTTATGATTTTTGCTGATTTTTTTGGCTCCAGGTGGGACAAAACCAAGCACTGAACCCCTGGATTTTCGTCTTTTAACAGCTGATAAACACGTTCGTTGTCCGCATCTTTCAGATATTCAAAAGGAATTTTGCCTTCCATCGGAATGGCTTTTTTCAGCATCTGGTCTGCACGTTTTTTTCCGTAGGCTTTTTCAAGAATTTCCCGGGCAGTTTCAACTCCCCCTTCCTCCCGGGCCTTGTTCATGAGGGCGTTGAATTCTTCAAGAATTACGGTAGCTTCTTCTTTTCCCACAGACCGGATAGAAGCAATTTCCGGAATTATTTTTTCAATTTGACTTTCAGAAAGATGAGGGAGGATTTTTGCCGCTTCATCCTCACCAATCAAAAGGAGGAATTTTGCGACACGACGGTAAACAGAATCTTTTCCGTCCGGCTGATTTTTTTCGACAGGGACTTTTAAAAGTCCGCCGTCTTTCAGATAATTTGTGATATGGTCTAACTGCTGATCTGCCACCTGGTCAGCAGTTTGCTGGCGGTTCGCTGACTGGTGACCGCCATTTGCATTTATATTTATATTTGCATTTTTATTTACATTTGCAGACGACTTATCCAAATTTTGATTTTTCAGATAAGCCGCCGCACGAAATTCTTTACTGTTCATACTTTGATTTTATCACAAAAATCTTTATTTTTCCTTATGTTCAGTAACAAATCCTGTAAATTTTGCTTTTGCCCCATTTTGTGCATACAATCCCAGGAAGACGCCTGTAAAACCACAGGCAACTTCGCTAGAAAGGTAGCGGGAATCGGCATGGGCAAGGTAGATGTCCTGGGATTTTTCGCCATCAGCAAAATCCCCATCACAAACAGAAAAATCATAGCCATAAGGTGCAGAAATAGACTTGACCACAGCTTTCGCCCCGGAAATTTTCACCTCTTTTTTCACGCAAGAAGCAGGTCCAATCGTCACTTTACAACAGGCATAAAAACCATCGGCCCGCTTTTCGATGTAAACATCATAATGGTGATTTGCGTCCATGTAGATTGTAAGGCCAGCCTGGCTGCCTGTCTGCCCTTCTGTTATTTCAACTGCGATCTGAGTTTTTTCGTCAAATTCAGCCTGTCGGATTCCCACAAAAGTTGGGCTTCCTTCCTGGCAGTCAATCGTTTTATTTCCAGCCTTCAAATCAAAAGCAGCAGGCGAAAGTTTGTAATTTTTTTCATCAGGATTGCAGATAAAAACCCAATCTAATTTTGTAGAAGTGTTTTCAAATGTCTTTTTATAAGAAAGTTTTTGCTCCGCAAATTTGTGATTTTCTGGACAAGCCACTTCCAGCAAAGCCTGGCCATATCCCTGTTTTTCGTTATAACCGCTGGCAACTTTTTCGCCACAAGCAGTTTCGCCAGGTTTGGTGATTGGAGTGCCGATATAAAACCAGCCGTCCTTCCAAATCACAGGTTCTATACAAGTTTCCCTACCAAGATGATGAAATGGCATATAACGGTCAATCTGCCGGAAAGCCAAATGACAGAACCACCAGGTGCCATCATCAGCCTGCAAAATATCCCCATGACCAGCCCCCTGCAACTGATAACCGCCCATATTTCGGTTTGTCAAAACAGGATTTGCCGGACAAGGCTCGTAAGGCCCGCGAATATTTTTTGCTCTGGCATAATTTACCATGTGGCCATATTCCGTACCACCTTCCGCATTCAAAAGATAATAATAATCCCCAAATTTATACATATGAGGAGCTTCAATATAACGCCCGCCAGTTCCATACCAAAGTGGCTCATTTTCAGAAAGCTTTTTACCGTTGGAAATGTCAATTTCGCTCATCTGAATATAGCCACGACCTTCTTTATCATTTCCATTTGAAATAAAATAAACCTTGCCGTCATCATCAAAAAACAAAGAAGGGTCAATTCCGTCCTGCTCTACTAAAATCGGTTCGGACCATTCGCCGTAAATATCATCAGTATAAACATAAAAATTCCCGATATTTTCTACATTTGTGACAACCATGTAAAAACGCCCCTTGTTGTAGCGGATTGTCGGAGCATAAATACCGGTCGCTGTATTATTTTTTTCAATCAAAAGTTGACTTTTTCTTGTCAAACAATGGCCTATCTGCTTCCAGTTGATTAAATCTTCACTTTCAAAAAGCGGAACGCCAGGAAAATACTGAAATGTCGAACAAACCATGTAATATTTTCCATTTGCCGCACACATACTAGGGTCAGGGTACATTCCCCTCAACACAGGATTTTTGTAATTCATATCATAACTCCTTTTTTTTGATGATTTTTGTGATTTTTGATGATTACTCGACGTGCCAGCCTTTCAGACGAATATCTTTTTGACTAAAGATAAAAAAGACATCGTGGACGCCTTGCACTTTTTCCAAAAACGGTGCGACAAGAGTGTCACAGCCGCCAACCGAACCACTTCCACCGGCAATCGCACAAGGCCCAGGCGTTTCCTCGCCAGCCAGGGAATTTTCCCCAAGGCAAATCTCTGCAACCGCCCCGGAAGAAATTTTATCCAATCTCACAAGAATTTTCCCAAGGCCACTAGCTTCCATAAAAATTTTTTCAGCCCCATCAGAAAAATCCAGGTTTTTTAACAAAATCCAGGCCCCCTCCCCCTGGGATTTGGCCACCAGCCCCGAGAATTTCGTTTCCTCCCCCAAGGATTTTTCCGCCAGCCCAGACACTTGTCCAAGGCAAGCCTTATCCTCAAATCCGACTTCTGCACTGGTAAACATACAAGTTCCAGCCACATTCTCAAAAGGATTCAGATTTTTTATGGCCACAAGCCCCTGTCGAGTTCCCTGCGAAAGGGAAATTTCCACGGCATTTTCATTAATTTCAAGCCTATCAGCACAAATACTTCTAAAACCGCCGTTCGTTTCGGTATTTTCCTGCAAAGTCAAAGTGTGATAAAGAATATACCATTGGTCCTGATATTTAAAAATGTGAGTGTGATTGTTGCTGTAATTTAAGCCCTGCTCTCCAGGATTCTTAAAATAATGATTTTTATAAGTCCAGGATTTAGAATCCAAAGGATTTTTTGATGTCATGTAAGACATTGAACATTCTGACGGCACGGGAGCATCATAATCCCACTTTTTACGCTCAACCCAATTATTATTGTAAGAAAAAACATAAGTTCCGTTTATAAAGTTCAAATCGCAGGCTTCCAGAAAATAAGGAGCCGGGATTTCGGCAAAATCGCTGGCAAAAGAAAGCATATCCCTACCAAGTTTTACAATTCTCACACTTCCAGGCATTGCGTCATCGCCACCAGGAGCGTAGCCACCGCCAAAAACAAGCCAGCCATCTCCATTATCATCAAGGCAAACACCAGGGCCAAAAGGATTGGGAACATTTTCAATTCCTTTCATTCCAACATCAACCAGGGGCAGTTTCAAAGGACTTGTCCAAGGACCAAGCGGAGAAGTCGCAGTCAAAACGCCAACTCCACAACCGTTATTTGAAAAATACAGATAAAAATGATCCAGACCGTCAGCTTCTTTTCTATAAACAATGGCAGGTGCCCAGGAAGAAAGATAAAAGGAATCTATTTTCCCCACGTCGATTATTCCGTGGTAAGTCCAGTTGACCATATCATCAGTCGAAAAACAAACCAGAGATTTTATTAACTCGTAGGTATTTTTTCCATTTTTGCCAACTAAATCATATTGCTGCTGGTCGTTAGTACCATAAACGTAAAGTCGCCCCTGGTATTCAAATCCATAAGGATCTGCACAAAAAACGTTGGAAAGCAGGGGATTTGATGTATTCATATTTTTGAAAAACTTACGACTAATCTTCATAACTAGTATGATTATAGTCACAAATCCCCGGCCTGACTTAACATTCTGGTGTAATTTTTAGATTAGTTATTTGAGATTTTTCCACCTGTCCCAAAGAACTTTCGCCCTCCAGGGCAGGTACGTATTGCAGGCTTTCTCTCTACTTCCCTACCATCTGGGCATAATATCCTTGTTTTTCCATCAGCTGATTATGATTTCCACTTTCCACAATTTCGCCGTGGTCAACGTAAAAAATCACATCCGCATTTCTGATTGTAGAAAGTCGGTGGGCAATGATAAAAGACGTTCTGCCCTTCAGCAATTCGTGTAAACCTTTCTGCAAAGCTTTTTCGGTGTGGGTATCTACCGAGGATGTAGCCTCATCCAAAATCAAAATACGAGGATCGCTCAACAAAACCCTTGCAAAAGAAATCAGCTGCTTTTGCCCCTGGCTCAAGCCACCCCCATTTGCCGTGAGTACAGTATTGTAACCATCAGGAAAAGCCGAAATAAATTCATGAGCCTGAACAGTTTTTGCAGCCGCAATTACATCTTCATCAGAAGCATCCAGCCGGCCATATCTGATATTTTCCATAATCGTTCCGCTGAACAAAAAGGAATCCTGGAGCATAACGCCAACCTGCTTACGAATGGACTTTATCTGCAATTCCTGAATATCAATTCCATCTATCAGGATTTTTCCATCATCAGGATTATAAAAACGGCTCAAAAGATTTACGATTGTAGTTTTTCCAGCCCCAGTCGGCCCAACAATCGCCACAGTCATTCCCGGAGTAATCACAAAATTCACATCTTTTAAAATCCTAGTTCCCGGCTCATAACTAAAATTCACATGGTCAAAAGTCACGTGACCTCGGATTGGAGGCAATTCTTTTGCACCAGGCTTATCAGTAATATCCTCAGGCTCGTCAAGCAATTCCAAAATACGCTCAACATAAGCCCCAGTTGTCACCATGGAATTATAAAAATTCCCAAGATTTTGAATAGGATTCCAGAAACGCCAGATATAACCGCCAAAGGCAACCAGAGTTCCGACAGTGATAGTTTTTCCCAGCCAACTAATTCCAATCAAATAAACCAGGGAAACGCCCAGAGTCGAAAGGTTATCTACAATCGGCCAGATAATATTGTTGATATTTACCGCCCGAATCCAGACTTTTTTACAGGTATTACAAAGTCCGTTAAAAATCCCCTGATTTACACTTTCACGGGCAAAACTCTGAGTAACCTTCATTCCGTTCAAAGACTCAGAAATATAGGCTGTCAAATTTGACCTTTTGTAACTTTCCTGTTTCCAGGCTTCGTGCTGCTTTTTTTTCATCGCAATCAAAACGACAATCAGAACCGGCAAAACCGCCATAGAAACCAGGGTCAGTTTAGGGTCAATTGCCAGCATAAATCCTATAATTACGATTAAAGTAAAAAGATCCGAGATCAGCTGGATAATTCCGTTTGAAAGCAGGTCCGAAAGCGAATTTACATAATTTACAACGCGAATCAGGATTTTTCCGTGAGGGCGGTTGTCAAAATAAGTAAATGGCAGGGCCTGGAGTTTTGCAAAAACATCACTTCTGATATTTACTATGATTTTTTGAGAAACTCGGGTCATAATTTTGAGTTTTCCGGCCAGCAAAATGCGAACTAGGAGGACGGAAAGGGTCAAAACAACGGCAATTATAACCAACATTTTGATATTTTTTGCAGGAATTGCAGTATCTATCGCAATTCTGATTAAATATGGGCTTATCAGAGAGATAAAAGATGATAAAAGCATGAGGATGCAAGACAAAACCATCCACTTTGTGTAAGGTTTTATCCACTTCATCAAACGCAAAATTATGCGAGGATTTACCTTCTGTTCAATTTCTTCGTCTGTGTCAAATTTATTTCTAGCCATGATTACGCCTCTTTCTGTTCATTCCAAACCATACTGTAGTAACCGCCATTTGCCAGCAATTCTTCGTGATTACCACACTCCACCAGCTGACCGTCCTGCAAGACCAAAATCAAATCACAATTTTCAAAAGAAGAAACTCGGTGACTTATGATAAAAGATGTATGCCCTTTACTCTGACTTTTGATTGACTGGCGGATTTTATATTCTGTTTCGTTATCGACCGCAGAAGTTGTATCGTCCAAAATCATAATTTTTGGATTTGCCAGAAAAAGACGGGCCAGGGCAATTCTCTGTTTTTGGCCACCACTCAAGCCAACCCCTCGTTCTCCAACAATCGTGTCGTAACCATCAGAAAGGTCTCCAACAAAATCCTTTACCCGGGCAAGCTCAGCAGCTTTTTCAACTTCTTCCATAGTTGCATTCTGATTTCCAAAAGCAATATTTCCTTCAATTGTGTCGCTAAAGAGGAAGGCTTCCTGCATCGTAATTCCAACATTTTTTCGCAAATATTGCAGGTCGTAATCCTTTACATCAACTCCATCAATCAAAACCTGGCCACTTGTAACGTCATAATAACGGCAAAGAAGATTTGCCACCGTCGATTTTCCACTTCCAGTCGGCCCCAAAATTCCAACAGTCATTCCAGGCTTGATGACAAAAGATAAATCCTTCAAAACCGGCACCTGGTTGTAAGAAAAATTCACATGGCGGAATTCCACTTCCCCAACAATCGGCTCATCTCTTTTTATAGGATTAGGGCAATTTACGATTTTTGATTGAGTACAGTGCAGTTCATACAAACGGTCTGCCGAAGCATTAAAATTCTGGGTATTATCAACAAGATTTCCAAACATATTGATTGGCTGGGTAAAAGCCCACATCAAACCGTTAAAAGTAACCAGTTGCCCAATCGTCATTTCACCTTTTATAACAAGATAGCCGCCAAAAAGGATTAAAATTACTGGCAAAATTCCACACAGAGCTTCAATCCAAGGGGTAAACCTTACACGAATATCTGCATTTTCTACAGAAACATCCCTGTAGCCCAGATTTTCTTTTTGAAAACGGTCAATTTCGTAATTTTCGCGAACAAAAGCTTTTACAACTCTGTTCCCTTCGATATTTTCTCCAGCTCTGGTATTCAAAACCGCAAACTGATCCCTCACCCTCAAATGGGACGGACGAATATGCAGTTTAAATTTCTGAATCAAAATCAAAACCGGCGGAGCAATAATCAAAAATGCCAGTGTCAATTTGTAATTAATGGTAGAAAGTGTGATTATAGAAAAAACGTAAATACAGGTATTTTCCAAAATCTGATAAATAACCCAGGCAACAAAATGGCGGACTCTGTCCAAATCCGAAGTCAAAAGGGTCATAACATTTCCCGATGGCGATTTGTCATACCAGGAAAAATCCAAAGTCTGGATATGAGCATACAAATCTTCACGCATTTTCAAAATTACGTTCTGAGAACAATGCTCAAAAATCACCTGATAAGAATACCGCAAAATTGATTTTACCAGGGTTGTAGAAACCATAATCAAAACCAATTTCAGCAAAATATTCAGTTGTCCGCCCTGCACAACTTTATCAACAATCTGCCCCGAAACAAGAGGGTTGACCATGTTCAAGGCAGCAACCATTGTACTCAAGGTAAGTCCAGCAATCATCAAAAACTTGTATCGGCTCACATAAGACCAGATCCAAGCAAAGGCGTTTTTTCTTTTCATCTAAAACCTCGAAAAGCACTAGGCTTTCTAAAAAAAAAGTAATTACTCAGAGCCGCATAGCATTCTGAACAATTACAAAAAAAGACAAGTCCCAGGGAAAATCCTAAGGGCAAATTCTTATCTTTGAAAAATATACTAGCATTCGCCCCATTTCCGTGATATAAAAAAGACAAGAGAAAATTGTACAAATCTCTATTTAATATTTTGTAGTGATTTTTCGGGGAGTTTGCCTCTATGGACGAATTATTTGAATACAGCGACAGTTTGAATGCACCTTTTCAGGCCTTTTCTGGGGACTGGAAATTTGTAAAGCCACATTGGCATTATTTTACGGAAATGGTTTACCTGGTGAGTGGTATTCTTTTTGCCGAAGTTGATGGCAAACAGTACACCATGAATCCCGGAGATCTGATTATTTTCCACCCCAAGCAGATTCACGCCTTTCTGGATTATCCTGTAAAAGAAGAATATCCAGACAAGCCTTATTTTTACTGCATAAAGTTTGATGATATGATTTTGTCAAACACGACCCCAGGTTCTCCAAAACTTCCAAGGATTTTGGATGCCGCCAACAAAGAAAATTCCGCCCCAAATCTGATTACCGCCAACGAATTACGTTTCAACCCGGTAAAACTTTTTTTTGAAAACTGCATTTGGGAAACAAAAAACCGGGAATTCGGCTACGACATAAAAGTTGCCTCTACCATTTCTCTGATTGTTACAGAATTAATCAGGATTTGGCTACGCCAGGGCTTCCATTTTTCTTCCAAAACGACATTTGACCAGTTCAGTACAAAAGATTTTTCAGTTTTGGAATATATTGACGCCCACTCCGCCGAAAACATCAACATCGAAGACCTTGCCTCAAAATCGGGCATGTGTTATTCAAATTTTGCAAAACAATTTAAAGCCCAGTTTGGCAAAACCTGCAAGGAGTACATAGAATTTATTAGGATTTGTAAAGCAGACACCCTTCTTTTGTACACCGACAAGACTCTGGACTACATCAGCCAGGAAACAGGCTTCACCGATGCCAGCCATTTTATCAGAACCTATAAAAAAATCCGTGGCATCACACCAAAGCAAAGACGCAACAGCCACTCGTAAAGGGGCCCGCCCCAGTTCCACGTGAACGTCCCCCCAAGGCAATTTGCCCGCCCCAGTTCCACGTGCACGCCCTGGAGGCGGTTTGAACGCCCCGGAAAGAAAAGCCCCGCCCACCCCCAGTGCAATTTTCACGCCCCGGAGTGCCATATCCCCCCCCCGCCCCCCACAAGCAAAA
>CAZGDL010000029.1:0-10867 GCA_964525075.1 uncultured Treponema sp.
ACCAGGGCGGGCGAATTGCACACCCACGCCGCCTCTACTTCCCGCACCACATCTTCCCCATCTACCACCACTACCCCAAAATCCTCAAACACAATCTTCCGGGGCGAAAATGGCCGGCTTTTACGAGCCTATTCTCCCTGGTTTTATGATTCTGGCTCTTTTGCGACTGAAACTGGTAGTTATTACTACGAAAATTCCTGGGAGCGAATTGATCATATTTTTGTGCTGGGAAATGCTATGATTTCGGCTTTTGGACCTAAGGCGGAAAGTCCCTGGGCTGGGAAAAATTCTATTCCCAACGCATACAGGGTTTACAGTGGTGAGGGGTATTCGGATCATCTGCCATTGTCGGCTATGTTGACTTTGTGGTAGGGAAAAATATCAAAAAAAATATATTAGACTTAAACTCTAACAGAATACGCTCCCGAAAAAGCGCGTCAATTCGGCACGGCTGACCGTAAGAGGAATTGGACTGCGCGTTTTTTTCTGCAAAAAAAAACGCTTGCCAACGGTCAGAAGTGCCTCGGTTGCCGCTTGCTTTTTCTCCCGCATATTCTGTTACCTTTATTTACACTTCAAATAATAACGACGTTCTATTTTTCCCTAACTCAATCAACTACCCTTTCAAAATGACCCAGGTCGCACCGGAGCCGCCTTCTTGTTTTGTTTTGGGGTGGCCGGATGTTCCGCAACGTTTGTCATTTTCTATGAATTTTCTTACTAGTTGGCCCAAAACTGGGTCTGTACCTGTTGTGTGTATTCCTTTTCCGTGGATGATGAGAACTTTGCGTAGGCCGTGGCGGCAGCAGTCGGTGATAAAAGCATTCAATCGGACTTGGGCTTCGTCCTGGTGGAGGCCATGTAAATCCAGGCGGGCTTCGGGCTTCATGTTGAGCAGGTAATTTCTATTCTGCTCTTTTGTGAGTTCGTATTGTTCTTCTGCGATTTTGTCTTTATCAATTGTGCCGTAACGTCTTAGCCACAATTCCATAGGATTTATTTCTTTTGAATTTTCGGCTTTGAGTTTTGCTTCAAAATCCTTTTCGGCTGCCAGGGCTTTTTCTTCGGGGGTAGGAGCATTTGCTTTTTTATGCGAAACAGTATTTTTGCCACTTTCTTTTTGCTTGCGGACTTTATCAGCTTGAAGATTATCCCACTGTGCTAAAATATCACCCATATCCATGACGTCACCTCGAAAAATTATCTTGAAAAATTATTTTATTAAAATGATATTATCTTTCAATCCCCAGCCACCAATCTGGCCCAGTTCTATGTAATACCAGTTTCCGGCTTTTTCTGTGATTTCTACCCGGTTCCCGGCCCTTATTTCCGAAACGGCCTGGGCAGAATCCTCCGGAACCGAAGAAATACTGCAGCCTTTGCAAATCCCATAAGAGTGCGACCTTACCCCAACCGAATACAAAACCGAAACGATGGCCAGCAAAAGCAGACTTCCAAAAATCAAAATCCGGATAAAATGGTGCTTTTTTAAGCAGATGATAAAAAATACCAGAAAAACGCTTGCCAGCCCAATCGAAATTAAAAGCCAGTGCATAGAAAAATCATCACTGGTTGTGGAAGGAATCCCCAGTGAAGTTTCCAAATCAATTCTCTCTTTTCTGATTGCCTTATAATTGAAGACTGCCCTTCGTTCCTGGGAATAAAGGTTGGCCAGTTTTTGACAAAGTTCTTCTGTAATTTCTATTTCATTTTCCCCACTATCATTTTCCATGCTTTGGGAAAAAGCGGCAGAAAAAGTTTTATCATCAGAATTTTGAACTTCAGACTTTCCTTCTACAAAATCAATTTTTACGGTCGGAAGCAAAAGTTCGTTTCTATAACCGTTGTAGCCGGTCGCCGTAATTTTGATTTTTGGCATTTCCTGGATGCCAGTTTTAAGTCCCGTCCATTCAAATTTTGCAACCGGGATTAAATCGTGGCTGTAATTTTTTTCGCGATATTTTACTTCTGTAATTTCAAAAGTTTCTGTCTGGGTAAAAATGGAATCTTTTGGAAGATCCCAGGTGAACTGAACCAGCTGGGCAGAATATTGAAGATAAACCGTAAATTTTAATTTTTCCCCAACCCTTGCCGAAAAGACAGTTTTGGGATTTGCCCCGTCACTTGAAGTCACTTTAAAGCCCTTATCAAAAATCACGACCATTTTTGGCTGTTGTTTTGAAGGATCGTCCGTCACGGTGATTTTTTGAAATTTGATATTTCGTTTTTTATTCTGAATCATAAGGGGGAGGGGTGGCAGTTGATAATTCCCAGCTTTTTCAAAAGAATACCAGATTTCAATTTTTGTTCCGTCATTTTCATAATCCTGGATCTTCCTTACAGTTTTAAAAGTTACGTTGGCAGGAAGATTGTTTGACAAAATCTGGATTTTTGACGCTTTGATTTTTGGAATATTTACTTCAAATTTCAGGTCAATTTTTGTAAAATTTTCCTGATTTTCTGCTGGTACAAAAGAAAGTTGGCTAATTTCCGCCGCAGTTAAGGTTTGAGAGAATAATCCTTGGGAAAAAAAGGCCGTGGCTGTGAAAAAAATGAGAAAATTTAATAATCTTCTGCAAGATTTTGTGACTGAGTGGATTCGCTGTTTTTCCATTGCTTCTGGTCATTCTCCTTTATGTGCTGAAATATTGCATTTTCTATGTCTGGAGGTGATTTTTCCTGTTGACTGGCAGGAATAGCCTGGCTTTCGTTCTGATTTACCTTGTTCTCTGCCATTTGCATTGAAAGTTCCATATTGATTTTGGCTTCCAACCTGGAATTATCTATTTCAATCGCTTTTCTAAAATATTCTTTGGCGGCCTGGTAATCCTGATTTTTGTGAGCCACAATTCCAGCGTTGTAATATGCCGAATAGCGAAGATTTTGCGGGGCTGTCTCAGAAAGTGCCAGAAATTTTTCCATGGCGGCTTCATCTTCTCCAATCATCAAATAAGCAGTTCCCAAATCATAAAGCGAATAATCCAAAATCTCTGTATCAGACTTTTCTTCTGCCTGGGATTTTACGTCCATAAAACGCGAAACGGCTTTCCGGTAATCTTTTTTGTGCCAGGCGTAAGTTCCGTCCAGGATTTCCCAGGTCTTATTTGAACAGCCCGAAAAAATTGGCAAAAATACAGTGCAGGTTGCGAGGGTAAAGCAGATTGTCACAAGACTTTTTTTAGTTTTTTTTGTAAAAAATCGGGAAAAATCCATTTCTGTGATTACATAACTCAAAATAAAGAAAAATACTGCCAAAAGTAAAAATAATTTGTAACGTGGAACAGGTTTTGCTTCGTATGATGTGATTAAATTTTCACCACCGCCCATTTTTAATTGGGCTAAAAGCGAAATGGCCGAACCTTTATCACTTGAGTTTATGTAGTTTATATCCGCCTGATTTTTAAAAATGGCAAATTTTTCGCTGGCAGACTGAATTGCGTTGTTTATTTCGACCGAACGCAGGGCGGTGAGAACTTCCGTTTTTCCATCTCCGGCAAGAACCCGGGCTTCAACTTCCTTCCCAAATCCGATAACCGTCACCGGAATGCCTGATTTTAAACATTCTGCAAAGGCATTTTCAAGCTGGCCGTCAGTTTCTTCTCCATCAGTAAAAACCCAAATCCTGCCTGCAGCAGCGTAATTTGCAGGAAAAGTTTCTTTGGCTTTCAAAATCCCCTTTCCCAGGCTAGTTCCCGGCACAGTCATCAAGCCAGGATTCATAACGTCCAGCAGAGATTCTATGATTGCGGTGTCCTCAGTAAGCGGGATTGCCGCCAGACCATCCCCCTTTGCCAAAACAACCGAAGTTGAAACGCCATTCATTTTGGACAAAAGTTTTTTTGCGTAGATGGAAGCTGCCTTGAGCCTTGAAATTCCGCCAGGACCATCTTTAGCCAGCATGGAATTTGAAATATCAAAAACCATAGAAACGGCAGTTCCATTTTTTTGAACCGGCAGCAAATAAGTTCCCCAGGTAAGCCCCTTGTAGGCCAAAATCAGCATGATAAAGCAGAATGACAAAAATCCGCTCCGAACCCAGAGAATTTTTTTGTACTTAAAGCAAACCATTTCTTTGAGCATGATTCTTTTTATAAACCAGGCGATGATAAAAAGAATGATGGCGACAAAAAGCACTTTATCGTAATAAGTTTTATTTACAGTTTTGTATGTATAATTTTGGCTTACTTTTTCAATTTTTGAGATTGCTGATAGGGTGGCGGCCAGGTCTTCTATTGTTCTTACTTCAAAATAACGGCCATTTCCCAGGTCTGCAATTTTTTTCAGCGATGCAGAATTAAAACCCGAATCCAAATAGCCGGAATAAAGTTTTCCGGTGATTGGGTCTGTGTATTCAATCGGCACAGTTCCCTTTGAGCCCAACCCAACAATGTAAACCGTGATTTCCCTCTCTGCGGCAAGTTTTGCCGCCGTTTCCGGGTGGATTTCGCCGGCGTTGTTTTCTCCATCAGTGAGCAAAACAATACATTTTTTGGGAGCGGAAGATGAAGCCAGGTGGCAGACCGCAGTCGACAGACCATCCCCAATGGCAGAACCATTTCCCAAAATCCCAACCTGCAGTTGGCCCAGTTTTTCAGAAAAATAAGTTAAATCTCCGGTCGGTGGAACCAAAACCGAAGCGTTACTTCCCAGCCCTACGATTCCAAATCGGCAGCCGTCGTGGGCTTGTGCCAAACTTTTTATTGATTTTTTTGCCGCCTCAAGCCGCGTTTCGCCATTTACGTCTTTTGCCGCCATGGAAGGGCTGGTGTCGACTAGGAAGATGATGTCAGTTCCAGAACTGGTGTAGATTTTTTCCTGGTGGGAGATTACGGGATCGGCCAGGGCGGTTATGACCAGAATATAGCCAATTATCAAAATGATTTTTGCCAGCAGGGAAAAGAATTTTTGTGATTTCCCTTTCCAGACAAAATGTTTGCCCTGCCAGTCCGCCAAAACGGCAGGAAAAGAAACCCTGTTGAAAATTTTTAATTTTCGCAGAATAAAAATGAGGGGGATTGTGATGAGTAAAAGAAAGGCAGCAGGATTTTGAAAATCAGGCATTTTCGACCTCCCGAGAAGAGCGTGTGGCTGGGACGGCAGGTGACTTTTCGCCCGCGGTGGTGTGATTTTCCTCTCCAGCTTTGTCATTTTCCTGGTTGGTGTCAAAATCCCCGGTGGTGTCCACATCCTCCTCGCACCTTTCCAAAATTTCAATTTTTTCTATCACGTTTTTTACAATTTCTGATTTTTCGCCATCTCCAAAACTAGCATTTTCACTGTAGCGGATAAAATCAGTTCTGATAAAACTTGCCACAATATCCCCAAAAGCTTCTTCCTTTTCTGCCGACAAAATATGATTTGTTGCCGTAAAAAATCCTTTCATCAGCTCGGAACTTGCACTTTTTGTAAAAGGATAATCAAACCGAACTTCCATATAATTTCGCAAAATATGCTGAAATTCCGTTGCAAAATCCTTATCAGAAATTTTTTTAGGATTTTCGCCCTCAGCCGCCAAAGTCAGTTGTCTGAGTTTTTTGACCGTAATTTTCCTATTTTTTTTGTATTTTCGTAAAAGTTTTCTGGTTTGAATAAAAAAGGCCAGTTTTTTGCGTTTCACAATCAGGCGGATAATCACAATCATCAAAATTATAAAAATGATGATTGCTCCATAAACCTTGTAGGTCGTTCCCGGAAGTAGGAGGGGAGAAGTATTTTCTTTTAGCGAAGTGATGGAGTTTTGTTCTATGATGGAAACGACATTCACAGGTTCAAAAATAATTTCCGTTTCCCCGATTTTTGCCGGCGGAAAAATGATATTTCCAGTTTTCCAGGGCTTAAAAGTGACCGTCAGCTGAAAATAATTTTCCCCGATTTTTTCAAGATTTAACTGCAAAATTTCAAAATCCTGGGCGTCCAATTTTTTTGTAAAAACTTCCGTTGTGATTTCCACCGGCCCATTCATAGTCAGTTGGCTAAAAATCACTTCGTCAGAATTAAAAGGACAGCGGAGTTCTGCAGTGTCGCCAATGTAAACTTTTTTTGGCAAGAGGATTTGTTGGGATTGAATTGTAGCCATATTTTTCCTACCTCGCTCCAGAAAAAGTCTGATTTAAAACCTGCAGGGCTTCCGCTTTCGTGTCCAAAATTACAGGCATAATTCCGTGTTTAATGCAAAAATCCCGCCATCTGTTTGTGAGAGATTTGTTGTAGTTTTTCCATTCTTTTTTGAAATTTTCTGATGATGACGGCAAATCCATTTTTAAACCAGATTCCAAATCTTCAAAAACGACAGTTCCCAGGTCCGGCAGCTGGTCATCATAAAAATCATGCAACCTCATCGCAATCACGTCGTTGGTGTGGGCTAAAGCGGTAATTGGCTTTTCCCAATCACTAGACCTAAAATCCGAAAAAACAAAAACCAGGGACTTTGTTTTCAAAAGTTTTCCAGCCCCTGTAAGTGCAGAAGCAAGTGCCGAACCTTTTTTCTGGACTTCCGGCAATTTATCCAGATGTTGCAAAATCATCATTATATTTTTTTTATCAATCTGGGGCTTACAGGAAAAATGAATTTCTCCATCAAAAAAAACAGCCCCAATCGGGCAGGCATTTATTTCTGCCGCCATGGTGATTAAAGCCGCCGCCTCCGCCGCCTGAGAATATTTTGTTTTGTGATTTGTCTCCAGCCTCATAGATTCCGACGAATCCACCACAATAAAAATCTGAAGTTCCCTTTCTTCTTCAAAAATTTTGACGTAAGGCCCAGCCATTCTTGCAGTCACGTTCCAGTCTATACTCCGGATATCGTCACCGCGAATGTATTGGCGAACTCCCTCAAACTCAATTCCATGGCCACGGTAGAGCGAGCGGAAATTTCCCGATTTCATTCCTTCCGCCAAATCTCTGGCAACTAGTCTGAGGTAAGAAGCTTTTTTTAGTAGCGAATCGTTGTCGGCTAAGTAACTTTTCTGCATAACTTATATAATTTGCGTAACTTTTGCGTAATTTACGGGAGCGGAACAAAATCCAAAATCCGCGAAATTATCTCATCGCTAGAAACATTATCCGCAGCGGCTTCGTAGGACAAAACCAAACGGTGACGGAGAACATTCAGAGCAACCGCTTTTATATCTTCCGGCAAAAGAAAATCCCGACCCGCAAAAAGAGCGTGGACTTTTGCAGCCTGGAGCATAGCAATTCCAGCTCGAGGAGAAGCCCCAAACTGAATGTAGCGGGTAATATCATTTGTATTCGTGGTATTTACAATCGTTCTGCCATTTTGCTGCTTGTGATTGGAATTTTCCGGCCTTGTGACAGTCAAAATCGAAACAATATATTCGACCAGTTTTTCATCACAAGTGATTTTGTCGGCAGCCGTTTTCATAGCTTCAATATCCCAATTCGTGATTACCTGTTTTACTGGCACAGATGGAGCTTTTCCACAGGTTTTTACAATTTGAATTTCGTTATCAGCAGCAGGATAATTGATGATAAGCTTCATCAAAAACCTATCCAATTCCGCTTCTGGAAGATTGTAAGTTCCTTCCTGTTCAACCGGATTTTGGGTTGCCAGCACAAAAAAAGGCTCAGGTAGTTTGTAAGATTGCTCACCAATCGTAACCTGTCTTTCTTCCATGGCTTCCAGCATTGCGGATTGAACCTTTGCAGGTGCTCGGTTAATTTCATCAGCAAGGATGATATTTCCAAAAATCGGCCCTTTGCGAACCGAAAAACTTCCTTTTCCCTGCTCATAAATCAAAGTTCCAGTAACATCAGCAGGCAGTAAATCCGGAGTAAACTGAATCCTCTTAAAATCCAGCCCCAAAAGTTCTGCAACAGTTTTTATTGTCAAAGTTTTCGCAAGCCCAGGCATTCCTTCCAAAAGAACGTGGCCGCCGGCTATAAAAGCAATCAATATATCATCAAGAAGATTTTCCTGACCAACAAGTCTTTTTCCGGCTTCAGTGTGATAATCAGCCAGGACTTTTTTAATGTTTTCCATATTAGCAATCATGATTGGCAGTGTAGCACAAATTTGAGTGATGTAGAATAAGGAGTGATTTTCAAAAAAGCCTCTTGCCTATAAGGAAAATGACATTCCAAACAACCAATCCCTAAATTCCCCCATCGTTGACTAACTAAGTCCAAATCCGCATAATTACCACATTATGATTAATCCATTAGCACAAGGTTTAAATGAAACATTAAAAGGTTCTGTTGTTGACGGTCTCATGTCTGATATGGGAATCCGCCTTTATTTTCCAAACGGAATTATTTCGCAGGGTGGCGAAGCTGCCAAAGACGCCAAATTTGCAAACGGTACAATTGGAATGGCAGTTGCAAACAATTCTCCAATCGAGTTGGATTCTTACAAAAAAAGTATGCCGACTTTTACTTCAAAAGAAACCGTTGCTTACGCAAAAACCGCAGGAAATCCAGATTTTCGTGAAATGTGGAAACAGAAACTTATCGAAAAAAATCCTTCATTAAAAGATAAAACTTTTTCCCTTCCAATTTTGGTTCCGGGGCTTACCGCTGTTTTGTCTTATGTTTGTGATATTTTTGTTGATGCCGATAAACCTTTGCTAGCCGCAGACCCTTGCTGGGATAATTACGAACTGATTTGTTCTGCCCGCCGCGGTGCAGAATTCCACCAGTTCAAATGTTTTGAAAACGGAAAATTCAACCTTGCCGACCTGGAAGCCAAAATGAAAGCTGATGCAGAAAAATACGGTTCTGTTCGCGTTATTTTGAACTTCCCACAAAACCCATCAGGCTACAGTCCTACAAAATCAGAAGCGGCGGAAATTGTCCGCATCGTAAAAGAAATTGCCGAGAGCGGAAAAAAAGTAATCGTTCTTTCTGATGACGCATACTTTGGCTTGAACTACGAAGATGACATCGAACCTCAGTCACTTTTTGCATATCTCGCAGATCTTCACGAAAACGTACTTGCAATCAAAGCTGACGGTCCAACCAAAGAAGATTTTGCCTGGGGCTTCCGTGCAGGTTTTATCACATTTGCATCAAAAAATCTTACCCCAGCTCAATACACAGCTTTGACAACAAAGTTTATGGCAGCAATTCGGTCTTCAGTATCTTGTTCTTCCACTCCATCACAGAGCCTGGTAATGCACGCTTTGACAGATCCTGCCCACGAAGCTCAGAAAAAAGAACTCAGAAAAATGTTGCAGAGCCGTTACAATGCAGTCCGCAAGTTTGTAAACAGTCACCAGTCAAAAGTTTTGGAACCACTTCCATTCAATTCTGGTTATTTTATGTCATTCCACGTAAAAACTGGCAATGCCGAAGATATCCGAAAAAAATTGCTGGCAGAAGAAGGAATCGGAATTATTCAGATTGATTCAAATACTTTGCGAGTTGCATTCTCAAGTATTGATGAAGATAAGATTGATGCCGTTTACTCAAGCATTTACAAAATCGCCGAGTCTATGTAAAATTCCAGGGAATTTCTAAAAATCACAAAATCCGGTTTTTAGAAATTCCTAGAATTCAGATAAAATGTTGAACTTTCAGAAAAAAAATATCATAAAAATTTTTACAATCATCCTTGCCCTTAGTCAGATTTTTTTTGCCTCTTGCAATCAGCAAAAAACGAGCATAAACAAAGAAAACAGAATTGTAATTTGGACCAGCAACAGCGAATTTGCCCAATACGTAGAACTTTTCAACAAAACTCACAGCGACAACCAGGCCGTTCTTGTTTACAAAGAAAATCCGGCCTTATCAATTCCGCCTGCAAAAGACGAATCTTCCCCTGATATTATCGTTGGTTCCTGGCTCAGAACAGATAATCCTCAGAAATATTACCGTTCTTTAAACTACATTTTTGATAATCAAAAACTCACCACCGATATTTTTTACGACCAGCTTTTAAAAGCCGGCCAGAAAAATGGCATTCAGTTTTTGCTACCTGTGAGCTTCAATCTTCCTGCCCTTGTTTTTTCGACAGACTACAAGGATTTAATCCCCGATAATTACACCCTGAGTTTAAAACAAATCCGCGAAACAGCTTCGGCCTTTAATCAGAAAAATAAAAAAGGTGCCTACACAAAAATTGGTTTTACACCTTTGAGCAATAATGATTTTTTGTACCTTGCAACCAAGATTTATGATGCAGATTTCCACGAAGAAAAAGGAAAAATCGTCTGGCGAGATGCGAATTTGACCCAGGCCGCTACAGAACTTAAAGATTGGGTGATTACAGAAAATACATCAGCCCAAACCGAAGAAGATTTTGCCTACAAATATTTGTTTATGCCTTATTATCGCCAGGTAACTTCCGGCCGAACCCTTTTTGCTTATACGACTAGCGACCAGCTTTTTAAGATGATGAAGGATCAGGATTTTAATATTGATTACCGCTGGATTATTCAGGATAAAAGTGATTCGGAAAAAAATCTCCCAATTGAAGATTCGTTTACGATGATGGGGATTTACCGAAAAGCCCAAAACATTGTCGGGGCAACCGAATTCATCACCTGGTTTTTCCAGAGCGAAAATCAGAGGGCAATCCTTGAGCGAAAAGATTTTTTGAATCTCGAAACAGAAAAATTTGGTATCGCAGGAGGATTTTCTGCTGTAAAAGATGTGACTGAACACATTCTGCCGGTTTTTTACACCCATCTTCTGACAAATCTTCCGCCTGCCCAGATGCTCACCGTTCCAGAGCAATTGCCCGCCCGCTGGGAAAGTTACAAATCTATGGTTGTCGAACCATACGTAAAATCTTTAATCACCAAAAAAGATGACGAAGCCGTCACACCAATAGCAGATTTGGAATCAGAGTGGCGACGAAAGGTTTTTAATTAGGAAAAACTGCCACCCCCCAGGTGCACATTGGCCCTCC
>CAZGDL010000029.1:10967-16032 GCA_964525075.1 uncultured Treponema sp.
CCCCACCCCTCCCCAGGCCGTCAAAACTCTCTCTAAACCGTTCCTCCAAACAACCCCAAAGCGTACCTTACAGTGTCCATTGCGTCTTTACCGTAAAAATCCGCCCCAATTTGATCCGCATATTCCTGGGTCATTACCGCCCCACCAACGCACACTTTCGCCCAAGGACATTCTTTTCGCAAAAGTTTAATTGTTTCTTCCATGGCAGCGACCGTGGTTGTCATCAAAGCCGAAAGCCCCACCAGTTTTACCTGATTTTTTTTGCAGGCTTCCACTACAATTTCCGGGGCCACATCCTTCCCTAAATCAATAACATCAAAATCATAATTTTCGAGCAAAACCTTTACAATATTTTTCCCAATGTCGTGAATATCACCTTTTACCGTCGCTATGATGATAGTTCCTTTCGGCTGTCCCTTTTTCCCCGATTTTTCCATAAAATCCCTGATTTCCGCAAAGGCAGATTTCGCCGCCTCCGCTGCCATCAGCAGTTGGGGCAAATACATAGTTTTTTGCTCAAAACGTTTTCCCACAAAATCCAGGCCAGGAATCAGGTGCTTGTTGATGATTTCAAGACTATCCACCGATTTTAGCAATTCCCGGGTAGCATTTGCAGCATCATCTTTTAGCCCATGAATAATTGCCTCAGAAAGTGGGGATTGTGATTGGTTTTCTGGTGATGAATTTACGGCCGTCGCTTCCGTAGTACTGGCATTTTCCACTTTACCAGAGCCCTGCAAAACAGGACTTGGATTTACAGCGACATTACTTGCCCAATTTATATAATCCACACAGTTATCATCTTTTCCAGCCAGCAAACAAAAACACTTGTAAGCCTTTATCATTTCCATTTGCAGAGGATTCATGATTGCAGCACTAAGTCCGTTATTCATAGCCATAGTAAAAAATGATGATGTCACAAATTCGCGATTTGGAAGTCCAAAAGAAACATTTGAAATACCAAGACTTGTAAGTCCACCCATTTCGCTAATAGCCCGAACTGTTTCCAGCGTTGCCAGGCCGGCCTTTGAATCAGAAGAAACAGCCATAGCCAGCGGATCTATGATAATGTCCTTTTTCTGAATACCGTATTTTTCCGCTTCCTTGTAGATTTTTTTTGCAATTTCAATTCTTTTTGCAGAAGTTTCCGGAATGCCATCCTCATCGAGCGTCAAAGCAACCAAAAGTCCCCCGTATTTTTTTACCAGCGGGAAGATTTGCTCCATAACCTCTTTTTTGCCATTTACAGAATTTATCATAGGTTTGCCATTGTAACGGCGGAGGGCAGCTTCCATAACCTGAGGATTAGTCGTATCAATTTGCAAAGGAAGATTTGTCACCGCCTGCAATTCTGTCATGACCTTTATCATCATTTCTTTTTCATCAATTTCTGGAAGCCCAACATTTACGTCAAGGACTGCAGCCCCAGCTTTTTCCTGCTCCATACCCTGATGAATGATGTAGGGAATATCGCCATTTCGGAGAGCCTCTTTAAATTTCTTCTTTCCAGTCGGATTTATTCGTTCGCCAATTAGAACCGGCCGATTTTCCCCACCAAAATAAACAATTTGCGTGTTTGAAGAAACACATCCAGTAACCGGTGATGAGGATAATTGCCCCGGAGCGGCAATTTTGCCACCAGCCTCGCAAATCCCCTTTCGCAACTTTCGTATATACTCTGGCGTAGTTCCGCAGCAGCCGCCCAAAATTGCTGGCCCATACTCAGAAATTTCAATCATTGCCTTTACAAAATCATCAGGACCAACATCAAAAACAGTTTTTCCATCAAGAACTTTTGGCAACCCAGCGTTCGGTTTTACCAAAACAGGCACAGAAGCCGCCTGGCACAATCTGCGAACCGTCTCTTTCATTTCTAAAGGCCCCAGACTACAGTTTACCCCGATTGCAGAAACGCCCAGCCCTTCCAACATAGCCACCATAGTTTCAGGCGTAGAACCGCTCAAAGTTCTGCAATCCTTGTCATAAACATTTGACACAATAATCGGAAGATTTACCCCCAGTTCTTCCATCGTTTCTTTTGCCGCCAGAACTGCCGCTTTAGATTCATAACCATCATTCATCGTTTCAATCAAAACGCAGTCAATATTTTTCTTAAAAGCAATTTCAAAAGTTTTTTTGTAAAGATGGACGCAATCTTCAAAGTCCAGGTCGCCCATAGGTTTCAGAAGTTTCCCAGTTGGCCCAATGTCAAAAGCGATAAAAAGATTGTCAGAGGTAGTGTTTTGTGATGGAGTGGCTTCTGTGGTGGAAAAGTCCTCGCCCCTGGTGTCTAAATGCCCGCCCTGGAGAGCATGCTCGTCCCCGGTGTCTAAACGTCCGCCCTGGCAGCCCATTTTCCTCATTCTCTCTCTCGCCACATTCGCATTATCAATAGCCCCTTCAATAATTTTCTCCAAATCCAAAGGAAACTTCGTGATAAACGCCCCAAACGTATTAGTATTTACGATGTTAGAGCCAGCCTCATAATAACCATAATTCAACTCAACAATTCTTTCCGGATACTTGTAATTCCAGGTCTCAGGCAATTCCCCAGGCTTCAATCCCATAGCCTGCAAAACAGTCCCAGTCCCACCATCAAAAAATAAAACCTCTTTACCCAAAACTTCCTGTAATTTTTTCATATCCGTACCCACATCCATCTTTATTCATTTCCGAGAGACTTTTCAAAAGCCCCCACGCATTTTTTCCAATTTTCCCAGCTCGTCATGCAGCCCCTGAACCAAGTTCAGGTTTCAGCATCTCAAGAACTTCCGAATCAGCCCGGAATGGCGGTTCCCAATTTTTACCTATTTCACCAATTCCAAATCACACACCACGGCGTCCGTTGCCCTTATTAAATCGTCCGGTTTAAGTTTTATCTGCAAACCTCTTTGCCCCCCGCTAATGCAGACCAAATCACAAAGCCCGATAGTTTCATCAATAAAAGTCCTGAATTTTCTCTTCATTCCCAAAGGCGAACATCCACCCCGAATATAACCAGTAATTGCCAGCAATTCCTCAGGCTTCACCGGACTAATTTCCTTACACCCCACAACGTTCCTAGCCTTTTTCAGATTAATTTCCGAAGTCGCACTCTGACAAAAAACGCAGATTTCCTTGCTATCAGTCCTCATCACAATAGTTTTAAAAACCGTCATCGGGTCAACCCCCAATTTTTCCGCCAGCCTCAAAGCCGCCCCTTTTTCCAAAACGTGTTCGCCGTCATCCTCATAAGAACTCGTTTCGTAAGGAATCCCAAGTCCATCCAAAATCCGCATCGCATTAGTTTTCATAAAAGCCCCTTTGTCAGTCCCCCCAATTTAAAGCAAAGAGACTATAAAAACAAGAATATCAGGAATTTCAGCAAAGTTTTCACTCCTACAAGCCTTCCGCCCTTCGCTAACGCTCATCGTCCTCGGCGAAAGGCCTTGCAGACCTACTGAATTTGACTTAGTTCTCCTAGGGGGCGGGGCAAGCCCGCCCCCTGGTGCCAAATTTACCGCCCCCAAATCGCCCACTTCTCCGCCTGCGGTCGACTGCTACGCAGGGGCTCCACGCTTGGTGGCCGCTTTCCTTACCGGGCTTACCCCAAAGTCACCCCTTCAAAAACTACTTCCCATTTTTTCTACTCCGTCATATAATTAACTAAAAAATTAAGTAAATTTACTTAAAAAAAACTAAAAAAAACGCCCCCTCGGTGTTTATTTAAAAGGAGTTCCCATGGACGCTAAATTCTATCAGTCAGTAAAAGACCAGCTTTTCAACAACATTCTCCCATATTGGGAAAAACATTCCCGCGACCAAAATCCCCAGACAAAAGGATTTTTCGGAGACATTGATAACGACAATACCCCAGATCCAAAAATTCAGCGTTCCATCGTCATGACCTCCCGCTTTTTGTGGACATATTCTGCCGTTGCCCGCTTCACAAAAGAGCCAAAATACCTAGAAATGGCAGATTTTGCCTACGACGTAATCGTAAATAAATACTTTGACAAAGAAAATGACGGAGTTTACTGGTCAGTTATGCCAGATGGCAGCCCAAAAGTAAGCAAAAAACAGATTTATGGCGAAGCCTTCTGTTGTTACGGCCTTTCAGAATACGCCGCAGCCATCAGAGAATTGCGAGAAAATTCCACCTCTGGTGACGCAACTACCGCCCCTCAGGACAATTCCCAATCATCCGAACTCCTTTCCGAACAAGCCATGAATCACGCTTTGGACATCTACAATCTTCTCGAAAAATACGCCTACGACCCAGAATTCGGTGGCTACGTCGAAGCCCGAGCCCGCGATTGGTCCGAAACCGACGACATGATACTTTCCCCAAAAGACATGAACTGTCCTAAATCAATGAACACCAACCTGCACGTTATGGAAGCCTACACAAACCTCTACCGAACCCTTCCAGTAGTTTTTGCCGACGCAAAATCCATCCGTGCCGAAGTAGGCGAAAGCCTTTCAGAATTAGTTCGCATCACAGTTGATAAAATTCTCCAGCCAAATGCCCACCTGGGAATGTTTTTTGATATGCAATGGAATCTTCTAGCCGACGAAATTTCCTACGGCCACGACATAGAAGCAAGCTGGTTACTCTGGGAAGCTGCCTGCGAATTATCTGATGATGAACTCAAATCCCAAATTCGCCCAACGGTCATAAGGGTAGCCCAAGTTGCCCTAGACGAAGGCTTTGACCCAGAAAACGGCTGCCTTGAAAACTTCCTTCGTACCGCAACCCCTGGTGACAAAATCCCAGCCGGCACGCCAACCGCCCCAAAATTCCGCGACCGCACCCGCGTCTGGTGGAACCAGGCCGAAAGCATGAACGGCTTCTACAACGCCTGGGAAATGACTGGCGACCAAAAATACGCAACCGCCTGCGAAAAACAGTGGACCTGGATACTCAACCACCAGGTCGACAAAATCGGCGGTGACTGGTGGTCCGCCCTGGACATCAACGGCCAACCCATCCTCACCGAAGCCAAAGGTGGCAACTGGAAAACAAGCTATCACAACGGCCGCACCTGCCTAGAACTCCTCCGCCGTTCAAACAGCCTGAACTAAA
>CAZGDL010000030.1:0-5481 GCA_964525075.1 uncultured Treponema sp.
CTGTTGGTGAAACAGGAAAATTGACAACTGGCCGTCGTGAAATTGGTCACGGAAACCTTGCTCGCCGTTCTTTGGCTCCAATGGTTCCTTCTCGCGAAGAATTTCCTTACACAGTTCGTGTTGTTTCTGAAATTATGGAATCAAATGGTTCTTCTTCACAGGCTTCTACTTGTGGTGGTTGTCTTTGTATGCTGGCTGCCGGCGTTCCAATGAAGAAAATGGTTGCTGGTATTGCAATGGGACTTATCACAGAACCTGAGGGAGACAATCCTTACGGAAAATATAAGATTCTTTCTGATATTCTTGGTGAAGAAGATCACCTTGGCGATATGGACTTTAAAGTTGCCGGAACTGAAGATGGTATTACTGGCTTCCAGATGGATATTAAGATTGCCGGTGTAACTACCGAAATCATGAAAAACGCTCTGGAACAGGCTCGCAAAGGTCGTTTGCATATTCTTGGAATTATGAAGCAGTGCATTGATAAACCTGCTCCTTTGAGTCCACGTGCTCCTCAGATTATCACAATGAAGATTCCTGTTGATAAGATTGGTGCTTTGATTGGACCTGGCGGAAAGAACGTAAAAGCTCTTTGTGCTCAGTACGGAGTTACAATCAACACTGAAGATGACGGAACTGTAACAATTTATGGTAAGACTGGAATTGCTGCAGAAGAAGCTAAAAAGGCTGTAAAGGGTATTACAGAAGATCCTGAAGTTGGAACAATTTACCAGGGAACTGTAAAACGCATTATGGACTTTGGTGCATTCGTAGAAATCTTGCCAGGCAAAGAAGGTTTGTGTCATATTTCTAAACTTTCTCGCCAGAGAGTAAACAAGGTTACTGATGTTTTGAAAGAAGGTCAGGTAATTCCTGTAAAACTTCTGGAAGTTGACAAACAGGGAAGATTGAATCTTTCTTACATTGACGCTTTGGAAGAAAAGAAATAAGAGGATGCCGTCTGGCTCTGAAAGTCCACTTGGGTGGGCTTTTGGTGGGGCGGCGTTTTTTTGGTTAATTTGATTAAAAGAAGGCTGCCTGGTGGGTGGCCTTTTTTTATGGGGAGTTTTTAGGAGTGACCGTAATTTGCCTGTCAATACGTTCAAAAATATCCTCCATACTCCCAAATTGGCAAATCTCCCTATATTTTGCTATAATAAAATCATGAAAGTAAATGTAAAATGCCTGGCCTCGGCTGGTGCTGTTATTCCTGAGTATAAAACTGCTGGGGCGGCTGGTGCTGACCTTTATGCCTTGGTAGAAAATCCTGTCACAATTCCTGTTGGTAAATCGGCAATGATTCCGACTGGACTTTTTTTTGAAATCCCGGAAGGTTATGAAATTCAAATTAGACCTCGTTCTGGGCTGGCTGCCAAAAATGGGGTTACTGTTTTGAATACCCCCGGCACGATTGACAGCGATTATCGAGGCGAAATCAAAATTATTCTTGTAAATCTTGGCCAGGAGGATTTTGTGGTAAATTCTGGGGACAGGGTTGCACAAATGGTGATTGCTCCTGTGATTCAGGCTAGTTTTTCGATTGTCGATGAATTGTCTGATACCAGCCGGGGAAGTGGTGGTTTTGGTTCGACTGGAAAGTAGCTTGCCTGCCTGGTGTCTGAATGACTTTTAAAAATCTGATAAAAAAGTTTATTTCAATTTTTTCCTCGGTTTGTGATTTTTTGCAGCACAGGTGGATTGCTTTTAAAAACGCCATTAAAAATGGAGCTAAGCGATTTGTCAATCTTGCTTTTATCAAAAAAATTATTGCTGTAAATGAAGTTATCCAGGTAAAAGTTTTCAAAAAAGGCAGTCTTAAAAATCATATTTTAATCAAATATCTGCTTAAAGATTTATTTTTGTATTTTCTGGTCGCCTTTCTTTTCTTTTTTATGATTTTCTTTGTAAATCAGATTTTGCTCACCGTTGAAGATTTGCTCGCTAAATCTGCTCCTTTTAAAGACGTTATGAGGATTATGTGGTATAGTCTTCCATTTATTATTGCTCAATCCGCACCTTTTGCCACCCTGGTAGGCTTTTTGATGAGTCTTGGGGGAATGATGAGTAGTAACGAAATCCTCATTTTCCGGGCATCTGGTTTTTCGTTTTTTAGGATTTTGGTTCCGGTTGCCACCTTGGGGCTTTTAATTTCGATTGGTTCTTTTTTTGTAAATGACTATCTGCTTCCCCTTGGAACTATGAAATATAACCGCCTGATGAGGGAAATCATGCATTCAACTCCTTCTATCGAGCTGGAGTCTAATAGTGTAAAAAAACTGGATTCTACCCACCTTGTAATTGGTCAGGTTGAGGGTAATTCCGTTTCTGATATTATCCTTTTTGATTCAAAAGAAAAGGAAGATAGAATTATTATAGCTGGTCAGTCTGTTTTGACTGGGGCAAAAGAGGAGGGCGTTTTGATGCAGCTGGATATGAATGACGCCCTGGTGCTTTCTTTTAATAAGTCAAAGCGAAGTGATTATGATGCCATGAATTCTAAAAAAACTATTTTGAATGTTTTTGATTCTACTTTTATGGGAACTACCAGCCGGTCTGCCCGCGAAATGACAAGTTATGATGTTAGTAAAGTTATTGCCGGAATGAAGGAAACTGTAAAAACAGATCCTACCCAAAAGCGAAGATTGAATCTTTGGCTGATGGAATTTTATAAAAAGTTTTCTCTGCCGTTTGGTTCAATATTTTTTGCTTTTTTGGCTTTTTCGATTGCATTTTTGTTTGGTAAACACAATGGCCAGACCCTGGGACTTTTTTTGGGACTTGTGATTTGCGTTCTTTACTGGGCAATGCAGATTATGGGCCAGCTTTTTGTTCAGAGGGTTGGATTAAACGCTTTTTGGTGTATTTGGGTTCCAAATTTTGTGATTGGGATTTTTGGACTGATTTTCTTTATCCACCTTTTAAGGAAATAATCAGAAATAATCTAGGGAAATAAAATGAAGCTTGTCATATATCTTTTCAAAAAAATCATACCAATGTTCATAGGGGCTATGTTATTTTTTGCCCTGGTCTTGAACCTGGTAGATTTGTTTATGAATATTGCAACTTATCTTCAAAATAACTGTGCCGTCAAAGATATTCTGATGGTGATGTTTTATTACGCCCCAAAAACAGTTTGGTATGCGGTTCCCGTCGCAATCTTGTTTTCTACATCCTATTCTCTCAGCGATATGTATGCCAATAACGAAATTACCGCCCTTCTGGCATCCGGCGTTTCTTTGTTTAAGTTTACTGCCCCAATCCTCCTGGTTGCAATTTTTATGACTTTCGGACTTTTCTTTTTTGAAAATCACTATGTTGTCCAGACTTATGAGAAAAAAACTACCCTGCAAAATAAACTTTTGAACAAGGTTGCCAACGAAAATAATTCCGATGTCATCGTAATTTCTGATAACGGAAATATCATTTATAAAGCTGCCCGCTACGTTGAGGCTACAAAACGCCTGCAACAGGCATATTTTTTGTTTAGAGATGATGATAAAAACCTTAAAGCTATTATTTATTCAGAACTAGCTGAATGGAATGCTGATGAAAATGTCTGGAAATTGCAGCGGCCCATTCAGTATGAGCCCCAGGGAGATGGAATTGTAAAAGTTCGCGTTGCAGATTCCTATCTTGCTATGCTCAACGAATCTTATGAAATTTTCCGTAAAACAAATATTGACGTTGAATCGGTTACCGCCCAGGACGCCAAAGTTTACATTGACCATTTGAAAAAAGCCGGGCTTCCTTACAACGAAGAATTGTCAGAATACTACAAAAAGTTTTCTTTCCCATTTATCATTTTTATTGTAGTATTTCTTTCGATTGGGCTTACCGGCCGTACTAGGAAAAACGTCCTTCTTATCAGCCTGGCTTCCTGTATTTCGGCGTCGGTTTTGTATTATGTCACGATGATGGTGACCATGGTTTTGGCAAAGCACGGTTATATTTCGGCATTTATGGGAGCTTGGTTCCCGGTTATTTTTTATACAATTGTGAGTGTGATTTTATTAAGATACAGCCGAACATAAGTTTGGTTGTTTTTGGGAGCGTAAAATGAATGAAGTTTTGAATATTTTTGATATTAATCATAAATCTAGTGATGGAAAGGCTAGAACTGGAGTTTTGCATCTGCCCCATGGGGATGTTCAGACCCCGGTTTTTATGCCGGTAGGAACGAACGCTACGGTCAAGGCTATGCCAAAAGATTTTCTAGAAGAAATTGATTTTGAAATTATCCTGGCAAATACCTATCATCTTTTTTTGCGACCTGGCCCTGATTTAATCAAAGAAGCTGGCGGGCTTCACGGATTTTCCCAGTGGAAAAGAAATTTTCTTACAGATTCAGGGGGATTTCAGGTTTTTTCTCTTTCAAAATTGCGGAAAATTAATCCTGAAGGGGTGAAATTCCAAAGTCATATTGATGGTTCCTACCATATGTTTACGCCTGAAAATGTCGTTCAGACCCAGACAAAATTTAATTCTGATATTCAGATGCAGTTGGATGTTTGCACCGGGGCTGGCGTTGACCGTAAAGAAGCGGAAAAAGCCTTGAAAGTTACTTCTGACTGGCTGGTTAGGGCAAAAAAACAGTGGGAGACCGAAAGGGAAAATGGCTACCAGGGGATTTTGTTCCCGATTGTTCAAGGAAACTTTTTTGAAGATTTACGCCAAAAAAGTGCGGAATTTGTTGCCAGCCAGAATATGCCAGGAATTGCCATTGGTGGTTTGAGTGTAGGGGAGACCGGCCAGGAATTTACTTACTTCTTAAATCATACTGTAAAATATCTGCCGGAAAATAAGCCCAAGTATGTGATGGGAATTGGTACTCCGGAATATATTTTGGACGCTGTTCAGGCTGGAATTGATATGTTTGACTGCGTTTTGCCTACCCGAAACGCCCGAAATGGCTCATATTTTACCCACAAAGGTATGCTTTCGATTAAGCAGGAGCGATGGATTCATGATTTTACCCCTGTGGACAGCGAATGTAATTGTAAAGTTTGCAGAACTTATTCTAAAAGTTACCTTAGGCATTTGTTCAAAGAGCAGGAAATTTTGAGTTCAATTCTGGCAAGTTATCATAATTTGTATTTTTTGCATAATATGATAAAAGAAGTTCGTCAGGCAATTAATGAAGACCGGTTTGAAGAATATAGAAGTAATTTTCTTGAAAAATTTCACCAGGGCGTTTAAAGAGTTTTAAGGGCGTCTGAGCCGTTTTTGGGCAAGTTAGTCAGGGGATTTAATGAAATTAATGAAAAAGTTTTTGTTTGTGATTTTTTTGTCGATTTTCGCGTGTGAAGTTTTTGGCCAGGAAAGTGAAGAGTCCGGGGCAGTAGGAATTGAGAATGTGGCAGGGGAGGAGGATTCTGCTGTGGGTGGGGATTTTGACATCCAGGTGGAAGAAACGGACACCCCGGAGAGCAATTCAGCCACCCCGGCAGGTGAAACAACAACCCCGGCAGACCAATCCACCCC
>CAZGDL010000030.1:5581-9513 GCA_964525075.1 uncultured Treponema sp.
GCAATTCAGCCACCCCGGCAGGTGAAACAACAACCCCGGCAGACCAATCCACCCCATCAGACCAATCCCCAACCTCCGCCTCATCATCCTCCGAAATCTCTGCCTCAAAACCAGGCCTTTCCGAAGTTCCTCCTGCAAAACGTCCCCAACCGATTGACAGCGAAAAAGCTGAACTGGCCCGCGAAAAAGACGAAAGCGAAGATACTTACGAAGATCACAAAAATACAATCAGATACGGAATCCCGTCAGAAATATCCGAACTGTTGGACGACTTAATCAAAAATGACGACCCTCGTTTTACCGACGAAATTTACGACCTTTTTCAGGTTACCCAAAATTCCACAATCAAAGAAAAAATTCTGAAATATTTTACAAAACTTGAAGACCCTTGCCTTGAAGATTACGCCGTAGAACTTTTGAACGACCCTTATGACGAAAAAAATGATGTTGTAAAAGCCACGTTTAAATATATTTCTGCTGTAAAAACTAAAGCTGCAATTCCTGCCGTCCTCACTTTGATTGAGTCAGAAAACGAAAATTATTTTAATGATGCGATTGACTGTATCGGTGAAATTGGTGGGCCGGCCGAGGCTGTTTATCTTGTGGAATATTTGGAGCGTGATGATTTGAGTGATGCCCAGCGTCAGTCTTTGATGAGAACTTGCGGAAAAATGCACGCCCTGGAAACCTGGGATAAACTTGTTCAGATTCTTGAAGATGAGGATGAAAATACCTATGTGCGAATGTACGCCGCCGAAGCCATTGGTCTTATGGAAACTGAAAAATCTGTGCCGGTTTTGGTTCAGCAGTTTTCGTCAACAGATCCAAATCTCCGCCAGTATGTTATAAAAGGCCTTGTGAATTTTCCTGATGTTGTGGAAGCAAAAGAGACAATCATACAGGGAATTAGAGATGAACATTGGAAAGTCCGCCAGGAATCAATCAAAGCCTGTAAAACTATGAACTTAAAAGACGCTTCCCCTTATCTGATTTACAGGGCAAAAAATGACACTGAAAAGGTTATAAAAGAAGACGCCATTGCAAGTCTTGCCTATTTGAATTCTGATGATGGAAATGAATTTTTGCTTTCCCAACTTGCCGATAAAAAGACTGGCGATGGCACAAAAAAGAAGATAATAGAAGTTTTGCTAAAAGAAAATCACACCGGGCAAAAAGAAATTCTTGAACTTGCCCAAACTTGCGTTGCTGATGATAAACGAAAAGACCTTCGCTACGCAATCGGAAAAGAACTGGCAAAATATAAAAATCCTGATTATGAAGAAATTTGTCTGAAATATCTTGAATCAAAAGATACTACGACAATTGGACTTGGAATTGATATTTATAAAACAAACCGATTTTCTTCGGCAGAAGCAAAAATGCGGGATTTGTATGCAGAAAAAAAGACAAATTCCAGCATAAAAAGCCGCATTAAAAAAATGTTAAAAATCGAAGATGATGATGAGGATGAAAAAAAATCCGAAAAGTCCGAAAAAACAGTAAGCCAAAATAATTCTGCCGGCTCAGAAAAATAAACTGCCTGGGCGGTGAGCTACGTTTTTTGAGAGCCTCGGAGTAGTCCCCAAAAATAAAAAAAACGCTAAAATTCTAATTTTCCCACTCTCTACCCCTAAGTCAAAAAATATGGTATATTCTTCGATATTAACCACATTTTAATTATAAGAGGACGACTGTGAAACTTTGGGAAAAGGGTGCTTACCTTGTAAATGGAAAACTTGTTGAATCGGCAAATGGCTGTAATCCTGCTGATGGTGCTAAAAAAACTCTGGCATATTCAATTTTGCAAAAACATAATGCTTGCGGTGATGAAAAAAATCTGAAAATTAAATTTGATAAAATCACTTCACACGATATTACTTACGTTGGAATTATTCAGACTGCCCGTGCTTCTGGCCTGGAAAAATTCCCTCTTCCTTACGTTTTGACCAACTGCCACAACTCGCTTTGTGCTGTTGGTGGAACAATCAATGATGATGATCATATGTTCGGGCTGACTTGTGCCCAGAAATACGGCGGAATTTACGTTCCACCTCACCAGGCTGTAATCCACCAGTTTGCTCGCGAAATGCTAGCTGAATGTGGGGCTATGATTTTGGGGTCCGACAGCCACACTCGTTACGGAGCTTTGGGAACTATGGCCATTGGCGAAGGCGGTGGCGAACTTGCAAAGCAGCTTTTGAACAAGACTTACGATGTTGCATATCCTGGAGTTGTTGCAGTTTATCTTACAGGTTCTCCAATTCCTGGAGTTGGACCTCAGGATGTGGCTCTGGCAATTATAAAGGCAGTTTTTAATAACGGATATGTTAAGAACAAGGTGATGGAATTTGTTGGCCCTGGAGTAAAAAATCTTTCTGCTGATTTCCGTATTGGAGTCGATGTTATGACTACCGAAACTACCTGTTTGTCTTCAATCTGGAAAACTGACGAAAAAATCGAAGAATGGTATGCAATTCACGGCCGTCCGCAAGCTTACAAAGAGTTGAATCCTGGAGAAGGGGCCTATTATGATGGTGCGATTGAAATTAATCTGGACGAAATCCGCCCTATGATTGCCCTGCCTTTCCATCCTTCTTGTGCTTATACAATTGACGAAGTTAATGCAAATCTTATGGATCTGCTTGATGAAACCGAAAAACGTGCAAAAATTTCTTTTGGTGATAAGGTAAACTTCACTTTGAAAAATAAAGTCATCAACGGAAAACTTTATGTTGACCAGGGAGTTATTGCCGGTTGTGCTGGTGGTGGTTACGAAAATATTTGTGCTGCAGCTGATATTTTGAAGGGAAAAGATTCTGGAAATGGTAAATTCCTCCTGGATATTTATCCTGCTTCTATGCCGGTTTACAAGGCTCTTATGGAAAACGGTGCATTCTCTGCCCTGGTGGATGCTGGTGCAATTGTAAAAACTGCTTTCTGTGGTCCTTGTTTCGGTGCTGGTGATACTCCTGCAAATGGAGCTCTTTCAATCCGCCATTCAACCAGAAATTTCCCTAACCGCGAAGGTTCAAAAATCCAGAATGGCCAGTTGGCTTCTGTTGCCCTCATGGATGCCCGCTCAATTGCTGCAACTGCCGCAAATAAAGGCTTCTTAACTCCAGCTACCGACCTGGCAGACGGAGAATTCAGCGGTAAAAAATATTTCTTTGATAAAAGTATTTACGAAAAACGCGTTTATGATTCAAAAGGCGTGGCTCATCCAGAAGTTGAAATCCAGTTTGGGCCAAATATTAAGGATTGGCCGGATCAGAGAGCTTTGGACGAAGATTTGCTGATTAAAGTTGTTTCAGAAATCCACGATCCTGTTACCACAACTGATGAACTCATTCCTTCTGGCGAAACTTCATCTTTCCGTTCAAATCCTCTTGGACTTGCAGAATTCACTTTGAGCCGCAAGGATCCCTCTTACGTTGGCAGGGCAAAGGCTGTTCGTGATTTTTCTGATGATGTAAAAGCCGAAACTGCTAATGCAAAAAAAATCTTTGCAGAAAAATATCCGCAGCTTAAAGACAAAATTGAAGGGGCAGGGCTTGGCTCAACGATTTTTGCAGTAAAACCTGGTGATGGTTCTGCCCGCGAACAGGCTGCTTCTTGCCAGCGTGTTTTGGGAGCTTCTGCAAATATTGCCAACGAATATGCTACAAAACGCTATCGTTCAAACCTCATCAACTGGGGAATGTTGCCATTTATTTACAAAGATGGAGACAAAAATCTTCCTTTTGCAAATGATGATTATATTTTCCTGCCAGGTGTTAAAAAGATGATTGCCGAAAAATTGCCTTCAATCACGGCTTACGCTATCAAAAAAGACGGAAAAGTGAATGAATTTGAACTTTCTGTTGGGGAGCTTACCGATGATGAGCGAAAAATTATCCTCTCTGGTTGTCTGATTAATTTTTACAGGAACTAGG
>CAZGDL010000030.1:9613-16029 GCA_964525075.1 uncultured Treponema sp.
TTTGAATGAAAAAGAAAATTGCGGTATTAACTTGTGGCTGGCCTTTTTATTTTTTGATGGATTTTATAAAAGGTATGAGGGAGGTGACAAAAGACACCGAAACCGATATTTACTTTTTTGCCTGCTACGATTTTATCGAATTTTCCGGCTATCCGAATTTTCACGGTTATTCTATTTTCAAATTGCTTAATTATGAGGATTTTGACGGTTTTATCATTTTGAGTGATTTAATCAAAAATCCTCGTGTTCTGGAAATGGCCCGCCAGCGGATTCTTCAGTCTGGCAAGCCTGCCATTTCAATTAATGCCCAGTTGAAAGGAATTTCCTGCATCAAAGTTGATAATTATTCCGGGGTTTACGAACTCGTTGATCATTTAATCAAAAAGCACGACTGTAAAAAGATTGCTTATTTTACAGGAAATGAAAATTCCGTAGACATTTTGGAAAGGTACAAGGCCTACAAAACTGCTCTTGCTGATAACGGCCTTGAAGTAGATCCAGGCAAAGTTTTTACGGTAAAAAGTTCATCCTACCGGGTTGCCTACGAAAATGCAGAAAAATTGTTTGAAAATCTTGATGATTTACCCCAGGCAGTTGTTTGTGCAAACGATTTAATGGCCATGGCGGTTATGCAAAAAGCCATAGAATTAAATATCAATATTCCAGACCAGGTAAAAATTATTGGTTATGATGATTTATTTTATTCCAAAAATGTAGTGCCGTCTTTGACAACAGTTAGGAGTAATGCAGATTTACTTGGTGCGGAAGCTATGAAAAAAGTTTTGGAAGGCTCTAAGGAAGTCCAGCTTTTTAAAGTAAAATCTTCTGCCATTTACAGAAATTCTTGTGGTTGTTCTGCCCCCGATTCTGATGAAGTGAAAACTTTTGCCTTGAACGTCCTCGCTCAGACCAGTAAAGCTGAAGATTTCAAGACTCAAATGGAAACAATCGAAGAAATTTTTACAGATGCAACCGATGTTTTTACTTTGATGACAAATCTAGATCTTTTCTTCCAAAAATCACACACTTTTGAAGGCTCTGATTTTTGTGTTTTCCTGAAATCAGATTGGACTTCCGTTTTAATCAACACATCAGAAAATCTTCCTTCTAATTTGGATTATGGCAGTCAGGTGCAGGCGATTACTTCGATCCAGAATAATGAAAAATATCCTAGGGAAATCATCAATACCCGCGATCTAATTCCGTCAAAAATGAAATCTCCCGGCTCGAATATTTACGTTTTTATGCCAATCTATAATCATTCTTACGTTCACGGCTACATTGTTTCCAAAAATAATCTGGCCCTGGTTGATAATCACTACGGTCAGACCTGGACTATGACTTTTGGAAATGCAATCGAACGCTTTAGAAAACAAAATATGTTCAAGCAGATGAGCCACCAGTATCTGCGACTTTCTACAAAAGATGCCCTCTCCGGTCTTATAAACCGCGTCGGAATTGATAAAATTGCTAAGCCATTTTTTGCCCAGAACAAAAAAAATGGCCTTACAACGGTTCTTTTCTTTATCGATATAAATAAGATGAAGTATATCAATGATAATTTTGGTCATTTGCACGGAGATTTGGCGGTAAAAACTATTTCGTCGGCAATTATGGAAGTAATTCCTAAAAACTGGCTGGCAATCCGCTACGGTGGTGATGAATTTCTGGTCGTAGGAAACAGCAAAAATTACAATGGTGATGATTATTGCAAAATCATCACCGACCGAATCAACAAAAAAACTTCAATTATGAAATTGCCTTACATTCTTTCGGCTTCGGTTGGAACTTATTCTGTTCCGCCAGCTTCAAATATGACTTTGGAAGAAGCTGTAGAAAAATGTGATGAAGTTATGTACAAGGTAAAAGAAGAATTTCACCGCCAGCACCCGGAAATGGGCTAAAATTCGGTGAAAATCGGGAAAATCAAAAAGGAAAGGCTCCGTTTATGACAATTAATACTCAAGAATTATTTTTTATTTTGGATAACACTCCTGCAAATCAAAATATTATGCTTGTTGGTAAGCACGGAATTGGAAAATCCCGAATTCTTGAAGATTATTATTCCCAAAAAGGGGCAAAAGTTGTGACTTTGTTCCTGGGCCAGATGAGTGACCCAGGAGATTTAATCGGCCTTCCCGAAAAAAATGAAAAAACTGGCAAAACTGATTTTATGTTGCCATATTGGTTCCCCCTGGACGACCAGCCCATTGTTCTTTTTCTGGACGAATTGAACCGAGCCCGGCCGGAAGTCCTCCAGACGATTATGGATTTGACTTTGAACCGTAAACTGGCCGGAAAATCTTTGCCCCAAGGTAGCAGAATTATTTCGGCAGTAAATAATGGTAACGAATATCAGCTTACAGATTTGGATCCAGCCCTTGTTAGCCGTTTTAATATTTACGAATTTGCCCCGACCGTTGGTGACTGGTTGGAATGGGCAAAAAATTCTGAAATCGATCAGAGAATTATTGATTTTATAGACGAAAATCCTGAATATCTGGATTCTAATCAAAATGATAGTGGGGATGACAACCTTGAACGCAGCCCCGACCGTCGTTCCTGGGAAAGGACTTCGCAAATTATAAAAAATTTTTCGGATTTGGGGGATTTACAAAAAGCCCTGGTGTCTGGAATTCTTGGCAACAAAGCAACTACAATTTTTTTCCGTTTTGTGAAAGACCATTCGCTGCCGTCGGCTTCTCAGATTTTGCTTGGTGATTTTTCCCAACTTTTGCCAGCTTTAGAAAAACTTTCCATTCCAAATTTTACCTGGCTCAACGAATCTTTGTATAAGTTTATGGAAAATTCGGATTTTTTGACTTCTGATGATTCCACATCCTGTCAGAAAACAAACAAAATCGCTGAAAATCTGGAAAAATATTTTGACTATTTGGGAAATTCCGGTAAAAAAGAAATGCAGGCTCATTTTATCAGCCTGTGCAATGCAGAAAAATACCCTGAAACCTTGTATTTTATTTCTACAAAAGTTCCAGGGCTTTATCAAAAAATGCTGGAAATTACATATTAAATTTATCCAATTCTTTTGTAATATTCGAAACCGAACGTCTGTTCTGGTCGGCTTTTTCTTTTACAGTTTGAATTGTATCAGAGAATTCGCGGACAACCTGCTCAGATTCGTGCATTGACTGGGCAACTTTTTGCGAAAGGTCAACAATATCATCAATACTATTTTTGATTTCTTCTGTGTAATTTGCCTGATTTTTTACCAGGTCTTTTACATCAGAAACCTGTTTTACAGTATTGTTTGTACTTTCCAGAACAAAACTTGCCTGCTGGGACTGTTCGTTTACAGTTCCCGAAATTTCATCAACAAGCTGGGTCTGCTCTTTGATTCCATTTTGAATAGAACCAAAAACCTTGCGGGTATCGTTCATACTCTGAGTTCCCTGTTCTGTAGATTTAACCATTTCTGTGATTAAATCACTAATCAGTTTTGCAGAATTCTGGGTAGAAATTGAAAGACTTCTGATTTCGTCCGCAACAACCGAAAATCCTTTTCCTGCCTCGCCTGCGTGAGAAGCTTCGATGGCGGCATTCATGGCAAGAAGGTTTGTCTGGGTTGCAACTTTTTGAATAACGCTTACCGTTTCAATCATTTTGCGGGCTTTTTCGGAAATTTCGTTGATAATTGTTACCGTGTGTTGAACTTCGTCCGAACCAGTGGTAGAAGCTTTTGTCAGTTCTGAAGCAAGGTTTTGAGCCTTTGTTGTCAAATTGGAAATTGTATTAAAATTATTGAACATTTGGCTTATAGCCTGGGCATTGTTCTTTTCTTCTGTGGCTTGAGAATCCATAAATGAACTAACTTTCAGGGCATCTTCATTCAATTTTGTGATGTTATTTTTTGCCGATTCCAAAAGCTGGTCTGTTTCGCTGTTCTGGGTAGACATTTCTTCAAAACTTGAAACAATCTGGGTCATTCCGGCCGTCGAATTTTCTGTAACCGAAAGCAATTCTTTTGCATCAGAATCTACGTGCATTGTTTCTTTTTTGAGGGTGGTCAGAGAATCCCGCAAAAAGTCCATGAGCAGGTTCATTTCTGTCATTACGACGCCAAAATCATCAAATGTACCTATATTTAAACGGGTTACCAAGTCCCCATCAGAGCGAAGATTTTCAATCTGATTAATGGTGAGAGCAAAACGCTTTTTCAACTGGCCCAAAATCAAAAATGATAAAGGCATTGTGACAATAAACGACACTACAAAAGCAATAATTGCCTTCTGTTTAAAAGTGTCAGCATCCCACTGATTGCGATAAGTTCCGTATGCACAGCAGAAAATATGCCAGGCGATTGTGAAAGCAATAACACAAATTGTAGAAATTAAAGATCTTGAAAAACTTATCTGTTTGAAACCTTCTGTTGAATGAATGTGAAGTTTTGTCAGTTCTTTTCTGGCTAGAGTATTAAAACAAACAACAGCATATTGAATTGAAATAAGTGCGTAGCACAAAATCAAAATCATGATAATGGCTATGTCGGTAGCATTGTAATTAACTTTACCGGTAAGGGTTTTTATGACGATTGTAGCCCCGTTTCCAATAAAATATCCCACAAGAATGGAGATAATAGCAACCATATTTACTTTTTTTATGATTTTGTGGGATTTGATTTTTTCTTCTGCAGTAAGTTTCCTGATTTCGGTCTGCTTTATTGTTTCCATTAGAGGTTTTAGCAGAATATAGGTGACTATACAAATCAAAATGAAAATTCCAAGAGCAGGTCCCAAAGAGGCTCCTAAAGATTTGACCCATTCTCCGTAAGTTGAACCTTGAATTTGTACAATTTGAAAAGAAGAAAGACAAGGTACCGCAACAATTGTCGAAAGCCCAAAAAAGAGCATGAAAAGTTGAAAAAGATTCATATCATTTTCCTTAAAGTTAGTATTTGTAAAGTATAAAACAATTTAACAGTATTTACAATTTTAAATCTTTCTATTTTAATTGGGAATGTGGGAGATGAGGGGAAGCCCCTAACAAAGAGGATTTTTCTGGTGTGGGGAAAATCCCTGGCAGGCGGGGCCTTTTTCTAAAAAATGAGCAATATCGAAGAAAAATTAAAAAAAATAATCAGCCATTGGTTTTACAGTCAGCCCCTTTTGTTTTCTGTGGCCTGTAGCCATTCCCTTGTAGAAAATCCTGCAATGAAAGTTCCCCTTCGTTCTGGAAAAATGAGAATTGAATATTCCTCAAAATTTTTGTCAGCCTTTTCTGATAAAATCCTGGAATCTTATTTGACTTTTGAAGTTTACAGAATTCTTTTGCAGCATCCATATTGTCGCCAGCCTTACAATGCAAAGCCTGGAATTATGGCAATTGCCAGCGACCTGGTGATTTATAATCTGTTGGAGAAGGATGATTTTTCTTCCATAATCGACGACCTCCAGCTCCCCACAATTGAATATCTAAAAAATCAGGCTGCCCGTTTTCATAATCTGATAAATCCCCTGGGCGAAAAATGGGCTGGCAGCGACCAGGAAAAATTCTTCCAGAGAAATCTTGCTCTTGACCACAAAACTGGCCGTCTCCTCACCGTCGACGATTTGTCTTTTGAAGAATGGTACAAGTGGATTTTGTTTCTGGTAAAAGAAACTTCTTTTGCAGGCGAAAATGCCGGCTCTGCTGATGGACTTGAAAATTTTTCTGACCAGGTAGACCAGGCCGCAGAACTTTGGGAAGAAAATCAGGAAGCCATGGAAGAAATTACCGAAAATATTTCAAAAGCGGAGGTCGACCAGGGCTGGGGCGGGCTTGGTGGTAATTTGCAGCGGCAACTGAAAGAATCCTGCGATTTTTCTTTTGATTACAGGCGGGCTCTTTCTCAATTCCGCCAGAATATTGTTTCTGCAAATCGCAGGCTTACTCGAATGAGACCTAGCCGCCGTTATGGTTTTAAGGCTATGGGTAGCCGTTACGAACGCAAGGCAAATATTTTGATTGCGGTTGATGTTAGCGGCTCGATTACAGATGAATCTTTTGAACATTTTTCCCACGCTGTCAAAAATTTCTTTTTTCTGGGGATTATCGAAAAAATTGATTTGATATTTTTTGATGTAAATCTTAAAAATACGAAGCCTGTCACTTTTAGGAAAAAAATCAGCCTGGAAAATATAAAAGGCCGGGGTGGGACAAATTTTCAGCCGGCTATTGATTTTTTTGCCGACCATAGTGATGATTACAGCGGACTGATTATTTTTACCGACGGGGAGGGGGACATTCCCCAGATAAAAGCTGGCTGTAAAAATATTTTGTGGATTTTGGATTCCAGACTTTCCTACGAAAAAGCCAAAAACTGGATAAAAACTTTAAATGGAAACAAAGCGACCTATTTGCCCTTTTAATTGTCATTTTAGAATTTGCCTTTTTGGTGTAAAATTGTAAGGTCGTAAAAT
>CAZGDL010000031.1:0-2311 GCA_964525075.1 uncultured Treponema sp.
AAAAAAAAGGTGGCAGGGAAAAATCATCATCCCACATCACCCAAACTGAGGTAAAATATGAATAATTTTGAAGCAAATTTGGAAAAACTGGAAAAATTGACATCGGACATAAAAAGAAGTGACATTTCTTTGGAAGATGCCCTCAAAGATTTTGAAGAAGGAATAAAACTCGCATCAGGAATGGAAAAACAACTTGATGAAATTGAGGGAAAAATTCAGATTTTGATGAACGAACCTGAACCTATGTCAAAAGACAATCCTCCACAACTGGATTTGTACAAAGATGCAGGCCAAGTAAACGGAACTAGAATGTAAGTGGCCTTTCTCGGCAGAAAATCCCGTTCTTAAATTGGTATAAAAAATGAGCGTAAATAATCCTGTAAAAACATTAAATCCGGAAGTTGCCCGAAAAATTGCAGCCGGAGAAGTAATTGACCGGCCAAACGCAATTATCCGCGAACTTATGGATAACGCAATTGACTCTGGGGCAAACTCCATAACTGTAGAAATATCGGGTGGCGGAATTGAAAAAATCCGCATTGTCGATAACGGCTGCGGTATGACAAAGGAAGATTTACAGAATTGTGCCCATCCTCATGCAACCAGCAAAATTTCTAACGAAGTTGATTTAATGAACCTTTCAACTTTGGGCTTTCGTGGCGAGGCACTAGCTTCTATTGCAGCGGTAGCCCGACTTTCCATCTCAAGTGGGGGCTGGAAAATGCGGGCAAGCATCACAGAAGCTCATATTCTGGAACCCATTGCCCCAACCCAGGGAACAATTGTTCAGTCGGAAGGACTTTTTGAAAACTTCCCTGCCCGCCGCCAGTTTTTAAAACGAAATGCGACGGAAGCTTTAATGTGCAAAAACACGTTTATTGAAAAAGCCATGGCAAGACCTGATATCGCCTTTAGTTTTATCCAGGACGGCGAAACAAAAATTAATCTGCCAGCAAATCAGACAATAAAAGATAGATTTTTGCAGGCAAATTCTTACACCGAAGCCCCAGAACTTTTTTTCCAACTTTCAAATTCCAGTGAGGGAGAAAATCCTGACTGGGCTTTCGATCTTGTGATTGGTGAACCTGCAGTTTCCAGAAGCAATAAAAAAGAGATTTTTATTTACACGAACGGCAGACGAATTCAGGAATATTCCCTGGTTCAAGCCGTTGAATATGGAGGCCAGGGATTTTTCCCAAACGGCACCTATCCGGTTGCGGCTGTTTTTATAAGGGTGAGACCCGATTTAGTCGATTTCAACATCCATCCGGCCAAAAAAGAGGCTCGATTTTATGATATTTCTTCTTTACACCACGGTTTAAGTTCGACCCTCAAGGCCTTTTTCCGCCAGTACACATATTCTAATTTTAGTGAGGATAAGGCGGCGGATGAAATCCGTAACGAGGAATTTGCCTTTGACGCAGGAGATTTTTCCCCAGCCAGTCCAAGTTACGAACGCCATATTTCGTATAAATCTTCAGAAACAACCAGCCAGGGACTTTCTGATTTTCGCTCAAAATATTTGGGATTAAAGTCCGAAAAAACGGGGACGCCGGCAGGGGGAGTTTCTAGTTCAGGGGGATTTTCCGCCCCTTCACGCCAGGCAACAGCCCAAGGAGGATTTTCTGCCACAGGAAGATTTTCTGCCGAAGGTGATTTTTCCGCCCACCCAGGAAAATCAAACACCACAGGACAATTTTCCCCATCTTCTCTTGCAGACGCCGCCCTTGCTGCACAAAACGGAATCTCTCCGGACTCAAAAATAAAATTCATAGGCTCATGTCTTGGAACATTTCTCCTGGCCGAAAAAAATTCCTGTCTTTACATAATTGACCAGCATGCTGCCCACGAAAGGATTCTTTTTGACAAATTGATGGCCGGACAAAATCAGAAAAATGTCCAGCAGCTTTTAATTCCCTACAAAATTCACACAGAATCAAAAAATCAGGATAATCAGCTTGAAAAATTAAAAGAAAAACTTTCTGCCATCGGATTTCAGACAAATAAAATTTCTGACGGCGAATGGGAAATCAACACAATTCCGGAACGCTGGACTGGCAGCCAGTATGATTTACGAAATCTTCTTTTTGTAAAACACGTCGAACCAGACCAAATAATTCGGTCGATTGCCGCCATGACCGCCTGTAAAGCAGCAGTAAAAGATGGATATGTTTTAGACGACCAGACTGCAGCAAAACTCGTAGAGGAAGCTTTCCGCCTGGAAGATCCCCACTGTCCGCATGGTCGCCCAATTTACACTGTAATCAGCAGGGAAAAACTTTTTGAACTGGTAAAGAGAACGTAAGCCCCG
>CAZGDL010000031.1:2411-4000 GCA_964525075.1 uncultured Treponema sp.
CCGTTCACCTTACCCCGTAATCCCCGCAATAAGGCCTGCAACTTCCTCCGCCTTAAAATCAGGATTTTGCTGTTGCAAAGTCAAAAACATACGGAGGGCGTTTTTTTCATCATTCAGTTGCATATAAATTTTACCCAAATTCAAATAAGCTTCCCAATTTTTTTTATCAGCCGAGAGAACTTCCAGGTAAACTTTTTTGGCATTTTCATAATCAGCTTTTTTAAGATAGGTATTTGCAAGATTACTTTTTACGCTCAAATCTTCACCATCAATTTTTAAAGCATTCAGATAATAAAAAATCGCATTTTCGTAATCTTCTTTTAAAAGATAAGCCGTTCCCAAATTATTATTCACTTCAAAATTATTTTTATCAGACTGGTAGGCAACTTTCAGCAAATTAATAATATCATCCGGATTTGCCGAAGAATCTGCCATATAAAGTGTACTCAAATTAATTCTTGCTTTTGTGTGATTAGGATTTAGCGTCAAAACTTCGTTATAACACTTAACCGCATCATCATCTTTATTATTTTTTTCAAGGATTAAGGCGTAATTATAGACGATATTCGCCTTCGCCGTGTCAGATTTCAAAAATCCTTTTTCATCATAAGCCTGCCAGGCGATTTTCAGAGCATCTTCGTATTTTTCTTCATCATACAAAACTGTCGAAAGATTATATTTTGTCAAAGTCAGCTGTTCACCTTTTTGCATTTTTGAAAGAGCCGATTTATAAAACTCCTCCGCCTTTTCTTTTTGCCCATTTTCATAATAAACCGACCCCAGTTCTTTCAGACCGTTTTCGTTTACAGGATTAATTTCCAACAATTTTTGATAAGCCTCAATCGATTTTTCATAAAGCCCAACCCGACTATAAGAACGAGCCAGTTCCAACCAGGCTTTTTCGTATTGAGAATTCAGTTCTATTGCCATTAAATATGAAGAAATAGCCTCGTTTTCCCGCCCCAATTTTACATAAGTCAAGGCCAGATTGTAACGGCTATTTGGAAATTTATTATTTAATTCACAGGCCTTACTAAATGAAGTAGCCGATTCCCCATATTTTTTCATCAGATATTGAAGTTTTCCCAAGTCATAATGATAAAGATAATTTCCTGCATTCAAGGCAATCGCTTTTTCCAGTTCGGATATTGCCAGAGCGTATTTTCTATTATTAGTGGCTTCTTGAGAAAGCACGTAATGGGCAGCATCGCTATCAGGATTATTTTTCAGCACCTCGTTAGCAATTTTGACAGCTTCTTCAAGGATTTCCTTTTTTTCAGCGTCATCGTCCGATTCTGCATAATTTTTAACCAGGTTTTCCAAGTCTTTTTGATTTTTTTCCTCGGCTTCCCGGACTTTTTTTGCAGATTCTTCTGCCAGGCGTTTTTCTTCTTCAACTTTTTTAGCCTTTTCTTCGGCTAAACGTTTTTCTTCAGCCTCTTTTCGGGATTTTTCTTCCGCCAGACGTTTTTTTTCATTAGCTTTTGCTTTTTCTTCCGCTAAGCGTTTCTTTTCTGCTTCTTTTGCTTCTTTCGCTTTTTTTTCGGCTTCTCGCTCTTTTTTAGCTTTTTCCTCTGCCAGACGTTTTT
>CAZGDL010000031.1:4100-15681 GCA_964525075.1 uncultured Treponema sp.
TAGCCCCGGTGTCCCTACTGCCGCTGGTGTCATATTTTCCACCCCCAGCAGTTTTTGTTTCACCGGTGTCATTTTCCCCGCCCCCCGCGGTATTTCCAACTCCAAAGCCATTTTCCCCATCATCACTAATATCCCCATAAACCAACTTGCCATTTTCATCATAATAATAGCCATATTCCGCATTGTACTTATGGCCACTTCCAAAAGCCCCTGCCATTGGCTTTTTACAACTGTTACAGCGAATTACAATTAAAACTATAATAACAGCCAGAACGCCCCCCGCCACCAGGGCAATTTTTGTGATTTTTTCTTTTTCTTCTTCTGATAATTTTTTCATTAATCTAATCTCCCCTCTTGGTCATATTCTATTAAATCATCAGCCCCGGAAGTCATATTTGTTGAATCTGAATTTTGCAAAGAATTAGCCACATCATCCAACAATTTCTTTTTACGAGCTTCCTCAGCTTCTTTTAATTCCTGTAAAATTTCTTCTCTGGAAGCAGGAGGATTTTCATCATCATATCCATTTTTCTCCTGGGATTTTTTGATTTTTTCCGCTTCTCTTTCCTGAAGAAGCAAAGTTTGCTCATCCTGCCATTTTTTGTATTCTTCTTGAGCTTCCCTTTCCACCCTTTTTATTTCCATGGCATCATCATCACTAAGATTTTCCCAATTTTCAGCTGGTGACACCTCGACCTCTATTTTTCCATCATCAGAATTTTCCCAATCCGGATTTTCCAAATCTTCCAATGGTAAAAGGTCATCCACAATCTCTTCAATTTGCTGGCTTTCATCAGATAAATCTTCGGAAAGAGGAGCCTTATCAGAACTAGCATCTTCACCAAGATTTTCATTTTCACCGGAATCAGTATTTTCTTCTACGGAGTCATAAACATTTTCAGTCGGCTCTTCATCAAAAACATCAGGAATATTATTCATTCCCTCATCACTAGCATCGCCATCAGGATTTTCCTCTCCATTATCAGACTCACCTTCCAAATCGTCAGCCCCAACAAAGCCAGGATTTTCATCAAGAATTTTTTCTGCCTGAACTTTCACTATTTCTTCATCAGAGGCTTTTTCATCATCAGTTTCACTAATCGCCGCCTCAACTTTTTGCCAGCTATCCACGGACTCTTTTTGATTTTCCTCAATTTTGCTATCAATTTTAGCGTCAATTTTCTGCCAGTCTTTTTTCTTAGGCTGTTCAGTTTCCACAATCGCCGCATCAAATTTCTGCCAATCCTCTTTTATCTCATTTTCGCCATCTTCTTTTGCAATACTTTCTCCATTTTCCATCAAATCATCAACCAATTCCCAAACAGTATTATCAACAACCTGATTTTCACTTATCGAAGGATCAATTTTTTCCCATTTTGCCTTATTTTGTTCAGCCAGAAGCCGAGCTTCCTCTTCCCTCCTGGCCAACTCATCCGTCAAAGCCTTAATCAGAGCTTCAATTTTTCCCTTTTGCTGGTCCTGGGGACATTTTTCAACAAATTTTTCATAATCACTTTTTGCATTTTTAAGCTGATTAGCCATCAACAAAGAATTCGCACGATTTAACAAAGCATCATAAAAATTTTCGTCATCAGCAAGGGATTGAGAATAAGCAGACACCGCCGAAGTATAATCTTTCATAGCGTAATAAGAATTTCCCTTATTAAATGCCAGAATTTTTGTATTTGTCGGCTGGGCTTTTATTCCCCGGTCAAAAGCGTCCACAGATTTTCCATATTCTCCCAGCTGATAGTAGGACAAGCCCAGAAAATTATAAGTATTTGCAGAAATCTGACCATTTAAAATCTCATTTTCCAGAACCTGGGCAGCCTCTTTTGCCTTATTTTCCTTAAAAAGTTTTTCGCCCTGGGATAATTTTGCAGTCGACGACTGGTGCGTGAAGTCAGCCCCCTGGTAGGTGGTCGCCCCGCCCTGGAGTGTATTCCCCTCTCCCTGGTGGGAAGCTTCACCAAAAGCATATCCAAAAAAAATCATCATAACAGTCGCAAAAATAAAAAATCTTACTCTTATATTTTTCATCTTAAACATCTTCAATTTTTCTTCTAATTTCGTAATTATTCAGAATATTGCCTTTTAGCATAGTAAAAACTACGCGTCATGCTGAACTTGTTTCAGCATCTCCTTTTACTATTCTGAATAGTTACCTATTTTCTTCGTGTTTGACACATCGACATAAATTTACTACTCTTATTATCGAGTATTTTGCAATATACTTAATTATAGAAGCCTCTAAAAATTGCAATTTTTAGAGGCAACTTTGAAAATACGACGTTTTAATTCGTGCTATATCAACGAATTAAAACTCGCAGGCATTTATGAAAAAGCATTGAAAATGATTTTTCATAAATGCCCTCATCTTTGTCTTTTTGTGGAGTTTTGAAAAAGGATGTTGACCGTAATCATTATCATAATCCTTGCAGCAGTTGTTTCAATTCTTACCTTCCTCATCGTAAAAAATGTATTGTCTCCAAAAAAACTGGAAGCAATTCCTAAACTCATAAAACAAGGCAAGACTATCAAGGCAATCAAAATTTGCAAACAGATTTTAGCAAAAGATAATAAAAATTACCTGGCTCACTACTATCTTGGAAAAGCTTATATAAAAGATAACCGCCCAGAGCTTGCTGTAATTGAATATAAAACCGTAGAACAAAATGCCCTTTTTGGAGAGCAGATTCAGGAACTTCCTTTCCGCAAGGAATATGCCCAGCTTTTGTTGCAGTATAATCAGCAAAATGATGCCCTCAAAAACTATCTTCTTCTCACAAAACTAGATCCTAGAACTGCAGACAACTTTTATCAGGTTGGTCGCATTTACGAACAGCAGAATCGTTATGATTTAGCCTTGGGCTTTATGCAAAAATGTGCCCTGCTCGATAAAAAACACGCAAAAGCCCACGCAGAAATCGGACTTATGCTTTACCGGACAAAACAATTCAACGAAGCAAAAAAAGAAATTGACCTAGCCATCAAATTAAGCCCAGAGACATATTCTTCCTACTATTATCTTGGAAAAATTCTAAAAGACGCCAAAGATATTGCCGGAGCCCTCAAGGCTTTTGAAAAAGCCCAGCGAGATCAGGATGTAAAACAAAAAGCAATTATCGAGCATGGTTCCTGCTATATGCTTGCCAACCGTTATGATAACGCCGCGGTAGACTTCCAGCGTGCCATTGAACTAGATAAAACTAACTCCCAATCCGAAACATTGTACGCCCGCTATTTTTTGGGAATGTGCTACGAAAAAGTCCGCAAAATTGACAAGGCAATTGAACAGTGGTCAGAAATTTACAAACGAAACAAAGGTTTTAGAGATGTAGCTGCCAAACTTTCTGAATATAAAGATTTACAGGCTAATGATTATCTTAAAGATTACCTCACCTGTAACAACGAAGAATTCACCTTAATCTGTAAAAATGCAGTTACCAAAGGTTTAAATCTTCAGATTCTTTCTTGTGATACAAAAAAATGGGGCTGCCAACTCACTGGCATAAACAAGGGGGATGAGTCTTGGATGGCTGTCCGAAAACAAGTCTTCCTTATCCGTTTTTACAGAGACCCAGAACCTATCAGCGAACAACAAATTCACGAAACTTTGGACGCTATGAAAGCTCAAAATAGTGTAAAAGGATATATGTTCTCCAGTTCAGATTTCAACACCGCCGCAAAGCGTTATGCCGAAAACCGACCTGTCGAACTTATTGAAAAGCCAAAACTTGAACAATTACTGGCCAAGGCTGGTGCAAAATAGCAAGGTAACCGGTGAAAATAAATGAAAATTCTTTGTGTTTCCGACTATGTTGATCCTCTCATTTACAATCAAAATGTAAAAGAAGTTTTTTCTGATATTGACCTGATTTTGTGTGCCGGCGACCTTCCCATGGATTATGTAGATTTTATCGTTACAATCTTCAATAAACCTACCTATTTCGTTTTCGGTAACCACGATTTAAAAGAATTTCATTATTATCACAAAGAAGCTCCCCAGCCAGCCGGAAGACTTGTCCAGGTCTATCAAAATACGAGCCATGGGCATGGAGCTACCTATCTGGGCTTCAAATCCTACATTGATGAGCGTTTTATGATTGAAGACCCAAAAACTGGCAAAAAACGTCCTCTTTTAATAGCCGGTGTTTCTGGCTCAAGACGCTACAACAAAGGACTCTGCCAGTATTCTGATTTTCAGATGAAGTTAAAATTACTAAAACTCGTACCATCTTTAATCAAAAATAAAATGAAATACGGCACTTATCTTGACATTTTTATGACCCATGCTTCCCCACGTCATATTCATGACCACGAAGACCCTTGCCACCTTGGATTTGAATGTTTTAACTGGTTTCTCCAGAAATACAAGCCAACCTACATGGTTCACGGTCATATCCATCTTTATGATATGAGAGAAGAAAGAGTTGGAAAGTACTTTGACACCACGGTCGTAAATGCCTATGCCCACTATGTAATAGAATTACCAATAAAAACAGATTCTCAGGAGAATAATCACCAATGAATTTAACCGCGACACAATCAGAAGAAGACTTTTACAGAGCAAAAAACAAAGCCTTTTTCAACGAGATACAACATTTTCTCTCTCCAGAAGAAGCATCTTTGATTTCTTTAAATGATGTAAAGCAGATGATAAAGCCTACAAACGAAACTTACATTGGAATGAAAGTAATTCCAATAGATAAAATTGTAGGTAGCGAAGGCAGATATAAGGATTTTGACAACAGATTTTTCCCAAAAAGTTCCCATCTCAAAAACCGCTGGGAACACGTTGACGAAGCCGCCATCAGGTCTATAGATTTACCTCCAATCAAAGTTTACGAAATTGCGGGCCTTTATTTTGTCCGCGACGGAAATCACCGCGTTTCTGTAGCAAAATCCCGGGGAACTGAATTTATTGACGCAGAAGTAGTTTCTCTCCAGAGCGAAATTGTCTTAAAAAAGCCTGACAACATAAATGACATTGTAAAGCAAATTATCAACTACGAAAAACGCGTTTTTTACAGCGAAACAGGATTTGGTGACATAACAGAATACTGGTGCCTAGATTTTTCCAGAACAGGCCGTTACGACGTAATTTATAACCACATTTTGACCCATAAATATTACATGAATCTTCATCAAAAAGAAGAAATCTCTATGGAAGACGCCATTCTTTCCTGGTTCCATAATGTTTATCTGCCGCTTGCCATAAATATCGAAAAAAAACATATTCTCAAATCTTTTCCAAAAAGAACAGTTGCCGACCTTTATGTCTGGGTTGTCCGCTACTGGAACGATTTAAAATCAAAATTTGGTGATAATCTTCCTATTGAAGAAGTTGTTTCCACATTCAAAAAGAAATATAAAATTCCATTTTATAAAAGATTTTTGAATTATTGTAAGAGGATTATTTTACGAAAAGCTATAAACGAAGCCAGCCCAGATTCAGCAGATTCTGAAGATGCAATTGAGGGACACGCCAATATTTAAAAACTTGACGGCAAAAAACTTCAATGTTAAGATTTAGAAATAGTGCCGATAATTTAGTAAGGGGAATCTCTAAAAACGCCCTAATTACTACATAAGGAGAAAATTATAGATGTCTATTGATTCATTCATTGACGTTCCACTTTTAATAAGTGCAATATTCGCGTTAGTTCTGCTCGTACTTCTTGTCATCATTAAACTAAGAAATACTGCAAATGTAAGTTTTATATTCTTCTTGATGCTTGCTGTTGTTTTCGTCGGCTCATTGTACTGTCTTTCAAAGCAATATTACATTTACTTTGTATTCGCAATGATTCTTACCCAGGCACTAGCATTTCCATATCTGGTTTTCAAGGCTTTTGATAACCCCAAAAAGCGGGAAGAAAAAAAGGCTGCAAAAAAAGCTGCCGAAATTGCCGCTTCTCGTGACAATGACATGGTAAACAAGGCTGTTATTGCCCAGATTGAAGAAAAAAATCAGAAACTTATCAATACAAACAAGGATTTGATTTCCAAACTTTCAACATTCTTCTCTAGCGATAACAGTATGGAAAACTTCCTTGAATATTGTAACGACCTGCTCACCCAGCGGGTTGCAGCTGATGGTTGTGTAATTCTCGTCGCTGATGATTATGATAATACACTCGCTGTAAAATCATTCAAAGGTTCTTTTCCTCCACCTTACAAATTGCCAGAAGATTTGCCTCACAAGCCAATTCGTGTAGAAACAAACCTTCGTTTTGCTCAATTCCCACTCAAAGACAATATTTTTGGAGAATTGTTCACAAGTGGAGAACCTGCCCTTATTGCAGATTCTGTAAAAGACCCTAGAGTTTACCAGAATGGCCCTGAAGATTTCCTTCGTTGCGGAAGTTATATTTTTGCTCCACTCAAACAGCAGGAAAGTGTTATCGGTTTAATTGCCCTTTCACGAAATCCTGATAAAGAAAAGTTCACAAAAGATGATTTTGATTCTGCCGTTATTCTTGCAGATGCAATTTCTACAACAATGAAACCACTTTATTCTTTCTTGGATTACGCAGAACACACAGAATTGAACAAGGGTGGTAGTATTGCTTCTAAATATCAGAAAGACCTGCTCCCTGCAAAATTGCCGGTTATTTCAGGCCTTTCAATTGGTTGTTTCTCAAATCCTATCGAAAATGTCTGCGGTGATTTCTATGACATCATCGTTTCACGCAGAGATAAAGTATCATTTATAATGTCAGACGTAGCCGGTAAAGGTATGAATTCCCTTATCGTAATGATTATGATTCGTGCTATTTTACGACTGGCAGTAAACACAAATCAAACGGCAGCAACAATTCTTTCTTGGGCAAACCGTGGTATTTGTCTGGAAAGTTCAAAAATTGACCACTTTGCAAGTGTCGCTTTGATTAATTACAATGCAACAACAAGGGAAGCAGAAATTGCAACTTGTGGAAACAATCCTGTTTTCCTTTTTACGGCAGCAGATAAATCTATAAAGCAGATTTCAGTACCTACCGAACCAATGGGAGTTACAAAAGAAACTGTTTACAAAGATGATAAACTGACGTTAAATAATGGTGATATTCTTGTAACCTGTACAGATGGTTTACTTGAATCACTCAATGAAAATGGTGTACAATATTCAATTGATAATTTGAAGAAAGTAGTAACTAAAAATTGTAATGCAAGCGCAAAAGATATTACAAATCGTGTAAAAGATGATTTGAAAAAATACTGTGGCGTTGCACAGCAATATGATGACCAAAGCCTTCTGGTTATTAAAATACAATAGAAAAGGAGCTTCTTTATGGAACTTAAAATACGTAAAAATGGTGATGTATACATTATTGACGTAACCGGAGAAATGGATCTTTACAATTCTTATAAGCTCAAAGAGCTTGTAATGAAAATGCTGGAAAAAAACGTAAAGAATTTCGTTATTAATCTTGAACAGGTTGATTACATCGACTCGTCTGGAATTGGTGCCCTTATTTATATTTGTTCAACAATCAAAAAGATGAACTTGAATTTGGCAATCGCTAATATTCACGGTTCTGTAAAAAAAGTTATTGAACTTACTAAATTGATGGGATACTTCCCTATTGCTAACAGCATTGAAGAAGCACTGTTGATGGTAAAAGAATAATTTTTGATTGTTTTCAGGAGGATATAAATGGTACAGGAATTCAAAGAACTTAGATCTGATGAAAATGATCCTTTGTTTGATAAAACTAATATGCTAAAGAAGGAATTTCCTTCTGATTTTAGGCAGATTCGTTACTTTACATTGTTGATTGTTCAGTCGGCTCCAACAGAAATTAAAGAGTTGAACCTTCTTGAACAGCAGATTAGTGAAGTAATCAAAAATGCTGTAAAACACGGTAACCACTGTGATATAAACAAGAAAGTAACTGTTTGGTATTCATTCAGTCCTACACATGCACATATTATCGTACAGGACGAAGGCGAAGGTTTCCAGGATATTGATAAATGGAACGAATTCAACAAAAAACGTCTTGAATGTTTACACAATAATGATTTTATGGAACTTTCTAACTATGTTTCATTCCGAACAAAGGAATCTGACAGCCAGGATGGTGGTAACGCTTTGTTTGCTGCTTTGGAATACTGGAATGGCGGATTTGTTTACAACGGAAAGAAAAACGCTGTTGCAATGCTTAAAAAATACCAGCAGAAATTCCATAATATGAATCATGATGGTGAATAAAAATAAAATCGCAAATTAAAATTGCATAAAAAAATCCTGATCTTGGAAGGTCAGGATTTTTTATTTAACCGGATTGTTTGATGGAGGTGGGGGGAATTGAACCCCCGTCCGAAAAAGTAAACCAGGTACATCTACAGGTTTAGTTATGCGAGGTATTTGTCGGGAGCCGGTAGCAGCATAACAAGCGTCGCCTCCGTATTCTGATTAAAAAGTCCCAATTAAAGACCAGACACAGTAATTGGCAAGTCCCGATAAGGTAAAAGAAGTTCAGCCGACGCGGAACAGGGTCAACTGGCTTCCTGCACAGGTGCTTACGCAGCGAGTGCTTCTGCTTCGAAGTAAGCTTCGTCAGCTTCTTCTTCTTTTCTTGCGAAAATTGCAGTTATTTTTTTGTCAGTTCAAAGGACCTTCACCCTTACTTGCAGTACAAGATTTCGCGATTCCGTCGAAACCGGTGCACCCCCAGTTAATTTGTTTCATACTAAATATAATAACCAAAAATCCTATTGTCAAGTTTTGACTTTAAACTTGTAATTTAACTCTGTAATTTTACCAAACCTTTAAATTTTTGAAGTCGGAATATGGTAAACGCTGCCACAATTTCGGCAGACAATTTCCAATGGATCAGGTCCATTTTTCTTAAAATCATCAATTTGAGATTTTGGAAGATTTTTCAAATATTGCAGATAATAATCTTCGTTGCAAGGACAATCAAAAACAATATCACGCTTCATCGTAATAAGGGGCTTAAATTCTCGGAATAAGCCCAAAATTATATCTTCTGAATCAACTTGCTTTTCAGAATAAAGCTGGCCAATGCTTGGACAAGCCCTAAAAGCATTTTCAACTTTTGTCAAAAGTTTTTCTTCATCAATATCCTCATCCTGATGACTGTCTACCTGGGAACCAAGTTTCGCAGTTCCGCCAGTTTTTGGCATAATTTGAAGATACATAGCCCCAGCTCCAATCACCCTGCCCTTTTTATCAAACTGAATGCTTGAATTAAAAGCGGTATTTATCTGTTCAGACTGGGCAAAATAAGAGGCAAAATCGACTGCAATATTTTCTCCAGCAACATCTACAGTTGAAGACTGGGGAAATTTATCATCTTTATGAACTCGACTAAATGTAATATTTCCAGGCCCCAAAAAAGGTTTTAAATTCCAGTTTTCCAAAGGCTTTTCAAGTTTTATATGGTCATTATACAAATAACCGCGAACATAGCCGGTAGAATCAGCTTCGACATTATAACCATCAGCAAGTCCCGTGCCATCAAATTTTATGATTGTATGCTCTTTATCTTTCATCATAGGGATGGTGAGGGCTGCACACAAAGAAGCCTGCCCCAAAATATAAGTTTCCAAAATCCCAAGATTATGCTGGATGCGAATCTGATTTACAAAACGGCTACCATGAAAAAGAGCCCCTCGCACACGGCCATCAGCCATGGTAAAAATCCGCAATTTATCATCTTCAAGCGAATCCAAATGATTTTTAAGTTCAATATCTTCAATTTGTTTCTTTATCATAATGTAAAATATAATGATTATTTTGATTTTATGAAATGGATTTTAGGGATATAGCTTGAGAGAAAAAATCCCCCTAATTGAGCAAAGTTTTACAAAGAAGTATAATAGATAAATTATATATAAGATTTTTTTTATGGGAGATAATAAAAATGGCTGTTGATGAAAAATTGCAGACTGTAAGACACAGTTGTGCACACGTTATGGCAGAAGCTATTTTGAAGCTTTACCCAGGGACAAAAATTGCAATTGGTCCTGCTATTGATAACGGATTTTACTATGATTTTGACTTTCCAAAGGACACAAAATTCACCGAAACCGATTTTCCTGCAGTAGAAAAAGAGATGAGACGAATTATTGCTGGCAATTTTGATTTTGTGCGTACAGAAGTTTCTAAAGAAGAAGCTTTAAAACTTTTTGCTGACCAGCCTTATAAAATTGAACTGATAAATGATTTACCTGACGGCGAAACAATCACCACATACCAGCAGGATAATTTCCTTGACCTGTGCCGTGGTCCTCATGTTGCAAATACAAAAGAAATTAACGGCCAGGCATTCAAATTGAATAAAATTGCCGGGGCTTATTGGCGTGGAGATTCAAACCGCCCAATGTTGACCCGAGTTTATGCCCTTTGTTTTGCAAAGCCAAACGATTTGAAAGATTATCTGACAATGCTCGCCGAAGCCGAAAAACGAGACCATCGTAAGCTTGGTGTGGAAATGGATTTATTCCATCTTGATCCAGAAGATCCAGGACAGATTTTCTGGCATCCAAATGGATGGACAATTTACACAACAATTCAGGATTACATGAGAAAGCAGGTTCGCCGTGATGGTTATCTTGAAGTAAACACACCTGCAATTATGCCTCGTAGCCTTTGGGAAAGATCTGGTCACTGGGGACATTACCAGCAGAATATGTTTATCACAGAATCTGAAAAACGTATGTTTGCAATTAAACCAATGAACTGCCCTGGTGCTCTTGAGATTTTCAAGTCAAAACAGCGTTCATACAAAGACCTTCCAATGCGTCTTGCAGAATTTGGTCATGATGTTCGTAATGAACCGTCTGGAACCTTGCACGGAATTATGAGGGTTCGAGGATTTGTTCAGGACGACGCCCATATTATTTGTACAGAAGATCAGGTTGCAGCAGAAGTTGCAAAATTCTGTAAACTGTTGAAAAATGTTTATCATGATTTTGGATTTGATGATTTAGTTGTAAAATTTTCAACGATGCCGGAAGACCACGTAGGGGACCTGGCAACTTGGGAACGTGCAGAAAAAGCCCTGGCAGACGCTTGCCACGAGGCTGGTCTTGAATATGAAATTCAGCCGGGAGAAGGTGCTTTCTACGGTCCAAAACTTGAATTCAAACTTTATGACTGCCTGGGTCGTGAATGGCAGTGCGGTACAATTCAAGCCGACTTCCAGTTGCCATCTGCTGAACGCCTTGACGCAACTTACATTGGTGCTGATAACCAGAAACATCACCCTGTAATGCTCCACCGTGCAATTTTGGGCTCAATGGAACGCTTCTTGGGTATTTTGATTGAAAACTTTGCAGGTGCCTTCCCTACTTGGCTGGCATTTGAACAGGCTGCCATTGTGCCAGTTTCTCCAGAATTCGATGATTATGCAAAAAAGATTGAAGAAACTTTGGTTGCAAATGACATTCGAGCAAAGGCCTATCTTGATGATGACAACATGAAGGCAAAAATCAAGAGAATTTCTCAAGAACACAGAACTCCATACATTCTTGTTGTAGGACAAAAAGAAAAAGATGAAGGTTCTGTTTGCGTGCGATACCGCTTCTCAAGCAAAAAGCCACAAGAAAC
>CAZGDL010000032.1:0-7532 GCA_964525075.1 uncultured Treponema sp.
ACCCATGCTGCACATTCGCACTCAGTGATTTAGAATTGGATGTTCCGCCAGCCAAGTAAGATTTTACTCTACCGTAACGCTCTTAGCCAGATTTCTTGGTTTATCAGGATCAAAGCCCTTCAAAACTGCACAGTAATATGCAAAAAGTTGGGCTGGAATTACCGTCAAAAGGCTTGCCAAAGTCGAAGAACATTCTGGGATTTTGAAAACCTGGTCGGTTTTGCCTTCAAAGGCTTTTTCGTCCTGGGTGATTACCAAAACAGTTGCCCCTCGGGATTTTACTTCCACCATATTTGAACCAATTTTTTCGTACAAATCTGGCTCTGATGCAATTGCAACTACAAGGGTTTGAGGGTCTATCAAAGCGATTGGACCGTGTTTCAATTCGCCGGCTGCAAAAGCTTCGGAATGCATATATGAAACTTCCTTAAGTTTTAGGGCTGCTTCTAGCGAAGTTGCCGAATCAAACTGACGGCCAATGTAAAAAATCTTATCTTTATTAAACTGCTGTGAAGCAAATTTCTGAATAACGTCTTTTCCATCAAGAATCTGCTGAATTTTTGCAGGAATTGTTTCCAACTCTGCCAAAAGTTTTGTTGCTTCCTGGTCAGACAGAGTTCCCCGCAATTTTCCGGCTTTTATTGCCAAAAGATACATACAAAGAATTTGAGTTGTGTATGCTTTTGTAGACGCTACGGCAATTTCCGGGCCGGCAAGAGTGTAAATTACATCATCAGCTTCGCGACTAACTGTAGAACCAACACAGTTCGTAATTGCCACAACCTTCAAACCGTTCTTTTTTGCAAGACGCAAAGCCGAAAGTGTGTCGGCTGTTTCGCCAGACTGGCTCACAACAATGAACACATCCTTTTTATCCAAAATAGGATTTCGGTATCTGAATTCTGATGCAACATCAACATCAACCTTCATCCTTGCAATTTTTTCAAAAGCGTATTTTGCAACAACCCCAGCGTGATATGCCGTACCGCAGGCTGTAATCACAACTCTATCAGCATTTTTCCAGGCATCATCCATGCTGCTTTCTTCAAAATAAACATCTGTCGGCTTACCACTTCCATCATGAATAATTCTTGGACGCATTGTATCGGTCAAACCTTTTGGCTGTTCGTGAATTTCCTTAATCATAAAATGAGGATAGCCATTCTTTTCTGCCGCATTCAAATCCCAATCAACGTGATGAGGTTCTTTGATGATTTTATTACCTTCAAAATCAAACATATCAACATGGTCTGTATACAAAACAGCCAGTTCTTTTTCGCCCAGATAATAAACATCGCGGGTATGTTCCAAAAGTGGCGGAACGTCAGAAGCAATAAAATTTTCACCCTTGCCAATTCCAATTACAAGCGGACTTTCCTTACGACAGCAAATCAGTCTGTCCGGATAATCACGGCAAATAACGCCCAAAGCATAAGACCCATCAATCACATGCAGAACTTTCAAAACAGCCTTAAAAAGGTCTTTTTCTTCCTTGTAATATTTGTCGATTAAATGAACTACAACTTCTGTATCTGTCTGAGACTGAAAAACTACGCCTTCAGCCTGCAATTTTGCCTTCAATTCTGCATAATTTTCGATAATTCCGTTATGAACGACCGAAATTGAACCGTCCATACTGGTGTGAGGGTGAGAATTGGTGTCGGAAGGTTCTCCGTGAGTTGCCCAACGAGTGTGTCCAATTCCGATTGAACCTTTTATTGTTTCGTCCGCAATTTTTTCTTCCAGGAATTTGAGAGCTCCCTTGCATTTTCGGACAAGAATATCTCCATCTTCTATAATTGCAATTCCAGCAGAATCATATCCGCGATATTCCAACTTTTTCAAAGCATTTATCAAAATCTGCGATGCCTTTTTATTTCCAACGTATCCAACTATTCCACACATATCTTAAATCAGGGTCTCCCCTTCCTCCAAAAACCTTAGTCTGTCTATTTTATTAAAAAGCCCTATTCCTAGCAATAATTATTTTTTTTACAAGGAGGGTCCGGCAGACAAGTCTGCCTTCGCAGGTGCTCCCAGTGCTACCCCAAAACAATCTATTTCCCGACGCAGAAATTCGCAAAAATGCTGCCCAAAACATCGTCCGGAGTTACGTCTCCTGTCACCTGGCCCAGGGCGTCCAGAGAATCTTCCAAATCCTGAACCACAGCGTCCAGGGTAAAATTATCATCAGCACTAACCAAAGCGTGTTTTACACATTCCAGAGCCTCGGCAACGGCTTCTTTTTGGCGGGCAGAACCAAGTCCAGCCTGCTGGCGTTCGGTCGCAAGCCCGGCGGTTAAAACTTTTGTCATTTTGGCGTAAAGTTCTTTTAATCCAGCCCCATTTTTTGCCGAAATGTAAGTCGCATCCGCAAGCAAAGAATCACAATCAGCAATTCCAGCCGCCTGCATTTCTGCCCTCAATTTTTCCTGGCTACAAGCAACATCCTGCTTCAAATCCATTTTTGTAAAAACCAAAAGCAGGGGTTCCTGACTATTTTTTATAAAATGATAATCTTCATCATTCAAATTCTGATTACTATCCACCAGGTACAAAACCAAATCAGCATCCTGGGCCAGATTTTTCGTCAACTGAACGCCCTGAGCCTCAATTTTGTCCTCAGTTTCCCGCAAGCCCGCCGTATCAAAAAGTCGGACTGGAATTCCGTTGATGCTAGCCCAACTTTCCAGCCAATCCCGGGTTGTCCCTTCAATATCACTGACAATGGCCCGCTCTTCCTTCAAAATCGCGTTAAAAAGTGAAGATTTTCCGGCATTTGTACGGCCAGCCAGAACTACCCTAGCCCCATCCTGATAAAGTTTTTCCCCTTGCCATGAGTCCACTAAATCCTGCAAACGAGAAATTGCAATTTCAATATCCCGGCGGTCAAAAGTGTCGGCAATTGTTTCCTCATCTTCCGGGTATTCAATTTCGACTTCAATGGAAGCCAGCGTGTCGATTATCAGCTTTTTGATAGAATCAATTTCGGTAAAAAGTGAACCTGCCAGACGGCCAACTGCGTGAGACCGAGAAAGGTCGGTATGAGAATCTATGATTTCCTTTACAGCCTCGGCCTTGGTCAAATCTGTTTTGCCGTTTATGTAGGCGCGGAAGGTGTATTCCCCCCGGTTGGCCTGGCGAAATCCACTTTTTAGCATTAAATTCTGGATTGCGGTTACGACGGCTGGCCCTCCGTGGCAAGAAATTTCAACCATGTCTTCGCCAGTAAAGGATTTCGGCCCCCGGTAAACGGCAAGCATTACTTCGTCAATTTTCTGATTGCCGTCAAGAATCCAGCCATAAACCAGGCTATTGCCGCCCGCCTCCAACAAAGCTTTTGGTCGCGAAAAAACTTTGCTGACCAGGTCTATGCAGTTTTTCCCAGAAACCCGGACAATTCCAAGGGCGGCTGGGGCTAACGCTGTAGCGATTGAAGAAATTGGTTCTTCTGGTGTGTATTGTTCTGTCATGGCAAAACCTGCAAAAATGGTGTGAATTTAGAATTATTATCACTAATTTCATCTAAATATGTCGGTGTCAAAATACTGTCCAAAATAGAAAGATCCGAATCTACATACAAAGGCTGTTTTTTTGTACCGATTGCAGGTTTTCTGAATTCAGGGCTTGCTTCCGGTGCTGTTCCGTTGAAAGATTCTTCATCAGTGACGTCTGGCGGGGTTATATCATAATTTCCCATGTTGTTCCAGCACATATATCCACGATTTAAAGAATCCCTAACCCCAAAAAACTGCTTTTTGATGTAATCAGAATCATAATACAGACGGTCATAACTTACATTCAGATAAAATGACTGAACCCAAGGTCGCACAATCGCCCTGTTTCGGCAAAGAACCGTATTTCTAAACGAGCCATAATAATAAATTCTGTAAGTACGGTCGGCAACCGGAGCGTAATTCAAAAATGTCTGCTCAAAATGACTCGGATAAAACATTGGGCCAATTACATCAACATACTCGGCTAGCATTTCCGCATCCTGGCCAGTTCTCGTTCCCGACCTGTACCAGCCGTTTGCCCCGTAAATGTCAATTCCAATTGGTGCCTGAATATTTTCGCGGGCGTAAGAAAGAAATGAAATTAAAGCGGATTCTTTATCCATCCCCTTATCCTGCCAGCGATATTTTGCATTGTAAAGATTTAATCCGTCTGTCGGGAAGCGAATATAGTCAAACTGGATTTCATCAAACCCTCGCGAAATTAATTCTTTGGCAATAGCAATATTGTATTCCCAAACTTCTTCCGAATAAGGATCTACCCAGTTCTCATCATAATAAGTTGTTTCTTTATTTCCGGTCGGATTTCCTTCTTCATCAAGAATATCCTCATAACCTTTAATTCCAAGCCAGGCTTTATTTAATTTTTTATCCCAAACTGCGTATTTTCCGCCATCATACTTTGCCAGAGAACGGTCTTTAAACGTAACAATTCTAGCAATCATATAAATGTCGTCTTTTTTGTAATCTTCAATAAAACTATCCAAATCTGGAATTGCATACTGAGAAACGGCCCCTTTTTCCAGAACTAGTGGATCGTGGGTGTCGTAGCGGAGAAGTCCGTAATCATCTTTCATATCAATTACAACTGCATTCAGATTGCGGTCTTTTATGACTTTTTTGAATTTATCCTGGCCGGCTTTGTTCCTGCTCTGGTAGGCCGACGCATAAATTGCCTTGCGACCATTTGCAATTTCGGCGTAAGGTGAATCAATTGTACCTGGGAAAAGAAGCCAGAGTTCGTTCAGGGCAAGGCCTTTTACAAAACCACTTCGCGAACGAGGAATCCAGGCAGTGTTTGCTCTGCCGGTAACTGCCGAAAATGCCTTTATCCAGTCATTTTCCTGGGCCGGAGTGCCAGGACTTTGCAGGGTATCCAAATCCAGAGAGCCAAAACCTTCCAGTTTAGAATAAAGCAAAACATTATCTATGATTGTAAGGCCGTCAATACAATCTGCTGGTTCAGGGCCAGAATAAATCAGCTCCCCGCATTTTTCCTGCCAGTTGAATTTATAAATTCGTGGCATATAGGTTTGTGAAAGATAGATTTCCGTGTAGGTCGTTCCGTCCGCCCGCGTCCTAATCACAGGAATAATATCTGCGATTTCGTCCGGAGATGTAAGGGATGGCATTTTTTCAAAACCTGCATCCACGTCATTCCAGGTAGCTTTTTCTCTGTCTGGGAAAATATAGGAAAGCCCAAAAATCGGGTGGGACATAAAAACAACGCTCTCGCCTTCAATTGTGGCAACGGCAACGGCTTTTACGCCAGGGGTAGACCGGCTCATAGAACCAATATTTTTCCAGGTGAGCCCGCCGTCCCGCGAAAGAAAAACGCTGTCTTTTGTGGCTGTAACCATTTCTTTATGATTTACAGGATTTACGCTTAAATCTTTAAGTTCCTGAATCTGTTTTTCCAGGCTTGCAACTTTATTTTTGTACTTTTTAATCGTTAAAAATGTGAGACCTGTATCTCGTTCTTCAAATGTTATTAAATCCTGACTGTAGAAAATCCCTTTTGAAGTCCGCATAATCCAGCCAGGTTTTACGCTTCCGCCTGCGTCCGGAAGATTTACCTGCAAAAGTTGATCTACGCGGCCCTGGGTCCAAAGAGGAATTGATCTGTTTCTGCTTGTTACTCTAAAAAGTCCGTCATCAGAGCCGACCAAAAAAACGTCAGTTCCCGATTCTATTTCTTCTGCACTGGCGGAACTTTTATCAGGAAGCTGATACAAGGGCTTAACTTCCTGGGCTGTCATTATAAATCCGATAAAAAACAAAGAGAGTACAAAAATAAATTTTTTCATACTCTCTTTATCGGCTGAATTACATAAGAATGTTAGTAAAACCGTGAGCAAACCATATACGTCATGCTGAACTCGTTTCAGCATCTCATGAGATTCCGGGTCAAGCCCGGAATGACGGTTTATCTATCCCTTGGAGGCAAGCCCGGAATGGCGGTTTACTTGTCAAATCGAAAGATTTTATACAATTTTATCCAAAGCATCGACTACGGCTTCATCATAAAGATTACTCTGCTCTTTCAAAACAGCAATTGCAGACTCTTTATCCATTGCGTCACGGTAAGCACGTTTACTAGAAAGTGAAACGTAAGATTCTGCGACACGGATAAGACGGGCAATCTGTGGAATTTCGTCACCTTTAAGTCCATTTGGATAGCCTGAACCATCAATATTTTCGTGGTGTTTCATAGCAGCATCTTCAAAAACACTCCAATATTTTTTTGGAACAAATTCCAGGTGTTTTTCGGCAAGATTGACGTGTTCTTTCATTGCTTCTTTTTCTTCGTTTGTAAGAGATGTTGCAGAAAGCAAATCAGGATCAATTCCCAAGAAACCTGCGTCATAAACCATAGCTGAACAGAAATTCAACATAGCCATTCCCTGTGGCAGACCAAGCTGAATTGAAAGTTTGTAAACCAATTCACTTACGTTCTTTGAGTTATTTTTACGCCCGGTAGCATAATCAATCTGCTGACCAATATCTTCACACTTTACAGCAAGTTGTTTAAGTTCTTCTTCATCTTCCTGCGAGAATGTTACATCTGGCAAAGCCTGAGCCGGTGCCCAAGTTGACTGTCCTGCAAGTCTAAGTTGAGGATTTCCACTGTACAAATCAGTAATTCCACCAAGCATAAGACGGTTTGTCTGACTCTGGTTGGCAGCCAAAAGTTTAAATGCCTGAACGTACTGTTCCTGCTGAACCTGCTGCTGTTTAAATCCTTTTTTGACAATAAATATGATAAGGAAAACGATAATCAAAATGATTAAAGCAATTCCGATAACGGCAAATGCAATAACTTTTGTAGAGCGTTTTGTTTCGTTGGCAGAAACCGTGAAAGCAGTTCCCATATCTTTAAGACCTGTTTCAAGAGCATCCTTAAATTCCTGCTGGCTCTGCTTTGTAGCTTCAGTCTGAGCCTTCATAGCGTCGGCTTGGTCTTTCATTGCCTGAGCCTGGGCTTCCATAGAAGACTGCTGGGCTTCAAAACGTTCCTGTTCTACTTTACGCTGGGCGGCAGATTCAGCCTTTTCGGCTTCTCTTTGTTTACTTTCCTGGGCAGCTTCAATCTGTTTTACAATTTTTTTGATTTTTGAGTTTTCGATATTAGGATATTTTTCCAAATTCGACTGAATATCAATCAAAGCCATCTCATCATAATTTTGCTGCAACTGCTGGAGTTTTGTTGTGTACACCGTCTGGGCCAAAAACAAAACATTGGCCTGCGAATCTTCATCTTTAGCAACAGCAAGAGCCTGGTTTACATATTTGTAGGCATCTTCAATATTGCCATCATCATAGGCTTCGTTTGCTTTATCCAAAAAACGAACGGTGAGATCTGTTGTAACCGCAAATGCTGACGTTGCAACAAAAACAAGGGTAAGAGTAATTAAAATTTTCTTTAGCTTATCTAATAACATTTTCAGCTCCAATAGCAAGTATTAAACTGGCACGATTTTCAATACCAGTTCCTTTTATAAGAAGTTTATCTCTAAG
>CAZGDL010000032.1:7632-15503 GCA_964525075.1 uncultured Treponema sp.
GCTTTTCCGCTATCCGTATTTTTTGCAGTAACGTATTCTTTATCAACAGATTCTCGCTGCTTCTCTTTTTCACCTTCAATTCGGGCAAGTTCAAGCTGTCTCTGATATTCTTCTTCAGCTTCGCGCTGTTTTTGAATTTCGTAAGCATCAGCAATCACAGAATACATTTCAACGGCAGTTTCATTATCAAGGTTATATTCTATGACGATGACAATTGCTTCCATGGCAAAATCATAATCATTATTGACAATCAAACGGCGAATCTTTTTTTCGGCGTAATTTTCAATCAGATAATAATACCGGTCTTTCGTATTCTTTGAAAGAATTGTATTTAATTCAGATTCAGATCTATTGGCAAAAGCCTTATCCAACTCCTTATAAATCTCACTAACATATTCTTCTACTGCAAACACAGAAGTCGTAGCAAGTAATAACATGAGTGACATTATAAGTAGCTTCAATTTTTTACAAATCATTTGCAACCTCTACACTAAACATCTGCATGCACTAGAAAATATTGGTACGAATACCAAGTCCAATTTGTGGAACCAGGTTCCTGATATCAACTGTACTAGAAACGTCGGTTGGAATGAACCACATAGAAGCTTCTGTATACAGAGAGAAAGAACTGAATGCCTTTACATTCTGCAATTTTATCTTAGGGAACTCAATTTGTGCAAGAATTGCCGAAAGAATTTGTCCCCTTCCAGAGTTTGTTTGCGAGAAGTAAGAGAAGTCCGCACCTACGGCAAATGTAGCGTAGAGCCAATCCCAGTCGTGTCCCAGGAAGTAACTGAACGGCAGATTTCCGACATTTGCAAGAATCTTCAAGCTCAAAATGTTTCCACCATAACGGAGGTTTGTAAGACTTACACCCAAAGTTGATGAAACAGCATCTCGCTGAGCCTGTGTAAACTGTCCGTAAGAAGCCTGAACTTTTACAACGTCATCAAAGAAGGTAAGTCCGGCACCAACAGCGAACAACGAAGCACCCCAGAATTTGAAGTCAACATACAAGCCCTGAATAAATGAAGGGATTTCGTATGATGATTTATCACCTTTTCGCAAAGTTACAGTTACATCTTCAAGTTTTACATCATCATTTGAAAGTCCTGATGCTTTAAGAATCTGGTTGTAACGACCACCAATTGAAGGTGAAATCAAGCGAATTGTAGGATCTGTATTATCAATCTGGATAATAGTTCTTGTGATTGCAGTTTCACCATTTTTCATTGTGGCACGCACAAGGAAGAAGTGGTAGCCTTCCGGCAAATCCTGATTTTCGATTCGGTACATCCATTTTTCGTTCTTTGAAAGCAATTCAAATGTTTTACCATTATCAAAACTCAATTCAATTTTTTCAACTTTCTTTGCAGCTACGGCAGCTTTTAATTCCGGAGTAGCTTCTTTTGTTTTAGAAAGCAGGAGTTCATCTTCACTGATTGAGTAGCCAGCCTGACCACGAATATATGGACGACCAGTAGCAAAATCACCATAAGTAAAGTTTTCAATTGTTACCCAAGGTCCTGTCGCAGTATATGTGATTGTCTGCTCGCGCGAAGGAACCTGTGTTCCGTTTGAAAGAACGGTGTCGACGCGGTAAGTATGAACCCCTTCAGTAATATTTTCAGGACTCATATCAAACTTAAAGAAACCACAGTCTGTAAGAGTTGTTTCCTGATTCAATTTGCCATCAATGAAAAGTTTGAGGGAAGAAATTGTTCCTTCAGCTTCTGCCTGACCGTAAATTGTAAATACACCCTGTTTGTGTTCACCATTCAAAGGATACAAAATATCTACAGTGGCAGGTGCACGGTCTTTTTCAAGGTGGATGTTACGGCTTACGTTTGTGATATTTCCGGCTTTATCTTTTCCGGTAAGTTCTACGTTATAGAAACCGTTTTGCAAATCACGAATATCCAAAACTTCACCAATAATTCGATCAATCTTCATATTTCTTACAATCGGATTACTTGTTTTTTCCAGATTTCGGATTGTAACAAACAAATCTGTAACTTCTACGTTATCATAAGTATAACCAGAGAAGAACAACTGACCTGTTGTTGTTGAATCATCAAGTGGCAACTCAAGATTTAATTCTGGAGCGTCGTTATCAATATTGATTAATGATGAATACAAGCCAACAATTCCGTATTTATCTGTAACTCGGAGGAAGACAACCTGGGTTCCACCAGGAATTGCACGAGTATCAACTGTGTAAGACCATTTTTCAGTTCCAACGGCGTCGTTGTAGGTGTTACCGTTATCGAGGGAGACTTCAATTTTTCCAATTCCGTTTTTATCGCTAGCCCAACCAGAAATTGTGATGATTTCGCGAACAGAAGTGTCGATTGTTGGAAGTTCTACAGCACCTTTTGGCTCTTCAAGGGAAATTCTGTAAGTTCTAGAAACTTCCGGTCCTTTTACGCCATTAATATCAACTGCATAAACTGTAACTGTATGTTCGTTATCGGTCATGGTTGATAAAGGAACGTCAATTGAGAAACTGGTGTTCAAAACATATTCGGCACCAGGGTTTGCCTGTTTGTAAACTTCTTTTGTAGAAACCTGTTTGTATTCTCCGTCGTCAATTTTGTAGTAAACAGAAGATTCACCATCATCATCATAAACAACACCAGAAATTACAAAGTCGCGGGTAATTACCTGCATATCTTCCGGCACGTGGATTTCGGCACGAGGCAAATCAGATTCGTTATCAATACTGAAGGCCCATGCTTCTACAGGAGTCTTGTTTCCGGCATCATCAGTAAATACAAATGACATTGCATCGTCGATTGGAGCTTCAACCGTACCAATCAACATAGAAGGAAGTGGCTCAAGAGGAATGTCAATGCGGTTTGAAGTTTTTCCTTTTACAGGAGGGGCAACATATTCACCCTTTGCCAAGAAGCCGTTATCTGTAACTTTGAAAACAATCAGGTTTTCGCCATTTACAACATCAACATCCAGAGGTTCAACAACTTCTACTGTTGGTGGAGTAATATCCTTGTAAGCTGCTGTTCTGACTATAGTTGAAAGTCCGGAAACATCTGTTGCACGAACATCAATTTCAATCAAACCATCAGCATAAGTTCCAAGTTCAATTTCCTTACTGAAAGTAACGCCCAGATTATTTGCATTTTTGCCTGTTGGCATTGCAAATGGATACCAGGTAGTTCCATTATCCAAAGAATATTCAACGCTTCTTATACCAAGCTGATGAGCAGCCGTACCAGAAATTTTTACAGAATTTCCAAGCCACTGGAAAAGTTCCGGAGTTTGCAGAACTAATTCTGGGCCAGCATTGTTAGCAATAAAGTTTACAGTTTTTGAAGTGTAAGTATCGCTCAAATTGTCTGTAACTTTGATAGAAACATTTTTGTAAATTCCGTCTTTTTCTGCTGTCAAAATAATCAGATTTCCTGATGTTTCAAGCTTTAAGCCATCAACTTTTGACGCAAAATCAGCTTCAATCGGGCCGTTTACATTTGCATAGAAATAATATTTAGAACCGTTTGTCAAAATGTAGTTGCCGTCATTTTCATCATAAACTGTAGCTACATCTGCCATACTGTAGATTTTTTCTTCATCATCAATCAAAGAAGGATCTACGTTACGAACTACTTTTATACTACCAGCAAGCGTTTTTTCCAGAGAGCCGGCTTTAATTGTAACCGTAAATTTATTTACACGAGAAGGGAGATTTGCCAGAGGAATATCGGCAATCCAGCGAGTAGGATTTTCAATTCCAGGTTTTACGATTTTTGCATTACCTGATTGAGTTACATCGCCACCCACAACTTCATCACCATAGAACTGATATGAAACTGAAGAAACGGCAACGCTTGTATCAATGTAAACAAAAATGTCACCGCCAGCTTTTGTTGCATAATCAAGAACGACTGGCATACCACTCGTATATTCATCTTCATTTACCAAAGCGATATTTGCATCAAGTGTAACTTCTTTGTAAGCAGTGTATTTTCCAGAAATTATTTTTTCTTCGTCTGTAACAACGTCCAGAGCCAAAGCATTATTTCCTTCTTCCATTTCTGAACGTGGGAAAACTGCAAATGTGCGGTCAAGATTTCCCTGGTAAACGCCAAATGCGTAAACATCATAACCACCATCAAGCCAGGTGATTACAGGAGCTTTTGGTACAGGCATTTTTCCATTTGCCTGTTCTTCAATATCAGGGATAATTCTAAATCCATAACCCCTTGCAGCTTTATTTCCGCCAGTGCTTTCGGCAACAATCTCTACAACGTAAAGGCCTGGATTATAAGAACTAATATCAATATCAACGGAATAAGTACCATCTTCTGCCAATTCTATAGTTTCAAAATTTTCATCTACAGGATTTGGAGTGACTTTGGCAATTACGCCTTTTTGAATGTCGACTGTTGCAGAAAGAATGCGGTACTGGGCCTGTGCTAGACCCGTAGTGCAGGTGATTTTTCCTGAAACATTTACAATTCCAGATTCATCGCCATACAAGTTTACAGCGTCTGATTCGGAATAATTATTAATTCCAATCAAAGGAAGGGCTGTATCATTTTTAAATCTGATAGGAGTTGAATCTACAACCTTACCCTTATCAGTTTTTACGCGAACAACAACATCTTCCGAAAGGCCAACTTCTGACATCTGGGCTACGAGTTTAATCTGATTTCCTACCAGTTCAGCTTTTGCAAACTTAGTTGAAGGGACCAATTCTACACTCTTAGCATTTCCACCAATCAGATAGCCGGAAGCCGGGAATTCAACATTATTTTCGATTGTTCCATCTTCAGAAATTCTGCTGTCATCAAAAACCAAAACAGGTTCGGCAGCTTTTACAACAGAAGTATTTGTTACGTAATAAAGAACTCTGTATTCAGATACACGCTCCATTGTATCTGTTGCTTTTACAGAAAGTTGCATAAGACCTTTTGGAGCGTCTGGCCCAACCGGCAGGCTGAATGTGTAAGTTCCCTGATTTTTGAGGTCTACGGAAGTTTCTTCAAGTCCGTCACTTCCCCAAGTCAATGCTGATGAAACTTTTACAAGTCCTACGCCAGAATTTGCAGTAACCGAAATTGTTGTGCCACTTTCTGGGTGGATTAAAGCACCATTTGTAAAGTCAAGATTATCTTTTCCAACGCTAAGGGTCGGGTTGGTGAAAGTTGGGGCAATTCCGTTAGAAACGATATTTGTTACATAAGGATTGCCTTCCACTCCGTTTACGTCAATTCCAGTAATTGTGATTTTGTGGTTTCCGGCAGAAAGTTCATCTGCTCCGCAAATATCCAGGTAATAAACGCCCTTTGTTTCCTGAACTACGGCTTCGTTTGTATCCAACTGGATTTTTACAGATTTTACGCCGTCATCATCAGTTACAAGACCGCGAACATAAAGCCTGTCTTTATCACCAAAAAGCTGACCTTCTACTGGCTCATAAGTTGTAACAAGTGGCTTATCCAATTCCTGATCCAAAGGAATATTTCGGGTAACGTCTACAACGTTCTTTGCACGGTCTACTGCGTGAATTGTAAATTTCTGTGATTTATCTTTTGTATTGAGGGTATCAACTGTAACTGCCCAATATGGGTTACCTGGAATTAAATCGATATTTCCAGTTTTAGAACCGAATGTCCATGAAAGTTCTGTAACGCCGATTGTATCTTTTGCATATCCGGCTACTGTAAATCTTCCTTTCATTGTCTGATCTTCTGCGGGGTATACAATTTGAACATCAGGTTTTGTGTTATCAATAAAATAGAGGAAAGAATACATACCAACCGAGGTTGCTTTATCTACGGCTTTGAACCAGAGAACTGCAGGACCATCAGGGAATTTTTTTGTATCTACGCTGATAGAGAAAGTACAAGAATCTCCATTTTTGTTTGATTTAAGTTTTACAGGTGTAAAGTTTTTGCCGTTATCAACAGAATAAGAAAGTTCTTTAATTCCGTTACCATCAGAAACTACACCATCAAATTTTACATTACCAGAAACAAGAAGTCCCATGGCTTTGTCCTGAATTGCTGTAACCGGCTGTTTACGGTCAAGCTGCCAGGTCAGAGTGACAGGCTTACTTTCTACTGGAATGCTGTTTATATCATAACCAATTACTTTGATTGTATGGTCGCCTTCTTCAAGGTTTGTAGTATCAAGATAATATGACCAGAATTCTTTACCATCGGCTTGAACATGGCTTTCGTGGTCTGTGCCTTCGTCCAAAATAAGTTCTACGCGAGAAACACCATCATCATCAACACAAGTACCAACGATATTCAAGTTACCAACAACTCGCATGCCAGGATATGGGTTCGTAATACCACAAATTGGCAGGTCGGATTTTGGATCCAAGAAGATATTGTGAGGACCTTCAACTGTAGTGTTTCCACCAAGGTCACGGGCAGTAATCATGATATTGTACTTGCCGGCTTTTCGGCTTTCCAAGTCAAAATTCTCCTGCCAACTGTTCATGTTTTCGACTTCGATTGACTCAACATCACCTTTGCCATGAGCAAAAGCAAATGTTGCTACAAAAATCGATAAAGCTCCGAAAATAAATTTTTTTCCAATTTTTAACATTCGATACCCCTATAAAATCAAAAATGTATAATCAGACTTATATTATTATCGGCAACAAGTACCTAAAAAATAACAAAAATAAAATTTAGAAAAAATTCATGGAATTTTCCATGTAATTTTTACAAGCGAAATACCAGCTATCACTAGCTGACTTTACAAGTTTTTTAGAACGAAGCTTGAAGTCCCATTGTCCAGGCAAAATTTGACTTAAGTAAATAAGATTTATGGAAAGCATACGCAAATAAAGCATAAGCGTTCATTTTGAAATTACTATTAGCAAAAATACCTATATTTGGGGTAAGTTCCATGGAAGTTTTTAAATAAATTGAATCGTAAAAAACTCCATCACCTTTTTTAATTCCCTGCAAATATTCTAACATAAGAAATGGCTGAAATCCAATTTTAGTTGATTTTCCTGCCCCCAAAGTTGCAGCGTAGCCAAGGGAAATATAGAAATCATTCAGATAAAGCCAGGTAAAAAATGGCAGGGCTTTTTGAATTTCCAAGCCAAAAATTATAGTTTCGGATTTTATGTCCGAAATTACCCGGCCTGTGTCGCCAGTATTTTTTGTATATCCGTTAACTGATGATGATGGGAAGTATGAAATGTCAAAACGAGTTGGGAAGTTGTAAACATAGCCATAATTGCATTCAAAAGGCAAAAGTCGTGGCAAATAGGCTCGCAAAGCAGCGGTAAAAGCGATTTCATCAACATAAGTAACAGGACTCGTTTTTATAGATTTGTCATTTCGGTAGCCAAGACCAGTTGCAAAAGAAAAACCGATTTTTTCAAAGCGACCTGGGCCTGCCCGGTGAACATTTGTGTAACTTGCAATCAGAGTATCGCTGACTGTGTAGTAAATGGTATCGGTAACAGGAGCTGCAATTTCAAAAAGACTAGAATCCCAGAAGAAAAATTCATCGGCTAGAGAAAGATTTTTATTTTTGGCATCCTGACGTCCAATTCCCCCTTTTACTTCGTTTGAAAATGAGATGTGAGAAATCCTTCCAACCGGGAATGTTGCTGTGAGGGAGTAATCTGCATAAGACAATTTCCAGCCTTTTCGGTCAAATTCGGTTTTTAAGGCTCCAGATGAAGAAAAATAAGATGATGCCCCCCCATTTTGATAGGAAAGTTGTAAACCACAGGCGTTATTTAAATAATTCCAGCCGGCAGTGGCAGTGAAATAAGTATTTGAAAGGGAAGCCCACGGACTTGTTGTGATGTAGGTAAGTCCCAAAGCGTAATTGCTTGTTTCGGACGAGTAAGCTGAGTTGCAGCCAAAGTATGA
>CAZGDL010000033.1:0-1432 GCA_964525075.1 uncultured Treponema sp.
TTGGTGTCTGATTTGCAAAAGCCTGTGTCTGTGCCGGCTTTTGTATCTGGCTAGCTGGAGTAACCGGTGCAGCTGGCGCAGTATTTTCCTGGAGTGGGGACAATTCTACATCATCATCATCAAGAGGCTCTAACTCAATCGGTTTTCCGTGTTCTTGAATATCTATTGCCTTGAGAATATCTTCTTTTTCTTGTCTGGAAAGAATGCGGAGAATTGAAATTCCGTTCTGACCTGTTGGAATAACTTTCAATGAACCATCAGAATCCTTTTCTGTCAAAAGCTGGACAAGCGGACATTTTGGATTTTCAGGATTTGAATCTACAACTTCTGCAACTTTTCTGTTGGTTAAATAAACATAAGTTCCAATAGGATAGAGAGAAACTGTGTAGAGCAGGGCTTTTAAAACCGTACTATCATAAAGTTGAGCCTTGTTCTGAATGAGTTCGATTAAGGCATCAAAAGTAGAACGTTCATCTTTATAACTGCGAGGTGAAGAAATTGCTTCGTAAGTGCAGGCAACAGCAATAATTTTTGCATTGGAAGATATTTTTTCGCTAGTTAAATGGCGGGGATAACCACTTCCATTTTCTTTTTCGTGATGTTCCAAAACTCCCAACTGAATTGGCAGACCAAAATTAAGGTCTTTTACAATCGTGTAGCCAAAAACTGTGTGCTTTGCAATCTGGGCTTTTTCGTTTTGGGTAAGTTTTTTGGATGTCATGTAAAGCTGTGGAGGCAGTCGCAACATTCCAATTTCGTGAAGAATACAGGTAACTCCCAATTCAATCATTTTTGAAAGCGGAATATGGAGTTGGAGGGCAATAGCGATTGCCAGAACTGTAGTTCTCATTGTATGAATAACAAGAAAATTCTTTTTTGTATCTTCTATCGTTGGATTTATGCGGAGGATATAACGGCGGTGTTCTTTTATAAAAATGCAGAGTTCTTTTACCGTTTCCTGGATTTCGTTCTGATCAATTTCTTTGTGAGTTGCGTAGTGAGTGAAAACCTGTTCAATATAGTTCATGTATTCATCATAAACCTGCTGAACCATTTCCATTCTAGCCTGGTCTGAATTACCAATCTGGTTATTTTTGGAACTTTCAATAACTTTTTTGATGTTATTTGCAAATTTTTCCTTTGGCTTTTCAGTTTCATCATCATTCTCATCTATAGCAGTAATGCCAATATCCCCACCAAGGCTTAAGCCACCATCACAGAGTACGGTGTCAAATTCCCATCTTCTTAATTGCTTAAGCATATCTGCGGTAAGGTCTGCAGTTTTTGGTAAGAGAAGAAATGAACTGTCGATTAAAAGGTCTCCAGTAAAAGAGAGGTCTTCCCGAAGATCTCTAACACTGATTGTATCCATAATTTTACTCTTATATTATCGACATGAAAGAGGAAAAAGAATAGTAAAAATCCCTAAAAA
>CAZGDL010000033.1:1532-15418 GCA_964525075.1 uncultured Treponema sp.
CAAAAAAAAGGTTGAAAAGTCACACACTCTTTTCAACCTCTTATTATAAGTAAACAATTCGGTTCTAACACTCAGGTGTCTAGATGTCTTCCCACCCGAAGATTATTACCAGATATTATTAATATCGGGATTGGTAAAAAAATCTTTAGGCTTTTTTGATATTTTTTTTGTTATTTTGATGGTATTTTTGCAGATTTCGGCAGAATTTTTTACCTTTTTTTAACATTTTTTAGGGGGTTCCAATTATTGACTATTATCTTGTTTTTTACGATTATGTTGTAATTATGAATGAAGTACCTATAAGCCGTGCATATCTTGAAACACTTTCATTTTCTGATTTAGTAGGGCTGGCTGATGAATATGGTGTGGATGTCCCGGAAGATTTGGACAGACGTTTTCTTATCGGGGAATTATTAGAACTGGCAGAAGAAGCAAATACTCCAAATGAAGAAATGAGTATTTCCAGTGAAGAGCTTCCAGAAGAGTCTGCCACCCTCCCTTTAAATTATAACGAAACACAAGTTTCTGGAGTTTTACGAAATCCTGCCTGGCTTTTTGTTTTTTGGAATATTAGCGAAGCCGATGTTCATAAATTAAAAGAAATTCCTGGGTGTAGTTTAAAATTAAGAATCTGTTCGTTAAAAAATCCTAAGGATGCTGTGCCGGAAGAAGCATTTGAAATTAAGGTTTCTAGCGACAGTCAGGAACAATACGTTCTTCTTCCAGCCGGAAAAAAATACATAAAAGTTGAGTTAGTTTATGTTTCTGCCTCTGTAGGAAAAGTTCTTGCTTTTTCTCCTGTAATCACAATTCCACAAGGTTCTTCTTTGCTGAATGATTTGCAGTTGGGACGAAAAACAGATTTTTCTCCTGTGATGGAACTTTCTGGAATCAAAGAAGTTTTGACAGAACATTATAAAAATCACAGACATTCTTTTTAAAGGTAAGATAGAAATTAAAGGTAAATAGCGATGAGCATTTCTAAGAATTTAAGCCTGATAATTAAAGCAAATCAAGATTTTATACGCCACACTGGCGAAGATGAAAAAATAAATGCCCCAGTTCTGAATGTTTTTTACGAATCACTTTCCGCAACTTATATTCCACTCTTGCATATGCTGGAAAAACTGGAAGCTGATGGCGTAAAGTTTAGAATTGGTATGGTTCTTCCTCCAATCCTCTGTAATCTTTTATCTGATGAAAAAATCCAGGAATCTTTTATCGTATATCTTGATAAAAAAAATGAGCTGGGACTGAAAGAACTTCAGAGAAATGCTTCAAATCCTGATATTCAAAAAATTATTCAAAAAGAACTTGATGACACTGCCCAGATAAAAGTTGATTTTGTCGAAAAATACAACAAAAAACTTATTCCGGTTTTTGCTGACTTTGTCCAAAAAGGTTATTTGGAATTGCTGGGAACCTGTGGAACTGACATTTATCTGCCTCATTATGCTGATATGAAAGAAATAGTTTCTGCCCAGATTGAAAGCGGATTACATTCTTTTAGACAGTTTTTTGGAATTGTGCCGGAAGGGTTCTGGCTTCCAGAAATGGGCTATATTCCTGGAATTGAAAAACTGATAAAGGCTTACGGCTACACTTACACAATTATTGATTCTCGAAGCCTTTTACTTGCCGAAAATTGTCCTTCCACTGGTATTTTTTATCCTGCCAGAACGGAAAATTCCCTGGTTTTGTTTACGAACAGCAAAAATCTTACAGACCAGATTTATGGCGATGAAGGATTTATTTATCATCCTGCTTATAAAAATCAAAAACGCGATATTGGTTATGAACTTTCTACAGAAGAACTTGCCCCTGTTTTGGAAGAGGGTCAGGTTCGTTTTTCAACTGGTTTTAAATATTGGAACCGGGATTTTGAAAAAGAGGAAGGTTGCATTTATAACGAAGACGCAGCCCTAAAGCAGGCAAAAGATGATGCTGAAAATTTCCTGAAAAATGTTAGCCAGACTTTGAAAAAAGCCTGTGAATTGCTTCCAAATCAGGATTTTGTGACCGAAGTTTGTGCTTTTGATACAGACACCGTTTGCAGAGCCTGGCACGAAAATCTTATTTGGCTGGAAAATATTATCAGAAATGCGGCTTCTTATGATTTGACGATTACGACTTGCGACCAGATGTGCGGAAATCAGTTTAATCTGGAAAAATTTACCCCTTATTATTCTGCTGCAATTGGGGCAGGGTATGGCGAAAATCTTCTTTCCAGCAAAAACTGTTGGATGATGCGGTATATCAGAAAGGCTTGTGAGCGAATGATTGACCTGGCTGACCGTTTTCCAAATGACACCGGCTTAAAAACCCGGCTTTTGAACCTGGGGGCAATTGAATTGATGTTGGCCCAAAGTTCAAATCTGGCAAAAACAATCGAAGATGGAGAATTTCCGGAATTTGCCGAAAGGCGTTTTAGGGAGTCGATAACGGCTTTTACTGCTGTTTTTGATTCTTTGGGGTCGAATACGGTAAGTACAGAATGGTTGACTACCCAAGAAGCAAGAGATTCGATTTTTCCTTGGATGAATTACAGGATTTTTTCTAAAAAGAGATAGGCAAATTGTCCTGGGGTGGGGGATTTTCCCTGGCGGGCGAATATTTTCCCTGTGGGGCGAACTTTTCCCTGCTAGTCGGGCGTTCCCCTTGGAGTGAAACTTTTACTCCTGTTCCAGGCGGAGACTTTCCTTGATTTTTTCAAACATATCAATCTGATGCTGAGCGCTTTTTATCCCCAGTTTTGCAGGATCGAAGCGCTTGTTTAATTTTAAAGCCTGATTCCAAACATCAATTGCAGCCTGGTAATCAGCCTGGGCAAAATAAATTAATCCCTGTTGGTAATATTCATCTACCTGGCTGTCGATTATGCTCCTGCCTTTATCACCAAGCAAAACTTTTGCCGAAAGGCTCATTTTGTTTAATGGCGAAAATGACGATGTAAAATCCAGGGTGTAATTAAAATTAAATCTGATTTTTTGAATTTCAAACTCAAATCCTGCACTAAAACGAGGATTTCCGCCCTTCAAGGCAAATCCTCCCAGAACCGAAAGAAAATCTGTAAACTGGAAAACAACGCCTGTCGCTATGTAAGGGTTAAGATAGGTTCCCATATTCTGCAAATTAAGGGGTTGCTGGAATTCGGCAGTGAATGTTGCCGGTTTTATAAATTTAAGTGAGATTCCAGCGGATAAAAGGGTTGGAAGGGGATCATCAAGTTGGAGATTTTTCCCCCAGCCTGTAATTGAAGCCCCCAGATTTTGCAGAGAAAGCCCAATTCTGACGTTTGGATCTCTAGAATAGTAAAATTTCAGGAAATTGAACTGCATCATAAGGCCAAGGTCAGCCATAATGGCAAGACCGCTCTGTTCAAGTCCCGAATTGCTGATTATAGCATCAGTGTTGTTATCGGTATAATCTGGCATACTTCGCCAGCCAGCCTTGAGGGTAGTACCAAGGGCAAATCCTTTAAAATCATAGCCAGCCAAAAAATTGTAGGAAATATTCATGGCGGCAACGGTCTCGGAGTAGTAAGATGCGGCCACTCTATCACCAAAAATATTGTATTCGGTAAAAGGCAGATAAAAACAGGAAACGTAAGAACCCAGACTCAAATTAGGAATTTTTTTGAAGCGGGTCGTAAAAGCCAGGGTTTCCAATTTGGAATCAGCAATCCACATGTTGTGAAAAAGGGCTAACTGAGTTTCTTTTTGAAGAGAACCTGCCCCGGCATTGTATTGGAGGTAGGAAATATCATCACAAAGGCCTGTAAAAGCGGAGCCAAGGCTTTCTGTCCGCCCGCCAAAAGGAATTTGCAGCGACCTGAAAGTTGTTTGTCCTTCGTTATCATCAACAAGAGGGTAAAAAAATTCGGAAAGGCTGGTGTTGATATCAGAATATGACAGGGCGACCGCTTTTGCCTGTAAAATAAAGCAGGTGAAAATGAGAAAAAGTGATTTTTTTAATGCGGTCTTTTTTTGCATAATCTCTATTTCTTTTTTCGGAATTTTCTTTCTTTTCTATAAGTATATTATCTCATTTTGCCGAAAATTAACTGTAATAATTTTTTGAAAAAATGAAAGGGAAAATTTTTCTCTGTATAGCAATTTTATTTTCTCTCTCCGTAACCTGCCTTTACAGCCAGGATGATGGCGATATATCTTTGTTTGAAATTGACCGCCTTATCCGCCGTACAGAATATGACGAAGCCCTCCGCCTTTTGAATATCTACATTCAGGATAAACCTGAGAATTTTGATAACGCCCAGATCCGAATAAAAAGAATTATGAATGCAAAAATGCAGTATTCTATTCTTGCAGAAAAACTGATTGATTTGATTCAAACCGACCCTGGAAATAACAAGGAAATTTATGAGATTACCGCCCAACTTGAAAAGTTTGAGCGAAATCCCTCTGATCAGAATTTGAAATTTATTGCCGATTTGAAAAAATCAGCGGAATTTAACTATTTCCGTGCCCAGTTCTTAGAAATCCAAAATGAAACTGCCAAAAATACCCAGGCCGGCCAGTATATTACTGCTATTGAAAAGGCAAAAGAAGGATTTTGGCTTTACCGGGACGATTTTGACGTGAGGTGGGAGGATAATCCTCAGATAATTAGCGAAGTTGATGAAATTGTTGGGGATTTGAATGCCCAGATTACCGCTTTTGAAGAAAAAAACTTTTTGCCAAAAATTCAAAATGCCATTGAGGATTTTGTGAAAGCGGTAAATCAGGACCAGTACGACCTAGCTTTGCAACGTTTTGAAAATGTCCAAAATTATATGATTGAGTTTAACCGCATCCGACAGGCAATTGTTGATGATGGAAGCAAAATGCAGGATAAATTTGCAGAACTTCAGACTTTGGATTCTGATACGAGTGATGCTTCCTACCTGCCATTTATGGTCCGTTTTATTTATGGGGTAGATTCAGTTGCAAATTCCGGGATTTTGGGGGCGGTCGACGGCCAATGGAATGCTTATGCTGGCCAGATGAATGACGCGGTTTTTGCAGCCGTTACCAGAAAATATAATAAATATCCGGACGGTTTGACTTCTGATTATGCGGCAAATATTGCTTCTTACGTAAATCTCCAGCAAAAAGTTTTGGATCTTTATCAGATTGCTGAGCAAAATCAGACCCACAAATTACAAAATCCTTACAAAGAATATTACGCCCTTACAGATTATGTAAAAAATCTTGCAGAAGTGTCTGTAAGCCTGGAAAATGTTTGGAGCCAGGTGAAAAATGCTGAAAAAAATCAGGCTGAAATCCTTAATCAGATAAAAAAACTGGAAAAAAATGCTGATGTAGCTACCGCTGGTGCTCTTTCTGCTACTGGTACGGAAACTGCCACCTACATCTTCCAGCTTTTTACTTCAAATGCAAATTTGGGAAATCTTGTCGGGGCAAAAAATCAGCATGAACTTGCAAGTTACGAATGGACAAAATCTTACAGAAATGGAAAACGAAAAGACTGGGATATTTTGACCGAAAATTATGAGCAAACTTTGGACAATATTTTTACAAAATCATCAGAACTTTTAACTTCGGCCTGGAAGGAAATCACAGAATATTACAAAGATTCTTCTGATGATTTGTACACCGCTTTGAGCCTTTACAATGAGGCAAGCAAAAAATACAGCCAGGGATTTTTTACAAAAATTCCTCAGAATATAATCACCGAACTGAATGCTGACATCACAAAAGCGACAAAATATCAGGATTCTTTTAATGCCGATCCGGAATTGGATTTTGGAATAAATTACGCCTATCCTGATATTGCCCTGAAAATTGCCCAGTACGTTAACAGCCAGGCGGATTTGGATATTCAGACGATAAATGATTATCAAAAAAATATTTCCGAAAATTTTGATTTGCAGGCCCAGTGGAAAAGTGAAGAAAATCTTGTAAGTCTGGTGAATTCTGCAAATATTTACCTTGAAAAGCAAAAAGAAAACCTAGCAGCCTTGAAAACTACTGCCATTTCTAATATTTCTCTGGCTCAAAATCAGATTGTTGCTTCGCAACTTGCAAAAAATGAAGCGGATATTCGCTATTCCGAAGCGGAAAGAGCCCTGAAAAATGAGGATTTTGACAACGCCCGCAAAAAATTGCAGGACGCTTTGACAAAATATGACGAAGCCCTAAATCATCAAAATAATGAAGTTCTTAGAGAAGAAGTTGACTCAAAACTGCAGAATCTGGGCCAGCAAATTGCCAAGGGCGAAAACGAAATTGTCGTTCGCGAAGTTCGAGAATTAAAAACTCTTGCCAAGGATGCTTATTTTAACGGACGTTTTGAAGATGCCGAAAAATACCTAAACCAGGCAAAGACCCGGTGGGCGGTTACAAACGACACCGAAGATGAAGAAATCACAAATCTTTTAAATTTCGTAAATACCGCCATTTCCATGAACACTGGCCGCGATATTTTGCCTTCATCTCCCCAATATCCTGAAATGTCTCAACTTTTGAACCTTGCATATCAGTATTTTGATGAAGGAAGCAGGCTGATTGGAGATGGAAAAAAGGAAGAAGGCATGGAAAATCTTGACCTGGCACTGACAAATATCCAAAAACTCCAGTATGTTTATCCGATGAACCAGGAAGCGGCAATTTTGACTTTGAGAATTAACCGTTTGAAAGACCCGGAAAAATTCCGCCAGGAATTTGACCAGAAAATCAAAAGTGCCCGCCAGATGTGCAAAAATAAGGAAACTCAGCAGGAAGGTTATGCAAATCTTTTGGATTATTATCAGCTTGAACCAAATTATCCTGGCTTAAAAGATTTAATTTACCAGGTGGAAATTGATATTGGAATCCGCCAGAAACCTGTTGACAACTCCGCTACAACAAAAGCAAGAAGACTTGTGAACGACGCCCAGGCTATTTATAAAAAAGCTGGGGATGATGAGGAAAAATTGAAAAATGCCCTGGAAAAACTTAATCAGGCCTTGGCTTTAGATTCCGATAATCAAAATGCGATTAAGTTAAAAGACCAGATTACAACGAAAATTGGTGGAACTACGTCGACAGTTCTTTCGACTGAGGATGAAAGGCTTTATCAGCTTGCAATTCAGAGGCTGCAAAATAATAATGTTGTTGGGGCAAATGCCATTGTTGAACAACTTTTGAAAAAGTCAGCAAACGCAAAATCGCAAAAAATTAAGGATTTGAAAAATAAAATTGATGCACGCAGTTAATTTTTACAAAAAATCATTCATTTTCCTCATGCTTTTATTTGTGGCAGGATTTTTTTCTAATCATAATTTTCTGTTCGGCCAGACTTTGTATTGGGAAAATCCTGCTTCAATTACAAAAACGGATTCCCGCTTTCCGGTTACTATTTCAAATTCTGAAGATTCTTATGTGATTTGGGAGGAAGTGGACTCTGATAAAAAATCCATTTATCTTTCAATCAGAAAATATAATTCTTTGACAGATTTTGTTGATAATCCTCGTTTTGCAGGCCCTTTTGCTTATTCTGGTGATGAAGTTCCGGATATTTTTACCGCTGCGATTTTAGATGATGGAAGAATTTCAATCGCTACCGCCTCGCAATATGGTCAAATTTCGATTTTTACTTCTATTAATAAAGGAAAGAATTTTACAGAGGCTAAAATCAAGGGCTCTTCTATAATGGTTGCCCCACGAATTTACAAAACTTCTTCTGGCGGTTTTAAACTTTTTACATCAGTTGGCGAAGAAAATACATTTACAATTTTTACAGCGGATTCTTCTGATGGTATTAAATGGACAGAATTTACCCAGTTCCAGCCAGCCGCAAATTTCCGAAATCCATTTATTCCAGTTCTTCTTGCAACAAAAACTGGGGATATGGTCGTTTTTCAGGCCCAGTACACTTCTGCAGAAACCAACAGACTTTCTTATCAGCTTTATCTTACGACAAGGCCCACCGGGGCTAATGATTGGACCCAGCCTCTTTTGCTGACCGGGCGAAATTCTTTGTCGGGGCAAAGTCGAAAGGAATTTTACGGCTATCAAAACCAGAGACCGTATTTGTTTGATTTTGGTGGGGAAATCTACCTTACCTGGGAGCGAACTGACACTGTCAATTCTGAAATCTGGCTTGCCCGCATTACAGACCAGGGGCTTGTTCCTACTTCTGCCGAGGCTATCAGCAGCAAAGGTTCTGCCAACCGGGCAATTTTATTTGACTTTGATAATTCACTTTATATGACTTGGTTTGATACCAGGCGGGGCCGGGAATCGGTTTACATGGCAAAAAAGGAAGGCTCGCTTTGGGAAGAAACAAGCCTCGTCGAAAATAAAAATACAAATATGTTTTCTTATCCTCTTGTCACAAAAGATAAGGACGGACAGAATGCCTTGTCATTTATTTGGCAACAGATTACGCCCAATGGCAAAAATACAATCGCAATTTTATCACCAGATAAAAGTGTAGGGCAGGCAAGTTTTACCCCATTATCATTTAAGGCTGGAAAAAGTTCTCGAAATCAAAATGTCCAGATTCAGATTAATTTTCCGGAAGATTCTTCAAATATAGCAGGATATTCCTACACCTGGTCAAAAAATCAGACAGACCAACCTCCAAAACAGATTCAGCATTTTACCCGGGAAAATAAAATCAAACTTCAGGCAAAAGAAGATGGTTATTACTATTTAAATGTCAGAATTGCAGATTACGCCGGCAACTGGTCCGAACCCTCGCAGCTTTCCTACCATTTGGATTTAACGCCACCAGAAGCTCCGCAAATCACCATTGAAAATCTCGATAAATACGGTTTTGTCGATTCAAATAATTTCAGCCTAAAATGGCAGCCGTCTGTTTCTGATGATGTGGCAGGCTATGTTTACAGAATTGACCAACTTGCTTCAATCCCAAAATCCATTGCCGTTTCTAAAAAACATCCTATGAAACTTTCTGATGAGGATGTGGCTCAGATAAAAGAAAATTTGGAAGGCCGGTATGGGGAAGTGGCCACCAAGCAAAGAAAAATGTCTTCGACGGTTCAAACCCGGGGACTTTCTACTGCCCGCTATTACAATCGGCCTAACGGACTTTATGTTTTGTCAGTTGCCGCAATCGACGAAGTTGGAAACCTAGGCCAGGCTGCTACCCAAATGTTTATTTTGAATAAATACCAGCCGACCACCTATATCACAAGTCTGGACCAGAAAAAAGATGATATTGGCAATTCAATTTTGACAATTTCTGGTGGCGGTTTTACTTATGACGGAACTATCAGCCAGATTTATATTGATGATGACGGCCTCGAACCCTACAATTTGGTTTTAAATCTTTCGGAAAATCAATATAAAGTTCAATCAAATACAAAAATCACAAACGTAAATATTGGTGCTGATTTGGACCAGGGGGATTACAAAATCGGACTTTATCACACAGACCGAGGCCTGTATTTTACCGGAAAAATCCTAAAAATCGCCCAAAACGGAACAATTAAAATTGAAGGCGAGTATGTAAAAGAATCAAAACTGAACGCAAACTTTACCGAATACAAATATAAAGTTTCAATCAGCCTGATTTTAGCCTTCCTCATTTTAGCAATTATAGTTCTTGCCCTGATTTTCTTAATTTCTACAGGTACGCAAAATATATACGAAAAAAAATTGACTGCAAAAGAAATGCAAGCTTTAGTAAAAGGAGCCGCTATGCCATTATCAAAAACAGAACAAAAACAAAAGCGTTTACCAAGTTTAAAACGAAAACTCATAAGATTTACATATTCCCTCGTGGTTATGATTGTGCTGGCAGTCACTTTTGAAAACGGCTTCAGGGTAATCCGCATGCAGGAACAGACTATGGCAGCCGGCCTGGAAAATCGAACCCAGGTTTTGCTGGAAAGTCTTTTTTCTGGGGTAAAAAACTTTTTCCCGGCAAACAATCTCCTTGAACTCACCGCTCTTCCAAGTCAAAAAGAGGCAATGGACGAAGTAAAATACGTCACAATCATAGGTCAGAAGATGGATTCTGCTTCTGCCCAAAATTTAAATTACGTTTGGGCTACAAATGACCCAGAAATTTCCCTCAAAACAGACACCTACAATTTAATTTATGGCGAAACCCTTTTGACAGACGAAACCGTAACCAAAATTACAGGGGAATTTGCAGAGCTGGATAAACAAATTTCTGCCGACTTGCAGGAATATTCTGATAAAATCGAAGAACTTTCTAAGCAGGCGACCGCCCTTTACGAATCTGGCACTGATGAAGATACAGCCGAAGCCGACCGACTTTCCGACGTAATTGTTGACCTTAGAAACAAGGTTGATGATAGCCTGGAAGAATATTCCAAAAATGCCGCCGGCTCATATCCGCATTTTGACTCAGAAAATCTAAATCATACAAACACCGACTATATATTCTACCGCCCAGTACTCTATCGAAAAGGCACAAGCGGTAATTACATTCACGGCCTTGTTTATCTGGAACTTTCTACACAAACTTTAATTGAAAGCCTGAACCGCGAAATTCGAGGAATTATTTTGTTTGGCAGTCTGGTTGCAGTTGTAGCCGTTCTTTTCGGGATTTTTGGTTCTGTGATTTTTGCTTCTCTCATCGTTCGTCCAATCAAAAAATTGGAAGCCCACGTTATTATGATAGGGCATACAAAAAATAAGGCACTTTTAAAAGGCAAAGACGTAGAAATCAAAACAAAAGATGAAGTTGGCCGTCTGGGAGATGCGGTAAATAACATGACCCACGAACTAGTTGCCAACGCAGAAGAAGAAGCCCTGGCCATGGACGGTAAAGCTGTGCAAAAAGCCTTTTTACCTCTGGCTTCCGGGGCCTTAAATAATAAAAATACTTACGCCGAGTATGATGATGAAAAAATCCAGTGTTATGGTTACTACGAGGGGGAATCGGGCGTTTCCGGTGACTATTTTGATTATAAAAAACTGGATAATGAATGGTATTGTCTTATTAAGTGTGATGCTTCCGGACATGGAATTCCAGCTGCCATCATCATGACCGTAGTTGCAACAATTTTCCGCCGTTATTTCCAGAATTGGACTTTTGCCAAAAACGGCACAAAATTGAACCTCCTTGTTGAACAGATAAATGACTTTATTGAAGGACTTGGTCTCAAGGGAAAATTTGCTACATTAATCATCTGTCTTTTAAATTCAAGAACTGGCGAACTTTATATGTGCAATGCCGGCGATAACCTCGTTCATATTTATGATGCAGCCACCAGGTCAATGAAAATGCTGACCCTGGCTTCCGCCCCAACCGCCGGAGTTTTTACTTCAGACCTGGTAGCAATGCGGGGCGGTTTTAAAGTCGAAAAAACAATCCTCCAGCACGGCGACATCCTCTTTCTCTACACTGACGGTATCGAAGAATCAACCAGAAGAATTCGCGAAAGTGATTACACCGTTCGCCAAAATGATGTGGAAATCAAAAAAATGAATCCAAAAACTCGCCAGGAAGAAGTCGAAATCAAAAAAGAAGATGCAAAGGAAGAATTTGGACCTGAGCGAATCAAAGAGATTATCGAGTCAGTCTACAACAAGAAAAAATATCAGCTTGCAAAACTTGATAATCCAAATCAGACTGAAAAACTGGAATTCGATTTTACAAAATGCCAGGGAAGTCTCAGCGAGGCAATTTTGGCTCTGGCAGCCATGGAAAAAGTTTTCAGATTTTATAAATCGCCGACCGTTCAGACAAATGATTACGTCAAAGTTGATAAAAAGATTGACGAATTCTTGTCCAAGTATTTTAATATGTATGATTATTACGCAGCAGAAAAATCTGATAACGCCGAAAACGGAGTTAACTACATTGATTACGATCAAATGCAGGAAGACGAACAGTCTGATGATTTGACTTTGCTGGCAGTAAAAAGATTATAAAAAAAATAAATCGCTAACGCGGAATTTTTTTTTCAAGGAGAAAATTATGGATACAAACGAAATTGGAAATAAAGTAAAAGACTGGTTTTCAAAAAGTTCAAAATCAGCAAAAAAAGCTTTTGAAAAAGCCGGAGATAAAGTTCAGGATTTTACAGATAAAAGCGTTGTGAAATTTGAAATTCATCAGATTGAAAATAAACGTGACTGTAAATATGAAGAAATGGGCTTAAAACTTTCTCAAATGCTTTTGCAAGGTGCCAAAATCACCTTTGAAAATGAAGATGACGTAAAAATAATCGAAGGACTTCAGGAAGAAATCAAAGGTTTTTCTGACCAAATTAGGGCAAAAGAAGCCGAATTGGGAAGTAAAGAAGAAGGGGAAACAAAGTAGGAAAATCTCTCGGCTGGGGAAAGGGGAATTGCTTGCCCTGGTGGGGAAATACCTGCCAGCAAGGCAAATTCCCCGCCCGCCAGGCAAATCCCCAAAAATCCTACCTCTGCAGAGTTCCCTTCTTAATCTTCTCTGCAACCTGGTCACCCATCAGCAACCTAACCAGTTCCATAGCAAATTCTTCTGCTGCACCAGCTCCCCGGGCAGTAATCAGATTTCCATCAGTTATAAAAACCTTATCACTATAACCCGGTAAAAATTCAGCCTTAGCATTGCCCTGCATTTCAGGATAACAGGTCCATTTTTTGCCAGCCAAAATTCCAGTCTTACCAAGCACAACCGCAGGACTAGCACAAATTGCACTCACAAAACGCCCCTGGCCCCAGGCCTCTTCCAGATGTTGCAAAAGGGGAGTGTAGGCTGCCAGATTATCAGCTCCACGAGACCCACCCGGACAAAATACCAAATCCGGCAATCCGTCCTTACAGGCGTCCAAATATTCTTCAAAAGTCAAATCCGCAATCAGGGGAACCTTGTGAGAACCAGTCACAATGTATTTGTCAGTAGAAGTTTCAGACGGAATTGCAACCGTAAAAACTTCCACCCCAGCCCTACGCAAATAATCAACAGGCGTCAAAGCCTCCACCTCTTCAAAACCATCCGCAAAAAATACCGCAGCAGTTTTCATAAAAGCTCCTTGTCAGGGAAAAATCACACCCCCGAGGCAAACTCACGCCCTGGAGTTCAGTTTCCCACCCTCCAAAGCAAAAGTTCGCCCCAGGAAAAACTCACGCCCCCCCAAGGCAAATCCCCGCCCCGGTGGGCAAATCCTCGCCCCGGTGGGCAAATCCTCGCCCCGGTGGGCAAATCCCCTTAATTCTTAAAAATCTTAGTATCCAAAAACTCAATAAACTCTTTCCAACTCATATTGTAGTCTTTTTTAAGCCCCTCAATCCTCTTTCCAGCCGGCCTTCTGTAGCCCGTAGATTTCCAGATTGAAAAAGCCTCAATTTCCTCCGTATCCTCAGGAATGAGCTTATTCATCTCCTCCTGCAACTGATTCAGCCTATCAAAATTACCGTTTTCCAGATTTTCTTCCCTTTTCCGATTAATCCTCAATTCCCGGCTAAGTCTAAGCTGCTCAGCCCTTTCGTTCATAATCGCAAGTTTCCGATTTTTCTCAGTCTCAGCATTACGACAATTTTCCTCATAATCATCAGACATAGGAATGACAATTTTTTCATAGACATGAGTGATTGGATTAAAAACCCTGTCCCAGACAATCTGGTTATAATTTTTAAGCCTTTTATCCCCCAAATCTTCAGCCACATAAGCAATTCTCAGCGGATTAATCCGAGGCTTCACCTCATTCCATTTTTCTTCCGAAAAACGCTCCACTTCCTTGCCCTTGTCATAACTGTTCAGGATTACATAAAAATACATAAAATACTCCTTTCCCTAAATTTTTTTCTAAGAAAGCGGGACACAGTCTTAGCACTCCGATTATCCCACCCCTATTTTAAAAAGTAAAGGATATTTTTTAAGATTTTCAGGGGATTTTCAGGGGAAATCTAGCCACCTAGTCGCCTTCCGCGGCTCGCTAACGCTCGGCCTCCTCG
>CAZGDL010000034.1:0-15408 GCA_964525075.1 uncultured Treponema sp.
TCTTTATTTTTGATGACAATATTCCCGGCGTTAGGCAGGTAGCCGAACTGTTCCAAAAGCCAACCCCCAATTGTGTTCATTTCTTCGGATTCAAGATGGAGACCTAGGATTTCATTTACATCATCAAGCTTTAAATCTCCTGGAACTATAAAGGTGTTCAGAGAAACAAGCTGGATTTTGTCTTCCGGAGGGGTGTCATCATAAGTATTTTCATCGGACATACGTCCAAAAACCACTTTCAGAATATCTTCCATGGTAATAATTCCGTCCGTCTGCCCCTGTTCGTCCAAAACTACGGCAAATTTATGCTCATCGTAGCGGAATTTCTGGAGAACTTCAAAAACGGTCAATGTTCCTGGCACAAAAATAACTTCTGACATATGGTGGCCTGCATAACCGGGGCCAAGATTTTTTTGATTATCATCATCAGAAGCAAAAAGGATTTTTTTGTAATTTAAAACGCCGACTACATTTTCGCGGCTGCCACTGTAAACTGTAAGGGTTGAAAATCCTGAATCCATAAATTCTTTTACAACTTCTTCGTAAGTAGCATTTTGATTAATCATACTCACCAAAGACCGGTGCTTCATCACATCATTTATCTGTAAATCGTTAAATTTGATGATTTTGTTCAAAAGATAACTTTCGCTTTTTTCGATTGTGCCTTCTGTAGAGCCAACGTCGATTAGGGTTTTGAGTTCTTCTTCGGTAACAATCGCCCCGGAAGGTTTTATAAATTTTTCGACAATTGCAACTGCAAAATTGGAAAGTTTTGTAAAAAAACAGACTATAGGATAAAAGATTTTTTCCAGCCAGAGCAAGGGTACAGAAAAAATGCAGGCAAATGTTTCGGGATAAATTCCGGCTGCAGTTTTTGGGACAATTTGGCCAAAAGTTGCCAGGAAAAATGTTGCGGCAAAAGGAGCGATTGTAGAACCTTTTGAACCCAAAACTTCGATGGCAAGAGCCGTGGCGATGGCGGAGGCAAGAGAATTTATAAAGTTTGTTCCGACAAGGACGACGGTCAAAAGTTGATCCATATTAGATTTGAGTTTTGCAACGGTAGCAGCTCCCTTGCGGCCTTCGGCAAGCATACTTCTCAATTTTAATTTTGGAAGGGACAAAAAGGCCGTTTCTGATGAAGAAAAAAATCCGACGCAGGCTACTAGGAAAAATAGAAGTAGAATTGTAAGAATTTTCATTTATTTTTCCTCCTGACTCTGAGAACGCGATGACTGGTCACGCGATGGCTGGTCGCCACTTTCAATTTTTCCACCACGAGGGGCTTTTTCACCGTGGGCTAGCCCTTGGCCTTGAAGCTCGGCAGAAATCTTTTCAATCCTCATCCGCTCTACCCTGTGCTTTTGGATTTTCACAATCTTAAACCGCCAACCCGAATATTCTATTTTGTCACCAACAACCGGCATACGGTCAATTTGTTCTGTAAACCAGCCACCAATTGTTTCGTTGATATTGGAATTCAGTGGGATTTTCAAATCTTCCTGCAGGTCGCGGAGTAGAACTGAGCCGTTTATTTCAAAATCATCTTTATTTTCAACAACATCAAAATCAAAAACCTTGCCACGGAGGGTGTTATCACCAGGCAGGGCAAAAATCTCGCGGGAAATATCTTTTTCGGTGATAATTCCATCGGTTCCAGAATATTCATCAACAATAATGGCCATGGACTGGTGATTTTCAAACAAAAGTTCCTGTACAGAAGTCATTTTTTTTGTTCCAAGGATAAAAATTGGCGGCCGCATAACTTTTTTAATGTCAAAATCAGCCTGATTCATTTTGTAGGCCAGCATATCCTTTAAATAAATAATGCCAACAATATCATCAATAGATTTATGATAAACAGGAAAACGGGTAAAAGCTAAACGCTGGGAAAGTTCAACAATGTCGCGATAAGACGCATCATCTTTTACTGCCCGAATTTTCGTTCGCGGGACCATAATATCCTGGGCTTCCAAATCAGAAAACTTGAAAACCTGGTTCATCATGCGGTTTTCGCCTTCTTCGATAACGCCATTTTCGGAACTTATATCAAAAAAGCTTTTAATATCTTCCTCGGTGTAAGATTGTTTTTTTTCTTTTGTTTTAATGCCAAAAAGGCGGAGACAACAGCGGGCAATAAATGTGACAACGGCAACAATCGGCGTCATTATAAAAACGACCACCTGGACAAAGCCTGAAAGTCCATAGGCAATTTTGTCCGGGCAGCGGGTCGAAATGGTCTTTGGTGTAATTTCGCCAAAAATCAAGAGGAGGACTGTGGCGGCGAGGGTGGCAATGCCAACCCCCTTTTCGCCAAAATACTCCAGAGCAAGAGAAGTCAAGATTGATGACAGAAAAATATTGACCAGGTCATTTGAAATTAAAAGCGTGTTTATCAAATGTTCTTTCTGGTCAAGCAGTTTACCTGCCCGCAAGGCTTTTTTATCCTTATTTTTTCGCAGGATTCTGAGCCTCAACTTATTCATTCCAAGAAATGAGCTTTCCGAAATGGAAAACAACATGGAAAGGGTTATCAAAGTAACAAGAATTATGATTAAAATTATCGCGGGTAAATCATCCATTTTTCTGCGTCTACGCCTCCAATCTGATTTTCTCTAAAAAATTTCTATTTTGTGAAATATGCCACACCTGCGGCAAAAATATTTTCGCAGGTAGATTCGCTTTCGTTTGTAAGAGGATTTCCTCCCACATTTTTGAACAAATCCAAGCTTGCTCCGTTCAATTCCATGCCAACACCGCGTTCGTTGTGTCCCATTTTTCCAAGAACGTGACCGTCCGGAGATGTAATTCCTTCGATTGCGAATGCTGAACCATTTGGATTGTCCGGCTCGGCAATTGCAGGATTTCCGAACTCATCAACATACTGGCTGAAAACCTGACCATTTTTGAACAGTTTTTTGGCAGTGGCAGAATCGACAACAAAGCGACCTTCTCCATGCGAAATTGCAATAAGGTGATTTCTACCATCAACAACGCTAGGATGCAAGGCCCAAGGTGAAGCAGCCGAAACGATTTTTGTGCGAACAATGCGAGAGATATGGCGACCTATTCTGTTGTAGGTCAAAGTCGGCATATCATCTTTCATATCCCGAATATCGCCATAAACTGCAAGACCGGTTTTTACCAGAGCCTGGAAACCGTTACAAATACCAAGCACAAGTCCCTTTCGTTTTTTCAAAAGATTCATAACTTCGTCGCTGATATTTCCGGCTTTTAAAACGTTTGCAATGAATTTTGCAGAACCGTCAGGTTCATCACCGGCAGAAAATCCTCCTGCCAAAGCCAAAATTTGGGTATCTTTGAGCTGATTTTCAAGTTCAGAAAGACTTTCTTTCAGCATTTCTGGATTTTTATTTCTGAGAACAAGGATTTTTGTATCTCCGCCCGCAAGATTGAAAGCCCTTGCCATATCGTATTCGCAGTTTGTTCCAGGAAAAACCGGAATTAAAACTTTTGGATGCGATTTTGCTTCTACAAAGGCTGGAGCTTTTTTGATAGCAGAAAGAGATTTATGTTCAGTTTTTGCCCAATCAGGCAATTCTTCCTGTAAAGGTGCACCAGAAACTGGTGGGAAAACATCTTTCAATTTATTTTCCCAAGCTTCAAGGGCAGATTCCAGACTGATTGTTACCAAAGGATTTGTGATTCCGCCAATCTGGGCATTCTGGATTTTGATATTTCTTTCGTTGATTGTTTTACCGAGTTTTGTCAAAGTACCAGCCTTAAATCCTGCTTTTGACAAATCTTCTTTTGTTTCTATAATGATGTTTCCGTAAGTCGGGATAAAGAGATTGCGGAGATTTCCGCCTTCAATTTCTGATCCGACCATATTTCCCATAGCCATTTTTGTGATTGCTTCGGCAATTCCGCCAGGTCCAACCGGGTACATGGCAAGAATTTTTCCAGCCTTGTTCAAATCATAAATCAAATCAGAATTTTCAAGGAATGTCTGATAATCAGGATTAAGATTAGAAGAATATGGAACAGAAACCATGTAAATGTTGCTTTCTGCCGATTTAAATGAACCGCTGACAACGTTTTTCACATCATCATGAGTTACTGCAAAAGAAACCAAAGTGTGAGGAACATCGATATTTTCAAATGTTCCAGACATAGAATCTTTACCACCAATAGAAGCACAGCCAGATTCAATCTGAGCGTCAATAGAACCAAGCAGAGCCGCTGCAGGATAGCCCCAGCGTTTTTCTGATGTAGCACGTCCAAAGAATTCCTGGAAAGACAGGCGACTTGTGCGGGCTTTTCCACCAATACAAGTGATTTTTGCCAGAGATGAAAGAACGGCAGTTTTTGCTCCGTGCCATGGTGACCACTGACCTACGCGAGGGTCAAATCCGTAAGCCATCATAGAAACAGTTGAAGTTTCGTGAGGAGTTACAACAGGGATTTTTGCAGACATAGCGGCTTCTGGCGTATTCTGATATTTTCCACCATAAGGGAACAAAACCGTAGAAGAACCGATTGAACCGTCAAAACGCTCACCAAGCCCCCGCTGGCTGCAGCAAGCCAAATCATTCATATTGGCAAGCCAAGCATCTGTCAGGTGATTTTTTACGCAGTTTTCGCATTTTGCACCTTTTTCCAGTTCTGCTGCAACAGCAGGAAGAGGATTGAGCAAAGGTGATTTTTCCACAGACTCAGGAGATTCAATCAAAGCATCAGCATGATGAGGAGCTCCAGCCGCATCCAAGAAATCACGACCAATATCAACAATTGTTTTACCCCGCCACTTCATAACAAGGCGGTTTGTATCTGTCACCACCGCAACAACAACGGCGTTCAAGTTTTCCTTTTGTGCAGCGGCTATGAACTTTTCGACATCGGCCTTACGAACAACAACGGCCATACGTTCCTGGCTTTCAGAAATGGCAAGTTCAGTTCCGTTCAAACCCTCATATTTTTTAGGAACTTTGTCCAGGTCAATTTCAAGTCCTGGGGCAAGTTCACCAATGGCAACGGAAACTCCACCAGCACCAAAGTCATTACAGCGACGAATCATCAGGCTGACTTCTTTATTGCGGAAAAGACGCTGGATTTTTCGCTCTTCAACGGCATTTCCTTTTTGAACTTCGGCAGCAGCGGTCGTAACAGATTTTACAGTGTGAACTTTTGAAGAACCAGTTGCACCACCAATTCCGTCGCGACCAGTTCCACCACCAAGCAAAATAATAATATCACCAGGTTCAGGCCTTTCGCGGATAACTGTATCTACAGGAGCGGCTGCAATTACCGCACCAAGTTCCATTCTTTTTGCAAGGTAACCAGGATGATAAATTTCTTCAACCTGGCCAGTTGTAAGACCAATCTGATTTCCGTAAGAAGAAAATCCCTGGGCAGCTTCGCGAACAATCTTAAGCTGAGGCAGTTTTCCTTTCATGGTGTCCTGCAATGGCACAGTTGGATCGCCAGCGCCTGTAATCCTCATTGACTGGTAAACCCATGAACGACCGGAAAGAGGATCGCGGATTGCCCCACCAAGACAAGTTGCCGCCCCACCAAAAGGTTCAATTTCTGTAGGGTGATTGTGGGTTTCGTTTTTGAACATCATCAGCCAGCGTTCTGTGGCTTTTGGATCATCACTAGCCAAAGGCTTGCCGTTTTCATCAGCAGTATAATGTACATCAATATAAACAGAACAAGCGTTGTTTTCTTCCGAAACTTCCATATCTTCAAGCTTTCCATGCTTTTTAAGATATTTCATTCCGATTACGGCCATATCCATAAGGCAGACAGGCTTATCTTTACGACCTGCATACAAATCTGTACGCATTTCATTGTAATTTTCCAGGGATTTTTTGAACAAGTCGGCGTAAGGGCCATCTTCAATTTTGATATTGTTCAACTGGGTCAAAAATGTCGTGTGACGGCAGTGATCAGACCAGTAAGTATCCAAAACTCTGATTTCGGTTTCAACAGGATCGCGACCTTCGCCTTTAAAATAGTCCTGCAGGAATTTTATATCGGCCAGGTCCATGGCAAGACCCATTTTTACCCGGTAATCTTCCAGGGCCTGCTCGTCCATTTTGATAAATCCTTCAACAACAGGAATATCAGCAGGACTTTCAACCTTCATTTTTAATGTGTCAGGCTTTTTGTCATCAGTAAGACGTGAATCAACAGGATTTACAAGATAATTTTCGATTTTTTGAAGCTGGTCATCAGAAACTTCGCCCTGTAAAACAACAATTTTTGCACAGCGGACAAGAGGCTGGGCGTCGTTAGTTTTTACACCTTTTAAACCAGCCCGCAAGAGGGAAATACACTGTTCAGCACTATCAGCTCTCTGATCATACTGGCCAGGCAAAAACTCCCAAATAATTTTTTTACCTTCAACTTTTGGAAGTTCTTCTGTAAAAACGTAATCGCTCTGAGGTTCAGAAAAGATCCTCTTTGCAGCAACTTTTGCAACCTCGTCGGTTACGTTTTCAATATCATAACGATTAAAATATCGAACTCCAGTTACGCTGGAAATTCCCAAAAAACCATTAATCTGTGACAAATAACTTTTAGCCTCGTTTTCAAAACCAGGTCTTCTTTCTACGTAAAGTCTGTACATAGAAAGAAGTATACTGATTTTTGAGGGCTTTTACAATGAAGCGTTTAGGAGGGGAAAGTCTTCCCCTCGCTCCAGCCCGCTTCGCGGTCTTCCGCTACCCCTTCTAGCGGGGAGGGCCCCGCAACGCCCCCGACCTTCAATTAAAACCTATAAGTTCCCGTTGTAATTGTTCCACCGTTTGAGTAAACATCAAAGTTTACAGACTTTGTGGCATTTGCCAATTCACTATAGAACTCTGCCAGGTTTTTAACAGCCTTGCCATTTACCGCAGTAATTACATCACCATTTTGGATACGCAAGCTGGCTGCCGGAGATTTTTCTTCAACATTTGTTACAACAACACCCTGAACTTTTTTGCTTTCGATGTTGAGCTGTTCACGAGTTTTTTCTGTCAAAGGCTGGGCTATAAATCCAGGCCAACTCTTAGAATTGTTGATTTCGTCCGAAGTTCCACGTTCTTCAATCTTGACCGTAATATCAGAAATCCTCTTTCCACCACGAATTACGCCAAACTTAGCAGTAGTTCCGGCAGCCAGGCTTCCAACTTCACGAACAAGCTGATTTGTTGTCTTAATCTTCTTTCCATTCAATTCAACAATAAAGTCACCAGGTTTTATACCACCCTTAGCAGCAGGAGAGTTTGTGAATACGGCAGCCGCAAAAGCACCTTCCATTCCAGAAACACCCAAATCCTGCTTATATTCTTCTGTAACGTCAACCAAAGAAACGCCAACCCAACCGTAAACAACTTTTCCATTTTTGATAAATGAATCAATTGCAGCTTTAATATTGTTGATTGGGATTGCAAAACCAAGACCAACAGAACCGCCAGAAGAAGATGCAATCCAGGTATTAATTCCGATTACTTCACCGTAAATATTTACGAGAGGTCCGCCAGAGTTTCCCTGGTTGATTGCGGCATCTGTCTGAATGTAATCACTAACCGAAGACATATGAGATTCTGAACGACCAACTGCCGAAACAATTCCCTGGGTAACTGACTGGCTGTAACCAAGAGGGGCACCAAAAGCCAAACAAATATCACCAGGCTGAACTTTATCAGAATCACCAAGGCTTGCAACTGGAATTGTGTTGTCTTTTGTTTCAAAAGAAACAAGGGCAATGTCCAGGCGTTCATCGGCACCAACAAGTTTTCCTTCAAACTCGCGGTTATCATTTAATTTAATAGAAATTTTTGTAGCAGAACCGGCAACGTGGTTATTTGTCAAAACGTAGAAAGTATTTCCAGTTTTGCGGACAATTACGCCCGAACCAAGGCCTTTCTGTTCATATTCTCGCTGATTTTTTTTGCTATCATCATCTTTAGAATTTGGGGAACCAAAGAAATATTCCCAAGGACTTGTCATATTGCCAAATGGACTTGTGTAAGTCTTTGTTTCCGAAACATCAACTTCAACTACGGCAGGAAGCATTGTTTCGCTGATTGAGCGGAAAGTATTCTGCAATGATTGAACAACATTGATGTCTGAAGATGAAACTGAAGTTTTTTTAACAGGGTCAGCAAAAAGCTGAGAACTTGCCATCAAAATGACTGTAAAAGCAGCCAAGATTTTTGTGATTTTGCTCATTTTTTTCATATCTGTATCTCCTTATAAAAAGATTTTTGTTTCCTTTTTTGTTCGTTTTAAAATATAACTACGGAAAAATAAAAAGGTAACAAAAAAAAATACTGAAAACATAGACTTTTGCTCTTGCGGAAATTGTAAAAAAAGACGGGGGCGTTACGGGGGCAGAGCCCCCGTAAGAAGGGGTAGCGGAAGACCGCGAAGCGGGCTGGAGCGAGGGGAAGGCTTTCCCCTCCTTTATAAAAATTCAAAAAAATCCAGTTTTATTTCAAAACAGACTTACCATTATAATCCAAATCTGTGAGGCACTCGGTGTGGTCTTCAAAAACCGCAACTGTATGCTCTTCGTGGCAGCTGACTTTGCCATCGCAAGTAACAACAGTCCAACCGTCGTCCAAAGTTTCTACATCGGCAGTTCCAAGATTTATCATAGGTTCAATGGCAAGTACCATGCCAGGCTTTATTCTAGGATTAGCCCCACGGAAAGGACAATTTGGAACGCTAGGATCTTCGTGAACATCAAGGCCAACCCCGTGGCCGCAATAATCATAAACAACGCCGTAACCGTGTTTAGTGGCAATATCATAAACTGCATTTGCAATATCGCTGATTCGGTTACCAACAACGCAAGCTGCAATTCCGGCTTTTAGACATTCTTCGGTAACTTCCTTTAATTTTTTGACTTTAGGATCAACTTTGCCAATCAAAAGTGAATGGGTTGTGTCGCTGATATAGCCGTCCAGGTCAATTCCGACGTCCAGACTAACCAAATCACCTTCCTTTATGACCTTTTTCTTTGAAGGCAGGCCGTGGATAACTTCTTCGTTTACGCTGATGCAAACAGCTCCTGGGTAATCTTCATGCCACCAGGCAGGTTTTCCGCCGTGGTCCAAAATATAATCTGTAAAAAGTTGGTCTATTGCTTTTGTTGTCATTCCCGCGTGGATTTTTGGGATAAGTTCGTTAAACATATCGGCAGTAAGGTGACAAGCCTTCCTGATTCCGTTAATTTGCTCGGCAGTTTTCAAGTGAATCATTGTTCTAAATCTTCCTATGCTAAAAAAATATCACTTTGTGCAAAAATATGCCATAGTTTATGTTAGTTTATTCTAACAAAGTTCAGCAATTCGGCAGGCTGACGTTTACGCTAGTTTTTCCGCTTCTCTCTGACAAATTCCGGCAGTTTCGTAATCGCCAAGGCGGCGGTATTCTTCTGACATTTTTCGCAAAAAGAATGCATCATCAGATTTTTCAAAACCTAAATCCAGGGCCCGCTCGTAAACGTCCAGGGCAAGTTCATCGGAAATCACGCCATCAATATTTTTTTTGAGAATATTCAGGGTAAAAGACATAACTTCCGGGAAAAAAATATAAAAATACTGGTAGGAATATTCCATCAAAATAATTTGTTCCAAAAGTATGATTGCGTCGTAATATTCCCCCCGGATTACCAATTCTTCTGCCAGAATGTAGCCATAATCCATAAAATCTTCGCGGGTAAACCATTTTTTTAGGGAAAAATCAGCATGGGTCATCTGCATCCGCTTAAATTCGGCAACAGCTTCGTCCTCTTTGTGGTGCATGAGGGTGTAAAAAATCAACTTTGCCCGGCTTTCTTCATCATCGCGGGCTTTGAGCCAGTCATAATAATTAAACTCACCCTGGCCCGCCCTTTTACGATAAAGTCTGGATAAAAAGGATTCATCAAAAATAGACCTCTGGCGATTATCCGAAAGAACCCGGTAAGCCTGCACTACTTCGTTAAACTCATCGCGGTGGGTCACATCTCCAGACAAATCCGGATGAAAAAGTTTGACTTTTTCGCGATAAGCTTTTTTTATTTCTGATAGAGTTGCGTTTTGGCGGACGCCGAGCACTTCGTAAAAATCTTTCATACCTTACAACTTTTTACTGTTTCGCTTTTTCAGAGCCTTGAGAACAAAGACATTTTCGCGTTCGCGCTCTTCCAAAACGCCTTCAATGTAGGTTTTGGTTTCGCGCGTCTGTGGAATAATCATCTTGTCCAGAGCATTTACACGGCGTTGGGTCTTTTTGACTTCCTCGGCCAGCCTCCAGACAATAGTTCTGATTGAAGCCATCTGGGTGAGCAGGGACAAAAGTTCAAAAAACTTACTGATTGTGGCGTCGGTGTTGGAATCTGTTCCCATAAAAGAATAAAAAAGTTCTTTTTCTGGCATCACAACGTCCATTGTAGAAAATCCCATACCGCCGATTGTGACTTTTTTCTCGGTCATTTCAAAATCATAATGAATACCGTGCGAAATCCGCTCAATCTGGTCGGCTCCAGAAGTCATCAGCATGCGTTTAAAGGCCGGGTAGGCTTGGGCAATCACCTTGTCAATCTGGTCTTCCAAAAGTTTTACCTTTTCGACAAGGTGCATAAGTTCGCGAACCAAAATCTCACGTTTTTCTTCCAGCAATTCATATCCGTTGGTCGAAACCGCAAGCTGGTCTTTCATTGCGAGAAGATTTGATTTTGTAGGAGCAATATTTATTTTTGCCACTTTGGTCACCTATTTTCCATTACAAATGCGTTTGAAAAATGTCAAAACTAACGGTTCAGATATTTTTCAATAAATTCAGGCTTAATTCGGGTAAGTTCTTCTTTTGGAAGTTCTTTTAAGATTGTCCAGCCCAAATCCAAAGTCTGCTCAATCGTTCTGTCTTCGTATTCACCCTGATTAAAGAATTCTTGTTCCAGCCTGTTTCCAAAATGCAGGTAGGCACGGTCAAGCTGGCTCAATTCTTCTTCACCAATAATGGCTGCCAGGTTACGAATGCTTTTTACTTTTGAATAAGCAGCAAAAAGTTGAGAAGAAAGATTTGCGTGATCTTCGCGGGTCATATCAGGGCCAATTCCGTCTTTCATCAAACGAGAAAGTGATGGAAGTCCGCTTACAGGAGGATAAACTCCTTCCTGGGAAAGTTCACGTCCCAAAACAATCTGACCTTCTGTAATATAACCGGTCAAGTCTGGAATTGGGTGGGAAATATCATCATTTGGCATTGTAAGAATAGGAATCTGGGTGATTGACCCCTGGCTCCCTTTTACACGGCCGGCACGCTCATAAAGTTCTGCCAAATCCGAATACAAATATCCAGGATAACCTTTACGACCAGGAACTTCACCTCGGGTCGTAGAAATTTCTCGCAGGGCTTCACAATAGTTTGTCATATCTGTCATAACAACCAGAACGTGCATTCCCTTTTCAAATGCAAGATATTCGGCTGCGGTCAAAGCACAACGCGGAGTGATAATTCGCTCGATTGAAGGGGCATCTGCCAGTGACTGGAACATTACAACTTTTGAAAGTACGCCAGATTCCTGGAAAGTATCGATAAAGAATCGGGCAACGTCGTATTTAATACCCATTCCTGCAAAAACCATTACGAACTGCTCATCGCTGTTGCGAAGTTTTGCCTGGCGGATAATCTGGGCTGCAAGTTTATTGTGTGGAAGACCGTTTCCAGAAAAAATCGGTAATTTTTGACCACGAACTAGGGAGTTCATTCCGTCAATTGCAGAAATTCCTGTCTGAATAAAATCTCGCGGATAAACGCGGGCGTAAGGGTTCATAGGATTTCCGTTTACGTTGCGTTTTTCAGAGCTGATAATCTGAGGATAACCGTCTATCGGCTCGCCCAAACCGTTGAAAACTCGGCCCAAAAGCCCAGTTCCAACTCGCAGTTCCAGAGGCTCGTCCAAAAACTCAAAAGTTGAATCAGACAAATCCAGACCTGTCGTTGAACCAAAAACCTGGACTACAACAGCATCTTCAGAAATATCTACAATTTTTCCTGTACGTTTATCGCCCATTCGGTCACGAATACAAACAGTTTCGTTATAAAAAACATTTTCAGTTCTTTTTAGAACAATGATTGGGCCGTCTACGGAAGTAACGCCTCTATATTCAACACCTTTCATTTTAATCCTCCGCTACATTTCTACCACGAAAGAACGTTCAAGTTCCCCAAGCTGCGAATCCAGGTGATTTCTGATTTCCTGAATCTTATCCATCTCATCATTCTTAACAGTCATTTTGATGCGGACAATTTCTTCACAAACAGGAAGATTTGTAACCTGCTGCAAAGGACATCCTCCTTTTACAACTCTAACTGCCCGTTCGTAATAAGACATTATCAAATCAAGAATTGCGATTTCCTTGTCTATTGAACAATATTTATCAACATCATCAAAAGCATTCTGCTGCAAAAATCCGTTTTTAACCATTTCGGCAACTTTCAAAACAAGTCTTTCTGTAACAGGCAGGGCGTCAGGTCCAATCAAGCGGACAATCTGCTGCAAGCGGTTTTCGTTTTTCAAAAGGTTGATGGCTTTTGTTCGCAAAGTTTCCCAAAGAGGATTGTGGATTTCCCACCAGCCTTTAACTTCGTCAGCATATTCTGAATAAGAATCTATCCAACCGATTGCAGGATAGTGTCGGGCATTTGCCAATTCTCGATCCAAAGCCCAGAAACAGCGGATAAAGCGTTTTGTATGCTGGGTAACTGGTTCAGAAAAGTCACCACCTGGAGGCGAAACGGCTCCAATAATCGAAACAGAACCTTCCTGGTTTTCAAAGTTGATTACCCTACCAGCTCTTTCATAAAAAGACGCCAGACGGGTTGGAAGATAAGCCGGGAAACCTTCTTCGGCAGGCATTTCTTCCATACGACCAGAAAGTTCACGCAGGGCTTCTGCCCAACGAGAAGTTGAATCCGCCATAATTGCAACGTGCATTCCCATATCGCGGAAATATTCTGCCAGGGTAATTCCCGAATAAAGCGAAACTTCGCGGGCCGCAACCGGCATATTTGAAGTATTTGCAATGAGGATTGTTCGCTCCATAATAGAACGGCCAGTTCTAGGGTCAATCAATGATGGAAATTCTGTAAGAACTTCCGTCATTTCGTTTCCACGTTCACCACAACCAATGTATACGATTAAGTCTGCATCACACCATTTTGCAATAGCGTGCTGGGTCATTGTTTTTCCTGTACCAAAACCGCCAGGAATTGCGGCAGTTCCACCTTTTGAAAGTGGGAAGAAAACATCAATAACTCGCTGCCCGGTAATCAAAGGCTCCGTAACTCCAAGCTTTTTGGAATAAGGACGAGGTTTTCGCACCGGCCAATACTGGGCCAGCTGGATTTCTTCATCAAGTTCAGTTACCGCAATCACATCGTTTACGGTATAATCCCCACTTCCTTTAAAAGTCACCAGGACACGGCCACGAATGTAAGGTGGAACCATAATTTTCTCGGTGATTGATTCCGTTTCTTTTACAGTTCCAATCACCATACCTGGGTGGATTGGAGTTCCCTTTGTTACATTTTCAAGGGCTTCAAAATGCCAGATTTTTTCCTCGTCAATCGGCTCAATTCGTTCGCCAGGAAGCAAAAATCCCCCTGACTTTTCGTACATAGCCTGCAAAGGACGCTGAATACCATCGTAAATATTTCCAACAATTCCAGGTCCAAGTCTCAAAGAAAGAGGACGTTCTGTGCACACAACTTTTTCGCCAATGTGCATACCAGTATCTTCCTCGTAAACCTGGATTGTAGCATTTCCCTTATTCTGACGGATTATTTCACCGATGAGCTTCTTTTCGCCAACATCAACTACATCATAAAGACCGCAGCCTTCCAGGCCTTCTGCATAAACAATTGGGCCCGAAATACGTGTAATTTTTCCTTCTCTCATATTTGTCCTCCGAAAAGTGCGTCAGACAAGTCTGCTCTGTTTTTATCAAGGATCTTACTTATTGCCTGACTCAATGTAAGCCGGCAGCGGAAAGATTTATCTTCTGCTTCAAGGATTATTCCCGCAGGTTTTTCCAAACCATAACTTTCTTCCAGGGCAATTTTTCTGAACATTGTTTCCTGGCAATCCAAAAGCTTTTTGCCAAGTTTTTTAGACAAAACTTTTTTGGCTTCTGCAATAGAAAATCCGTAAACATAGGCAGTCACATTTTGATTTTGCACCAAATTCTCAAAATCAAAACCTTTAATTGCAATTTCAATTCGCTTTTCTTCTGATAAAGAAGCTAGATATTTATTAATATTTTTTGAAATGGCACTCTGAACAAAAGAAACTTCAAAGCACTCTTTCTGGAGAGGAATAGAAGCCTGCTGATCTTTTTCAAAGGCCTCAAGTTTTTTAGCGTAAGCTTCTTCTTTTTCAGCTTTAGTTTTTGCGACAGTCTCATCCACCGAAGCCAAAATTTGTGCACAATCAGAATCAGCTTTTTTAAGAATTTCTTCAGCCTTTTTTCTAGCTTCCGAATGAATTTCTTTATCCAATATATCTGTAGAACGTAATTCCTGCATTCTAAACCTCTGTAATGGCTTTTCGGGCCTCTCTAAAAATTGCGATTTTCAGAGCTCCCTATCCATAAGTTTTTAAAAATTCCCCTTAAACGTCGACACCAACGGCTTCTTTAATTGCATCCGAAAGTGATTTTTTACCTTCAAGATGCCCATCTAAGCCTGGAACTTCGACTATCAGAGGAAATTTACCTGTTTTTTGCCATGCAACTTCTTCGTCTTCAATCTGGCTGGCGGCGTGTTCTGTCAAAATCAAAACCCGTGGGATTTCTCCGGAAGGAACATTTACAACTCCCCCCTTCCCCGTCAAACGATTAAAAGCATCAAGAACTTCCGCCCTTGTTTCTGCAATTGAACCGTCAACGCCAGTCAATTTGAAGGCTAGAACGATTTCTCGTTCACCAATAACGTAAAATTTCAATTTAATCCCGCTGAATTAATCTCGTAATTCTCTTGAAACTCTAACTACATGAACAAGATGAGAACTGCAACAAGCATTCCCCAAAGACAAATACCTTCTGCAAGACCCAAAAATGGAAGAGCCTTACCTGAAAGTTCCGGATTTTCGCTCATGGCACCCATAGCCGCAGAACCAATTTTTCCTACAGCCATACCGCCGGCGATACAAGCCATTCCAACTGCCAGAGCAGCAGCCAGATACTTTACAGCACCAGTAGAAGATGATGCTACAGCCTCAGCTTCCTGTGCAAACAAACCAGCGCAGCTTCCCAAAACTGCCAAGATTGCAAAAATTCTCTTTTTCATATAACACCTCTTTTTAAGAACCAAGCTCCTTTAGCTGATGTTCTATTAAATTTTAATTAATGGGCATCTCTAAAAAATCATTTTCAATGCTTTTTCAGAGAGACTTTCGAGTTT
>CAZGDL010000035.1:0-14946 GCA_964525075.1 uncultured Treponema sp.
TTCCTGTTTCTTGTCCCAAAATTTCATCACTGTTGCTCATACTCATATAATATAAATTAATAGTAAATAGTTACATTTTCAAAGAAAATTTTACAAAAGGAGTATTAAAAGAGTCCGGCACGGACAATGTCGTCGAATGTTGTCAATCAAATGACTTTAAATGCCGACAGATGTTTGTTGTCCGCCTGAAATTAGAATGTCGTTCTATATCCCAAATCACAAGACAAAGATTTTCCTATAGACTTTTTTGCTATATCCATAAGTTTTAATTTTGCCTGCAAGTGCAATTCTCCCGAAAGGAAAGCAGTTTGAATATATGGAGTGATATTGATGTTATATCCATTTGAACTAAGATTTTTAAAATCACCAATATCAAAAATATATTTATCGGTGAGAGATGCAGAAAGATGGGTTCCAATCGTAAATTGTTTATTTCCAATCATCGCATTATCAGAATAAAAATTAAAATCAAGGCCAAGTGTGTCATCAACATAAAGAAGTTTTTTTACAGTAGCTGATGGAAGAGAGTAGAGGCTTATATTTATGTGAAAATTCTGGGTCAAAAATCTTGGTTCCAGCAACAAATAAACATCATCAGAAGAAACTACGAGAGAATCCTGCTTTGCTTTAAATGTCATGTTGTACAAGCCGGCCTGCAAAAAGAAGGATGTTGTGTAGTTATTTCCAAACAAAATTGTAGTTCCTGTATGCCAGTAAAATTTATCAATGGCAATATAAACATCTTCTCCTTTATATTTGTCTGCCAAAGGTGCTCCAATTCCACATGCAAAATCCATCGTAAAATATCGGAAAACACAAGCGGCTCGCAAGTCCATATTAAATACAAAATATTTTGAATCTTCGTGATTAAAATACATGTAACCACCAAAGGCTAGTGGCAAAGCGTGAATTTTTATGACATCAGAAATTCCAACCCCAAAATGAGGATAAAGGATTGATCCCGCCAATCCCAAATATGAATCTGTGATTTTTGATGCAATTTTTTCTATACTAAAATATCTTTGTAAAAAAACATCAGACCCAATCGGATCATAAGTTCCCATAAAAGCACTAAAATAATTGGTCGTGTTTTCCATATTTCCCCTCAAAATAAGGGAAACTTCATCAACCTGGAAAACAGCATCCGTTTCGTGGAAAATTGATTCGCTGATAAAATCCCCGGTATCAATCGAAAATTCCAGGTGAGACCAAATATTTTTTGAAAAATTAAATTGACCCGCAAAAAAAGCCTGGAGTTTTAAATCAGGATCATAATCTTCACTTCCCGAATTTGCAGAATAATTTAGTTTTCCGCCTGCATAGCCACTAAAAAACGTAGTCGCAAAAATCTTATTTACAAACAAGGTCGAAAACAAAATTGCAAAAGCAAAAGTCTTTTTTATATTTTTTATATTAGAAATCTTCATAAAAAACTCCTGGTTGGATTTTGATAGAATAACCCTTTTTTAGTATCGGCAGATAGCCTTTCAATCTTTAGAAATTTTTAAAAACTGATTTTTTTGCATTTTTTTTCAAGTGTCCCAATTTTTTTGATTTTTTTTTGATGTTTATTCTCTTGAAATCTCTTGTTTTCAGTATATAATACATCTATATGAGTGATTATCTTGACCCAAATAACGAAGAACTTTTAAAGGACTTCTTTGCGGAAGCTGAACAGCAAGTTGAGCAACTGGAAAGCAATATTCTTGTTATAGAAAATGATCCAAACAATCATGAAGCTATTGATGAAATTTTCCGTGCTGCACATACTTTAAAAGGTGGTTCTGCAACTGTAGAAATGATGGAGCTTTCTCATTTTACCCACACTGTCGAAGATGTATTGGATGAAATTCGCTCTGATCGCTTGAAAGTTGATGAAGATGTTGTAGATCTCCTGCTTAATTCTATAGATGTTATTAAGGCAATGCTTGAAGCCCGTCAGAATGGCAGTGTTTACGAAGAAAATATTGATGTTATTGTAAATAAACTTCACAGCTATATTCCAACCAAGGAAGATAAAAAATCTAAAACTTCTGCCGCTTCTGCTCCAAAAGTTGCTGCTCCTCTTCAGTCAGCCCCTGTTGCTCCTGTTTCTGCTCCGGCACCAGCTGGTCAGTCTACTCCTGCAACTTCTGGTATGATTCTTCCTGATATTACTGAAGATGAATTCCTGGAACTTAAACAGACTTGCGAAGGTAATCAAAAACTTTGGTGTATTGCCGTTAAATTTGATGAAAATAATCCTATGAATACTGTTGGTGGTATTCAGGTTTTTGCTGCATTAAAATCTGTAGGAAATGTTCTTAAAACCGTTCCTGATTTTGACGCCCTTTACGAAGATCAGTTTTTTGAAAATGTTTACTATTATTTGGCAACTGATGCGGAAGGGCCTCAGATTGAAGATGTTGCCTTTTTGAGTGATGTAACTTTGGTGACAGATGCTCATCTTTTGGATGATTACACGACGGGAACTGCGTCAGATCCAAAACTTACAGCTAGTAATCAGCCTGTTAGTCAACCTGTTTCTTCTCCAGCAGATGACCAGCCTGCCCAGCCTTCTATTGAAGTTCAATCATCACAAGATGCTTTGGTTGCTGATATTTTGAATGATAATGTTCTTAAGCCAGAAGCAAAAGCCGAAACTCCTGCAGAAAATAAACCTGCCGAAAAGAAGCCAGAAGTTAAAAAAGATGCTGCTGCAGCTCACGCCCAGCAAGGTTCTATTCTCCGCGTAGATTCTCGTCGTATTGATAATTTGATGAACCTTGTTTCTGAAGCCGTTATCACAAAAGCGTCTTTCAATCAGCTTTCAATGCAGACTGCAACGGAGCTTTCTCGGTTCCAGGCACTTGAAACTGAATTTAAAGAAAAACTTCATTCATTGTTTGATAAAATCCCAGATTATATTGAACAGGCAAAATCTGGAAGACCTGCTGCCGAAATCCGAAAAAATCTTGTTCAGGAATATGGTGATTTAGGTTCTATTTTTGATGATTATGAATCTGAAACAAAAAATATTTCTGGAAAATTCCGTTCTTATACACAAAACTTGGGTACAATCGCTGGTGATTTGCAGGAAGGGGTAATGAAAATTCGAATGGTTCCGATTAATCAGATTTTCAGTCGTTTCCCTCGCGTAGTTCGCGATTTGCAGCGTGATTTGAACAAAAAAATTGACCTGGTAATAGAAGGTGAGGACACAGAACTTGATAAGTCTGTTGTAGAAGACCTTCTTGATCCTATTATGCACTGTGTTCGCAATTCTGTTGACCACGGAATCGAAATGCCTGCTGACCGTTTGGCTGCCGGCAAACCTGAAACCGGTACAGTTTTGTTGAAAGCTTCTAATGAAGGTAACATGATTGTTATTGAAATTAGAGATGACGGTGCTGGAATTAATGTAGAAAAAGTTAAGCAAAAGGCTATAGAAAAAGGTTTAATTCATCCAGATAAAGTTATTACTGATCAGGATGCTTATCAGCTTATTATGCAACCAGGTTTTTCTACTGCTGATAAGATTTCAAATATTTCTGGTCGTGGTGTTGGTCTGGATGTTGTTAAGACGATGATTCAGAACTTAAAGGGTACAATTTCCGTTCAGTCTCAGCATGGAAAGGGTACAGCTTTTATCATCAAAATCCCATTGACTTTGGCAATTATTCAGGGCTTGCTTGTCAGAGTTGGTAAAGAAGTTTACTCAATTCCGATTGCAAACGTTATCGAAAGCCAGTGCATCAGCATAAACGAAATCAATCATATTGATAATTACGAAATTATGAATGTTCGTAACGAAGTAATCAGCATTTTGCGTTTGTCTAGGCTGTTTGGTATAAAAGAAACTGAACATTCTGATGAATGCTATATCGTAATTGTTGGTTCTCAGGAAAAGAAGATTGGTGTGATGGTTGATGCTCTTATCGGTGAAGAGGATGTTGTAATTAAACCTTTGAAAGATCAGTTTACTAATTCTCCTGGTATTGCTGGTGCTTCAATTCTTGGTGATGGTTCTGTTTCTTTAATTATTGATGTAAGCCAGCTTCTTGATTTAGGTGTAAAACAGGAATTGCTTGCACAACAGCAGGAAGAAATTTTTTAGTAATTTGAATAATATTTGAACAATAATAGGGGTGTTTATATATGGACGCAGAAAATAGAACTGCCGTAGCAACTCAAACATTGCAGGTAGAGAAAGAAAATCAAGAAAACGCATCTGTTATTGATTTTAAAATGGTAACTTTTTCCCTAGCTGGAAAAGATTACTCAATTGACATCATGCATGTAAAAGAAATCGCAAAGGCTGGGCGTTTTACTTACGTTCCAAATGCTTTGCCTTTCGTTCTTGGCGTTTACAACCTTCGTGGCGAAATTATTCCAATCCTCGATCTAAGATTGTTTTTTAATATCGAAATTCCTCCTCGAGAAGACAACAAAATGGAAAATATGCTGATTCTCAATGTTGATGATCAGATTTTTGGTTTAGTTGTTGATAAAATTGATAAAGTTGTAGGGGTTCAGAAAAGTTCTATCCAGCCACCTCATCCTTTGTTTGGTGATATTAATATTAAATATATTGATGGGGTAGTCGAAAGCAATAATCACTTGTATGTTCTTTTGGACGTGGCAAGAATTTTCTCTTCAAAAGAGACTTACGAAGCTGGTGAAAAAAATATTCAGATGGCGAGACCTCAGTCTGTAATCAAGGCTGAAAATCCATCATCAGTATCATCATCACAACTTGCACCTTCGACTTTTGCAGAAGTTGTAGAAAAAACTCCAGGAGATATTGTCCGCGGGCTTACAAATGTAACTCCAGCAGAGTCATCAAAAAATACCGATTTGAAATTTATTTCTGAAAGTTTGAAAAATTATGCTTCATTTAATGTTTCTTCGGTAAATAAATCTTGGGTTACTCATAGATATGAGGAATGGGTAAAAATTAAAGGCGAAAAAAATGCCCAACTTCAAAATAAAGAAGATGCTGATGAATTCTTAAAACCTTTCTGGTCTACCTGCAATAATAAATGGTGGACTAGGGCTTACGCCGAGAATGTTGAAAAACTTCTTCCAGAAAATTCTGCAAAACAAATTATTGTTTGGAATCCTGGGTGTGGAAAAGGAATGGAAACATATTCTTTGGCCTGTATTTTGAAAAAGAAATATCCTGATGCAAAATTACGAATTTACGCTCAGGATATAGACCTCCTTAATGTTTCAAATGCAGCCTTGATGACCGTTCCTGCAAATTTGGCTACAGACTGGTATGGTCCTTATTTGACAAAAAAAGCAAATGGAGATTATACTTTTAGTCAGGAAATAAAAGATAGTATAATGTTTGAATATCATGATTGTAAAAACACAAATGCCTTGCCAATGGTAGACCTGGTTTTTGCAAGAGATATTCTTTCGTTGCTAGATGAATCTTCTCAGGAATCGGTAGTTGCTGATTTCCTTGAGAAAATGAAGGGAAATGCGGTGGCTGTTATCGGTGAAAACGAAACAATGCCAGCTGCATTTAATTTTGGCGAAAAAACTGTAGATGCACTTGTTGTGTATAGTAAAGATTAAACAAAACTTGAAATAGGAGAATAAAATGCGAGTAGAGTATATTAATCCGTTTGTTGAAACTTCATTCCGTGTACTTCAGGAAGTCCTCGGAGGAGCAGAAGTAAAACGTGGTGATTTGTATCTTAAGTCAACGGCTATGCCTGTAATGGGTGTTGCTGCATTAGTTGGTCTTGCAGGTGATGTTGAAGGTCGTGTTCTTTTTGATATGACAATGGAGACTGCATTGAACATTGCTTCTGCAATGAACGGTGAAACTTTACCTGAATTTGATGACTTGGCTAAGGCTACAATCAGTGAATTGGCTAACCTTATTACAGCTCAGGCTGTAACAAAGTTACATGAATTGGGATTCAGATTTGACTTGACACCTCCAGCTCTTTTCGTTGGTCAGAAAATGGAAATTGCTGCTTTGGGTGGCACAAATGATAGTGTAGAAGCACTCATTGTTCCATTAATCTCTGATTGTGGCAAAATTGAAGTAAACGTTTCTATCAGGGAACGAGCATAAATATTCTAAAGGAGAATGAAATGAAAACAACACAAGATTATCCAACAATCAACGAGCGTCCACCTGAGGGTAGAAAAGACGATGGAACATCCTTCAGAGTATTAGTTGTTGACGATTCAATGTTCGTAGCAAAACAGCTTGGTCAGATTTTGACTAGCGAAGGTTATGAAATTGTTGCAACTGCCGCTGATGGAAAAGAAGGGGTAGATAAATACAAGGAATTGTGTCCAAATGTTGACCTGGTCACAATGGATATTACTATGCCAAAAATGGATGGTATTACTGCCCTTGAACAGATTATGGCTTTTGACAAGAATGCACGCGTTGTAATGGTAAGTGCACTTGGTAAGGAAGAATTAGTAAAGAAATCTTTGATGACTGGTGCAAAGAGTTATATCATTAAACCACTTGACCGCAAAAAGGTTCTTGAACGTATTGCAAAAGTTTTGCAGTAGGATACTTTTTTCCTGATAAAAGGAGGCAACCCTAGTAGAACTAGAGGTTGCCTTTTTTTTAGCGTCCCCATTTTTTATTTATAAACGATAAATTTATAGGTCTTTTTTTCGTGTAAAATCAAAAAATTACAATCACTGTCTTTTCGGATTGAAGTTTTTAGACGAGAAATCAAAACTTTTAAGGATTCTGGGCTGATAGTTTTGCCATCTTTTTGATATTCTTTGACAATATCCTCCAGGGTAAGACCGATTTTTCTGTGTTTTTGGAAAATCTGCAGTAAATAAAATAAGTTGTTGGGCAACTTGTTGCGTTCCTTAAAAGAACATATGCAATCATCTTGATTTTCTTTTATAAACTTCAAGGTGATTTTGTTTTTTATTAATTCTGGGGGGAGAGGCAGAGGTTTTTGTAACAATGAAATATAAGGTCTTAGTTCTTTAGATTCAATCAAATTTTGCAGGGACAGAAAAATGTCATCGTAAGTGTTTAAATCTATTTCATCACTTAGGTTTTGGAGCAAAGAAATTTGTGATTTCCAGTGTTTTGCCCTGGTTGACCGGTTAAGAAAAGGCTCGTTGTAAAAAAGAACTGGAAGCGAAATCTTCTTTTCGTCAAAAGTTTCCATTATGCTGTAATTGTCATGATTATAAGACAAGTAATCCATGATGAGTAAATCTGGTGGGGTCTTTTGATTTATAATTGAAACAAAAAGCTCCATAAAGTCACGATATACGTAACAAGTGTGCTTTTCTTCTCGAAGATGGTCTGCAATGATTTCTGCAATTTCTACTTGCGGTGAATGAATGTAAACTCTCATAGTGATAGTATACACTCTCATTGGCAAAAATGGAAAAATATTTTTATGTATGATATAACTTTAGGGAATATTACTGGGGGTTTTAAAAAAATTACAGGAAACCCTATCACGTTTTTGGAGTATTTATGAATTTTGCACGAAAATCGGGCGTTTTGCTACATCCTACATCTTTGCCTGGAAGTTATGGAGTTGGAACTATTGGGGCTCCAGCATATAAATTTGTTGACTGGCTAAAATCTGCAGAACAGTCTTTATGGCAAATTTTGCCACTTGGCCCTACAGGTTATGGCGATTCACCTTACGCCTCTTTTTCAACTTTTGCAGGAAATCCTTTGTTAATAGATTTGGATTTGCTGGTAGAAAATGGCTGGGCAGACAAGAAAGATATTGCTCCTGCTGATTACATCAAAAAAACTGGAAATGTTGATTACGGCTCTTTGGTCTGGTGGAAAACTCCAATCTTAAAAAAATCCGCCTTGTACTTTTTGAAAAATGCTTCTAGTGAAGATAAAAAATCTTACAAGGATTTTTGCAAAGAAAAATCTTTCTGGCTGGAAAAATATGCTTCTTTTATGAGCATAAAAACTTTCTATGATGCAAAGGCTGCAGAAGAAAAAGCTCCATCTTCAATCTGGCACGCTTACTGGCCAAAAGAACTTGCCCGTTGTCAGGAAGATGCAGTTGCGGATTGGAATAAAAATCATAAAGAGGATGTTGAAATTTACAAAGTAATTCAATTCTTTTTCGAAAGCCAGTGGCAAAAGCTTAAAAAATATGCAAACGACGCCGGAATAAAATTAATTGGCGATATTCCAATTTTTGTTGCCCCTGATTCTGCTGATGTTTGGTCTAATCAATCTTTGTTTCAGCTGGATAAAGACGGTCATCCTTCTTGCGTAGCCGGCGTTCCTCCTGATTATTTTAGTGCAGATGGGCAATTGTGGGGAAATCCTCTTTATGATTGGGATGCTATAAAGGCAAGTGGCTACAAGTGGTGGATTGCCAGAATTAAGCGGGTTTTTGAACTGACAGATTTACTGAGAATTGACCATTTTAGAGGGTTTGAGGCTTATTGGTCTGTCCCGGCTGGTGAACCTACTGCCCTCAACGGAAAATGGGTAAAAGGGCCTGGCCTGGATTTGTTCAAAGCGATTAAGCGAAGACTTGGAGATTTGCCGATTATTGCTGAAGACCTGGGGGTAATTACTGATCAGGTAAAACTTTTGCGAGACCAGGCGGGTTTCCCTGGAATGAAAGTCTTGCAATTTGCTTTTTCGACAGACGAAGCAAAACAAAATGGCATGGTGAATTATTTTATGCCTCATATGTATGATACGACGGCTTGTGTTGTTTATACAGGAACTCATGATAATGATACTTTGCAGGGCTGGCTGGAAAACGCCTCTGATGAGCAAAAAATCCTGGTAGGCCAGTATCTTACTGGTAAAAAATTAACAGCCGAGAAGGCTAATGCAATGGTAAAATCCGGAGAATTACGAAAATCTATGATAAAAGAAGCATTTTCGTCGACGGCTGCTTTTGCGGTAATTCCTATGCAGGATATTATCGGGCTTGGAAATGAAGCGAGAATGAACACTCCTTCAACCACAGGGGCAAACTGGGCCTGGAGAATGTCATCATCAGATTTAAAAGAAAAAGCTGCAGAAGAATTAAAATTCCTTGCAGCTCTTTACGGAAGAAATATGGAAAAAAATTAAAAGTCGGGTTCCGCCCCTAAAAATCGCAGTTTTTAGGGGTGGAGCCTAATTTTAAACTGCCCTGTTTGTCCATTCAATGGCCATCTGTCGGAGTTCGGCAGATGATGCACAGTGGAGTTTTGACTTTATATTTTCCTTGTGGGTATCAATTGTCTTTATACTTAGATTCAATTTTGTGGCAATTTCTACAGTTCCCAGCCCTTTTCCTATAAGGGTGAAAATCTGCAACTGGCGGTCAGAAAGACTTGAAATGGTGTCGAATTTATCACCAGATTCAGAATTATGAGTCATTTCTTTAATGCGTTTTTTTTCATCATCACTCAAATAAATTTCGCCACTTGTTACTGTTTTTATCGCATTGATAACCTGATTTTCGGCTTCGGCCTTCATGATGTAGCCTTTCGCACCAGCTTTTAAAGCTCTTTCTGCATAAAAACGTTCATCGTGCATAGAAAGAACCAGAATTTTTGTCTGAGGATGGATTACCAGAATATCTTTTATAAGTTCCAATCCATCTTCCTGGCCCAGGTTTAAATCAACAATAGCCAAATCAGGAGTAACCTTGTCTAAAAGACTAAGGGCTTCGTTTCGGTCTTTTGCCATTCCTGTTACTTTGTAATCCTTTTGTGTTTCAATCAGCTGGGCTAAACCTCGGCTGAACAAAGGGTGGTCATCAATAATAATTACAGTGCAATTCATAATATCTATATGATAACACATTTTCTAAAATAAATGTATAATTACTTATGCGCATTGGTCTAGTTTTAAATATTTTGAACGAAGAATATCAGATTTATATTTATCGTGGCATTGTTAGGGTTGCAAAAAAGCTTGGCATTGAAATTGTTTGTTTTCAGCAGGAAAATACCAATTTTTCGGCAGATGAATTAATCACCCATTTTCCTAGAAAAGAATTTTTTGATCTGGACGGAATTATCCTTTTAACAACCGTTATGATTGATAATTACGAAATCAATACAAAAGCTGATATTGAAAAAATCTGGGGGGATATTCCTGTCGTTTCTCTGGGGCAGAAAGTTGAAGGCGTTCCTTCCTTATTTGTGCAAGCCGAAGAATCAATGCGGGAATTGGTTGAACATCTGATTAAAATTCACAATTACAGGCGTTTTCTTTATATCAGCGGAACAAAAAATCATCTTGATGCAATAAGCCGAAAGAGAATTTTTGAAGAAACAATCAGCGAATATCAAAATAAATTTCCAGATTTGACTTATAACATTCAGCAGGGGGCTTTTTCGGAAGTTGATGCCATAAAAGCCATGACTGACTATCTTGAAGAACACGAAAATCAAAATCCTGATGTTGTTGTTTGTGCAAATGATAATATGGCGATTGGGGTTTATAAATTTTTTAAGATGAATCGGAATAATCCTCATATTCACGAATGTGCGGTTACAGGGTTTGATGATATTCCTCAGGCAAAGTACGAAATTCCTTCTTTGACGACAATTCAGCAGCCTTTAAAAGAGCTGGGCGAAAAAGCGGTTTATATCATGAGGGATTATATCGAAAAAAAGGCCGTAGAAAATGAATTTGTTTTGCCAGCCAAGGTTTTGTACAGAAAATCCTGTGGTTGTAATTCCGAAAAAGATGAAATAATGATGACGGAGGATTTTCTTAATCAGATTCAGACAAAATATGTCCAGTCTGAAACTTTGCTTCGTATGGTTAGTCATATTGGCCAGGATATGAATTACGCCGAAAGTGTTGCTGATTTGAAAAAAGTAATTAATCAGAATATGGGCCAGCTGGATTTGCAAAATTTCTGTATTTTGCGTTTTTCGAACAACGAAAAATTGACAGAGCGAAAATTAAAAACTGTTTTGGTAGATCCGCTTTACGTTCGTCGCAATGGCCACGAATGTTTTGAATTTTACATGGAAGTCAAACTTCCCCTGGGCCAGTTTTATAAACGTTATATGCGTTATGATGATGATAAGCCTGAATCTCTTGTATTTAAATATCTTACTGCCGGAAATGAAATTATAGGTTGTGTATTGTATGATGCAAATGAAAATGTTCTTCCATATTTGAGTTCTATTGCAATAAATATTGCCCAGTGTTTAAACAGAATCCGGGCTATGGAAGAAAGAGCTAAGCGGTCTGATTACCTGGAAAAGGAAGTTTCAAAAAGAACTAAGGAACTTGTCGAAGCAAACAATAAACGTATGGAAGTTGAAGCCGAAGTTTTGAAAATCAGTGAAATTGAACGCCAGCGTTTTTCTAATGATTTGCATGATGATATTTGCCAGCGCTTGGCCGGTATTTCAATGCTTTGCCGTAGTTATTCCAATCAGGAAAAGCCTGTAGAAAAAAATCAGATGGTAGAACTGGCCGAACTGATTGGCGATACCCTGCAAACGACCCGCCAATATGCCCACAACTCTTATCCAGTTGAACTTGAAAGCTTGGGAATGAATCATTCTCTGAGTAATTTGTGCAATTCTTTTAGAACCCAGTCGGGAATTGCCTGCAAATATGAATGGCTTTTGGATAAAAGTCTGGAACTCAATAATCTGCAAAAACTGAATATTTTCAGGATTATTCAGGAAGCTCTTCATAACGTAATGAAACATTCCCAGGCAAAATCTGTAATTGTCAGTGTAAAAAATGATGATAAAAAACTGATAGTTCAGATTATTGATGATGGCCGGGGCATGGAAGATTATAAGGGCGGGGCGAAAGCTGGACTTGGCTTGAATTCCATGGCCTATCGTGCCAATCAGATTGGGGCAAAATTCTTAATCAAAAAAAATAAGCCTAGCGGAACTTGCGTGGAAGTTACCGTGGCTTTGGAGAAAATATCATAAATCTAAAAAAGTATACCAAAAAGGGCTTTTTACGCTATAATCAAAATTATGAGTACACATATTAATGCTCCCGACGGGGCAATTGCAGAGTCAGTTTTATTACCAGGCGATCCTTTAAGGGCAAAGTTTATTGCCGAAAATTTTTTAGAGGATGCAAAATGTTATAACGAAGTTCGGGGAATGTACGGCTATACCGGCTTTTATAAGGGCAAAAGGGTTTCTGTTCAGGGAACAGGAATGGGGCAGCCGTCACTCTCCATTTATGTTCATGAACTTTTTCAATTTTACAATGTTCAGAAAGCAATCAGAATTGGAACTTGTGGTTCTATTCGTGAAGATGTAAATATCAGAGATATTATTCTTGCAAATGGAGCTTGCACGGATTCTTCTCTCCAAAGTCAACGTTTTGGACTTTTGCATTATTCGCCTGTTCCAGATTTTGACCTTTTGTATACCGCTTACAATAAATCAAAAGAATTAGGATTAAAAACTGTAGTTGCTCCTTGCGTTTCTAGCGACCGTTTTTATGATGATAATGAAAACTGGAAATTGTGGAAAAAATACGGAGCTGCCGGTGTTGAAATGGAATCGGCAGAACTGTACACTTTAGCAGCCGAATTTAAGAGAAAGGCTCTTACAATTTTGACAGTGAGTGATCACATTATTACAGGGCAGGCAACAACAGCCGAAGAACGTCAGACTACCTTCAAAGATATGATGATTTTGGCCCTGGAAACAATTATTAATAATTAGAAAAAATTAGGAAAAGAGGATTTTTTTATGAAACCGACATTGGTAGTTTTAGCAGCTGGAATGGGCAGTAGATATGGTGGGGTAAAGCAGATTGATGGAGTCGGCCTCCACGATGAATGTCTTTTGGATTTTGCAACATTTGATGCCCAGCGTTGTGGATTTGGAAAAGTTGTATTTGTAATCAGAAAAGATATAGAAGAAGCCTTTCGTCAGAGACTTTTTGACCGAATTGCTAGGAATTTTGATGCAGAATATGTTTTTCAGCAGCATGAAACTTTGTTGTCTCCAGAACAGATAAAAGATTCTCAAGGTCGCGAAAAACCTTGGGGAACAGAACACGCTGTTATGTGTGCCGAGAAGGCCGTAAAAACTCCATTTGCCGTTATCAATTCTGATGATTATTACGGCCGCCAGGCTTTTGACGTTTTGGGAAAATATCTTTCATCTATCGACAACGACTGCAGAGAACACGCCATGGTCGGTTATGTACTTGGAAATACAATGAGCCATTCTGGCTCTGTGAGCCGGGGAATTTGTAGTGTAAAAGATAATATGTTGGATTCCATTGTCGAAAATCTTAAAATTTATTATGACGAAAAAGACAATATCATCAGCGAAATGCCAGACGGTTCAAAAATTCCTATGACCGGCAAAGAATGGGTTAGTATGAATCTTTTTGGTTTTTCGCCAAAAGCTTTTGAAGAATTCCATGTTTATTGGGATAATTTTATGAAAGAAAGTTGCAAATCACCAAAAGCTGAAGCACTTTTGCCGGTTGCTGCCAGTGATATTATCAAACATAAAAACGGAATCATAAAATTCTTTACATCTGAAGAAACCTGGTTTGGTATGACATACCCACAGGACAGACAGATGGTAAAAGATGAAATTGCAAAAAAAATACAATCTGGCTATTATCCAGAAAAACTTTGGGAGAAATAATTATGCAGAAACTTGAAGCAATCAGATCTGATAAAATATGGGGCTACGAACTTTGGATTGCCTCAACCCATCCAAATGGCTGTCAAGAAGATTTTAAAAAGGCAATTGGTGGCGATTATCCGCTTTTGATAAAAGTTATCCAAGCAAATGACGTGCTTTCTATTCAAGTTCATCCTGATGATGACTGGGCCGTAAAACTGGAAGGCCCGGGCAACCGTGGCAAAACAGAATGTTGGTATGTTTTGGATGCAGCTCCGGATGCAAAAGTTGTTTATGGCATTAAAGAAGGATATTCAAACGAAGTTCTTGCCAAAGCTATTACCGAAAATAAACTGGAAGATTATCTTGATTTAGTCCCTGTAAAAAAAGGTGACTTTATTTTTATTCCAGCCGGTACTGTTCATGCAATTGGTGGGGGACTCCGTCTTTTGGAAACCCAGCAGTCTTGTGATTTGACCTACCGACTTTATGATTGGGGCCGAGGCCGCGAAGTCCATATCGAAAAAGGTTTAGCCGTAATAAAGCGGGAGGAGATGATTCCAATCGCTCCGTTCCCTGGCAAATTTGAATGTAAATATTTTGACCTGGAAGAAGTTTCTGTAAATGGTAGCTGGTCTGTAAAAGGTAAATCTGGCAATAAACCAGAAGATACATCGCTTTTGTTTGTAATTTCTGCAGAAAATGCAACAATAAAATCCATTTCTGGGGCGACAGTTTCCGGCGAGTCAAAAATTGCTGCCGAAGAAATTTACACTCTTGCTCCAAACGAAGAAATTACAGTAAGCGGTTCTGCCAGAATTATGAAGATTGTCGCAAAGTAGAAGGGGTCAGATGTTACTGTTTTCTTGTATTTTACTTCCATTATTAATCGCAGGATTTTGTTTTATTACAAAAGAAAAAAAACTTATCCCTGTTATAGGGCTTGGACTTTTGTCTGCGATTTTTGTAGCCGCTTTTCAGGCATTTTTTACATTTGCCCATAGGATTATTCCTTATGATTTTGTGGAAAATTTTCTTTACCTGGCTTTCAGACAGGCTTTTCTTCCTGTAATTATTCTCTATGGATTATATTTGCTTATTTCTAGAGATGATGCCAAGTTAAAAATTACTTCATTTTTGCCCCTGGAATTATCTTTTTATGCAATCTATCTTCCATATTTGACTGTTACAACATCAGAAGGTTTGTATTCCGCTTTTGCTCTGTTTTTTAAACCTTTACTTTTTGCTGCAATGCTCCTCCAGCTTTCAATTTTTATAAACTGGATTTATATTTCTGCAAAGAGTAAAAAGTTTTATTTTTCAGTGCTTTTTGTGATTTTAACCCTTGCCTGGCTTTTTCTGCCTGCCGTATTTGAA
>CAZGDL010000036.1:0-14280 GCA_964525075.1 uncultured Treponema sp.
TTTCGCCTTCTGAGGTTCGAATCCTCAACTCCCCACTTGTAAGAGTTAGTTGATTACTAACTCTTTTTTTTTGCCTGATTTTTTTTAGGGTAATTCTTTTTGAGCTTCTTACATCTTAGTAGACAAATTTTTTTGTATGGTTTAAATTAATTGTTACAAAAAAGAGGGGAATTGTGAAAATTCATTTTTGGGGCGTAAGAGGTTCTTTACCAGCTCCACTATCACCACAGCAAGTTCAATCCAAAATTATGGCTGCAATTCAGCGGGTTTCTCCTGCCGATTTGGAATCTGCCGAAAGCCGGGCAAAATTTGTTTCAAGTCTTCCGTCTTGGATTTTTGGAACTACGGGCGGAAATACAGCCTGTGTAGAAGTTCTGCATAACAATACCCATATTTTGCTGGACACAGGAAGTGGAGTTAGGGTACTTGGAAAAGAACGAAAATGTCCGGAAAAATATCATATACTTTATTCACATTTCCACTGGGATCATATAAACGGTTTTCCTTTTTTTGATCATGCCTTTAATCCTAATGTTACTTTTGAAATATATTCCCATTGGCCAGATGCCGAAAAATATTTTAGAGGTCAGATGGTAGAACCTTACAGTCCGCCGTCAGTTCCTAAATCTGTTTCGCAAAAAATGAATTTTCATATTTTGCAGGCTGATAAAGAATTTTTTATAGACGATATAAAATTTAATTCCCATAAAATGCGACATCCTGGCGACTCTTACGCTTTTTCTCTGGAAGCTGATGGTAAAAAATTTGTCTATGCTACAGATGTTGAATTAAAAAGTTCTGATTTTAATAATTCTACAGACGAAGGTGAGGCTGTATTTAAAAATGCAGATGCAATAGTTATTGATTCCCAGTACACGGTTCCCGAAGTTTATCGAAAGGAGAACTGGGGACATTCGGCTTTTTGCTATGCTGTTGATTTTGCCGTTTACTGGAATATCAAAAAAGTTTATCTGTTTCATCACGAACCTGCTTATGATGATAAAAAATTGAATTCAATTTTGCAGGCTGCCCGCTGGTATGCCCAGTATATTAATCATTCTGATATTGAAATTTACCTGGCAAAAGAAGCTATGGAATTTGAATTGTAGAGGTTTGATTAAAGAGTTTGATTAAAGAGAAATCTATGACTTTAGATAATGAAGATTTTACGGTTTTTGAATATTCATTTTCAAAAAAAGAACTTTTTCTTCTTGCCAAATATTTGCGAAAAAAGCAGGAAGAACTGCCAGAAGGACTTGAAACTTTTTACAGGTCCCTGGAAGATTCCATTTACAACACAATGTCCTTAGAAGAGGTTAAGCGTTTTTATTCATGAAAAAGGGTTCAAAAATATTTTTAATAATTTTAGCAGTAATTTTAGCCTTGGTCTTGTCGGCTTTTCTTTATGTAAAAAATCTGGCAAAACCTCAGGTTTCGGGGCAGGCTTCAAAGGAAGTTCGGGTAGAAATTCCTAATGGAATGTCTGTTTCTAGTGTTTCTAGGCTTTTGAAAGACCAGGGCCTTATAAAAAGTGATAAACTTTTTTACTATTCGGCTAGATTTCCTTTTATCAATAAAATTTTATTTCCAAATGATGGTGATTTTACATTCACCTTGAAAAGTGGCATTTATCATATTCCTGATAATTTAAATATTGCCCAGATTCAAAAACTTTTATCATCAGGTCAGCAGGAATATATAAAAATTTCAATTCCGGAAGGCTACACAATCCGCCAGATTGCAGGTCTTCTTGAAGAAAAAAATATTTGCCCTTCGCTGGATTTTATTCAGATTTGTAATGGCGAAGATTTACGAAATAAATATTCTATTCCCGGGGATTCTTGCCAGGGCTATCTTTTTCCAGATACTTATTTTTTGACAGCCGGAATGCAAGCCCAGGCTGTTGCTGAATTGATGATTGATAATTTTTTTGAAAAAATCAAAAGCGTTCCAAATCTTGCACAAATGAATGCTGACGAACTTTTTTACACAGTTCGCCTGGCATCTATCGTCGAAAAAGAATATGCCGTGGCTGATGAGGCCCCTTTAATTGCCAGTGTTTTCAAAAACCGCCTAAGACGAAATATCGGCCTTTATTCTTGTGCCACAATCGTTTACATTTTGACAGAAATTGAAGGCAGACCTCACCCAGACCGAATTTTGATTGAAGATACCAAAATTGATAATCCTTATAACACATATAAATGGGCAGGACTTCCTCCTGGGGCAATTTCCAATCCTGGATTAATAGCTTTGGATGCTGCAACAAATACTCCAAAGACCAATTATTATTTTTTCCAGGTTGTTGATGCAAATGAAGGTCGACACGTCTTTACAACGAATTTTGAAGACCATATCGAAAATCATTTGTCAGTAACAAAAAAGGCTTCTAAATAAGTGACGGCTTTTATTTCCAACGAAACAATTGACGAAATCCTCAATACGACAGACCTTGTTGCTCTGGTTGCTGAATATACAAAATTGGACCGGCGGCCTGGCAATATGTGGTGGGGCTGTTGTCCTTTTCATGGTGAAAAAACTCCATCTTTCCACGTAGAAGGTGATAAAAAATTTTACTATTGTTTTGGCTGTAAAAAAGGTGGCAATGCAGTTAATTTTGTGATGGAGATGGAAAAACTTTCCTACGCGGATGCCCTTACTTATTTGGCCAAAAGATCTGGTATTGCAATAAAGTATAAAGATGGCTTGCAGCCCCCTCCTGGTTATCACAAAAACGATGATACGGACAAATATATCGACCTTTATGAAAGAACGGCTTCCATGTTTCATTATCTTTTGCTGGAAACTGAGCAAGGAAAAAAGGCCTTGGATTATATAAAAAAACGTGGTCTGACTGATGAAACTATCGAAAAATTTAAACTAGGTTTTGCACCAGCTGATAGAAAATGGCTGAAAGGATTTTTGCGTAAAAAGAATTTTTCTGATGATTTTTTGAATAAATCTGGGCTTTTTAGCCAGAAATATCCGGATTATTCATTTTTTTCTGACCGTCTTATGTTCCCGATTTTTAACCGGAAAGGGCAGGTCGTTGCCTTTGGTGGGCGTGTAATTCCTCCTGCCGATGAAAGCCAGCGAAAATACCTGAATTCCAGTGATTTGCCCCAGTTCAAAAAACGAGAAACTTTGTTTGGCTTTAATTTTGCCAAAAATTCTATCCGCGATAAAAAGAGGATTATTTTTTGCGAAGGAAATATGGACGTAATCGCCTACCACCAGTGCGGTTTGGATTACGCCGTGGCTACGCTTGGAACGGCCCTTACCGAAGAGCATATAAAAATGATTCAGGGCTTTGTTGCTGATGGGGCTGTTTACCTTTCTTTTGATTCCGATAAAGCCGGCCAAATGGCCACCTGGAAGGCTATAAAACTTTGCCGGGAACATGATTTGACTGTAAAAATTATCCGCCTGCAGGGTGGAAAAGATCCTGCCGAAATTATGCTTAAATACGGTGGGGATAACTTGACGGCACAGGTAAATAATGCTATATTAGACAGTGATTATCTTTTACTTAGACTAGGTGAAAAATACCCTGTGGATACTCCAGAGGGAAAAACAAAGGCTGCATTGGAATATTTTCTTTATGTGGACGCACTTCAGTCTGATATACAAAAAGAGTCGTGCCTGGAACAACTGTGCCAGACATTCAATCTAAAACCGGAGGCTGTAAAGAAAGATTTTAAAAATCGTGATCAAGCCCGTGAGCGTACAAAAATCCGGTCTGATAATAATCAAACACAAGATGGAATGCCAATTAAACTTGATGCTGAGTTGAGAGGATTAATTGCCGTTACCGCCGATTTGGACCAATTCAAAACATTACGTTCCCGAATCTCTGAAGATGATTTTCAAAATCCTGCAGCTAAAAAGTTATTTAAAATATTGGAAGTATGTTTTAATGGTCAAAACTTTACTATCAGGGATATATTAAGTCAGTGTGATGATGAAAAACTGATTCAGCTAATAACAGAAGCAATTTCTTCTGGAGTTTATCAAAGCGGAACAATAGGTGCAATTGTAGAAGACACCGTGAATTATGTAAAAAGAAATAAGCTTTATACTCAGAGAGAAAAGTTATTACAAAGAATCAGGGAATATACCGTAGTAACGCCAGATGATCAGAAACAATTAAACGAACTTCTGACAGAAAAACTCGAACTTGATAAACAGGTTCAGGTATTAGGACAAAAGTAGGTGAATACTGTTATGGACGAAACAAGCAATTCTGCTTTAGCTTTGGCTACTAATCCAGCTGTAGAAAAACTCATTGAGTTTGCAAAAACAAAAAAAATAATTACATGGGAAGATGTAATTCAATATTTGGGACAGGATTTTGTCAATCAAGATGAATTGATGGAACCTGTTTTAAAATTATTAAAAGATATTGATAGAGAACCTGTTGAAACGGACATTATTGGTCAGGAAAGCGATGCTGATTCTGGCGAAGATGAAGAAGAAGACAGCTTGATGCTTGATCAGGATGATGATGACGTTGTTCAGGATGACGAAACAGTATCAGAAATCGAAAAGGCTGAAAAAGCTGCTGCAAAAAATAAACTTGTAAACAGCGATAAAGATACAAGTGTTGATGATCCTATCAGACTTTATCTTAGAGAAATTGGTAAAGAAAATCTTCTTACAGCAGAACAGGAAGTTGAACTTTCAAAAACAATGGAGCAGGGGAATAACATCATAAAAGATGTTATCAAAAACTCTGGAATTATGATTCCTGAATTTTTTGCAATTGCCCAGAAAGCTTTTACAAGAATTGATATTCACGAACCTGGAAAAACCCGTAAAGAGATTAATGAAGAAATGGCAGATAAACGCCGTTTAAAGTCTTTCTATGGCGAAAATATCAAACCTGTTCTATCAGAAATGAAGCAGTATATGGCTTTGAAAAAACAACTTTTTGAAGCTGAACAGTCATCTGCAATTTTTGATAATCCTCAGTTGGTTGAATTGCGGGCAAAAATTTTGCCGGAACTCCAGAAAGTTGATATTCAGACCGAAGAATTGGATAAATTTACCCAGAAATATAGGGAAGCAACAATCAAAATCGAAGAATATCATCAGAAACAGGAAAAAAAGATGAAGGAATTCAGGGTTTCTAATGCTGCTGAATTGCGTAGTCTTGGTCGTAAAATTTCAATTAAATCACAGGCTGTAAAACTTGAAAAAGAATTGAACATGACTGCCGATGAAATCCGCGAAATTTACACTCAAATTCAGAAAATTGACCGTAAATTGCACAAATTGGAATATGAATTTGAAAATAGCGTAGATGATATTCAGAAAATGGCAAAAGACATTGAATATGGCCGCCAGATGATGGAAAAAGCTAAAAACCGCCTTATCAATGCTAACCTTCGTCTTGTTGTTTCTATTGCAAAAAAATATACAAACCGTGGGCTTCATTTCTTTGACCTAATTCAGGAAGGAAATATTGGTCTTATCAAGGCTGTAGAAAAATTTGAATATCGCAAGGGATTTAAATTTTCAACATACGCAACCTGGTGGATTCGTCAGGCAATCACTCGTTCTATTTCAGATCAGGCTAGAACAATCCGCGTTCCAGTCCACATGATTGAACAGATTAACAAGGTTGTGCGTGAGAGTCGTCAGCTTATGCAAAAACTTGGCCGTGAACCAACTGATGACGAAATTGCCCAGCAGCTTGGCTGGCCATTGGCTCGCGTAAAGCAGGTTAAAAATGTTGCCCGTGAACCAATCTCTTTGGAAACTCCAATTGGAGAGGAAGAAGATTCAATTCTCGGAGACTTCATTGAAGACAAAGAAGTTGAAAATCCAGCATCACAGACTGCATTTACTTTGTTGCAGGAACAGTTGCGTACAGTTTTGAACACTTTGCCACCTCGTGAGCAGGAAGTTTTGAAAATGCGTTTTGGTCTGGAAGATGGATATTCTCTTACATTGGAAGAAGTTGGACTTTATTTTGATGTAACTCGTGAACGTATTCGTCAGATTGAAGCTAAAGCCTTGCGCCGTCTCCGCCATCCTCGTCGTGCAAACGGACTTAGAGATTACATTGAGACCTAAGTTGCCGGCTGGATTTTGGCTTAGTAGACTAAAAAGAGTAATTATTGTATAGTAATAAATATTTTAAATGAGGAACCTTACATGGTAACAACAGAAGTTTTTGATAATCTTAAAGAATTACAGGAAATTCTTGTACAAAAATACGATTTGGAAGCTAAAAAAGTTGAAGCTCCTAAACAGTTAAGCAATCAGGATGATTTGCTTAAAAAGACCAAGAAAGAGTTTATTGAAGAAAAAGCAGAATATGACGCAACTTTGGAAAAGGTTTCAAAATTAAAGACAGACCTTGAAGATGCTGTAAAAGCTCGTGAAGAAGGTGAAAAAGGGGTTGCAAATTCAACAACTCACCGCGAATACGAAGCTTTGGAAAAACAGATTACAGAAGCTAAATTAAAAGAAGATGATGTAAGAAAAGAACTTCAGAAAGAAGAACGTGAACTTGCAGAATTGGATGAACGTCTTAAGAATTCTGAAGAATTGATTCATTTCCAGGAAGAAGAACTTAAAAATGGTCAGGATTCTCTTAACAACGAAATTGCCGGTTATGATGCAAAACTTGCTGAATTAAAGGCAGAAGAAGATAAAATCACACCAAATCTTGATCAGGAAATTTTGTTCAAGTTTGAAAGAATTATTCAGCGAAATTCTGAAGGTGTTGTTGCTGTTAGAAACGGCGTTTGTACAGGTTGTCATATGATTTTGCCTGCAAATTTTGCAAATGAAGTTCGCGAGGGTGAAAATATCAAATTCTGTCCTTATTGTAGCCGTATTTTGTTCTACGAAGAAGTTGCAGAAGACCAGGAAGAAGATTACTTCGATATTGGTGCAGCTGGTAGCCTTGCAGATCTTGATGATGAAGATTTGGAAGATGAAGATTTAGACGACGAAACAGAATCAGAAGACGACGAAAATCTTTATGATGAAGATTCAGATGATTTATCTGAAGATGATGAAGATGAAGAAGAGTCTGATGATGAGGACGACGAAGAAGAACCTGACGAAGACTAAAAATCGGGTTTAATTTCAGGGTGCAGGTTTTTATCTGCACCATTTTTTTAGTAATTTTACAGATGGGATATAACCGCTTTCTTGTTTTCTGATGATAGATGGCAAGGATGAGAGAAAGTCCGGGCTCCTTCGGAAAAAATGCCGGATAATAACCGGGCACAGACTGGTAGCTGTATTTTTTTGTACATAGCCCAGAAAGTGACAGATAGTGCAACAGAAATTGTACCGCCCAGAAATGGGTAAGGGTGAAAAGGTGGTGTAAGAGACCACCGCGTAAATGGTAACATTTGCGGCTTGTAAACCTCATTTGGAGCAAGATTAAGTAGCAGTTGTGTTTTCCGAACAATACTGCGGGTAAATCGCTAGAGTTAAATGGTAACATTTAATGCGGATAGATGGTTATTGCTATGTAAATAGCAGACAGAACCCGGCTTACAATCCCATCTGTTTTTTTTTTAGAATTTTTTTTAGAAATAATGAAAAATAAACTTAGTTCAGACAATAAAAATTATGCAAAAAAGAAAAATCACCTCTTGAAGAAAATTTTTACGATTTTGGCTAGTGTCATTATCACTTTTGCAATAATCTTTTTTGTTTTTTTTCTAGTTTATTCCCACAATAAAAATAAAGTCACTATAAAATCTATAAAAAATGCCTGGTCGACTTATGATTATGAAAAAGTCTATGAATTATCAAAATCTTTTTTAGACGCAAATCCTTACAATAATTCTGCACTAACTTATTACAGTTATGCCTGTTTTTATTTGAGCCAGTCACAAACTGACACTTTGCAGGCCCAAACTTATCTTGACGAATGTATCAATAATTTAAGAATTGCTTTGTACTCTGCAAATAAAACTTTAACTCCGCAACTTCAGTATATGCTAGGGCGGGCTTATTTTTATAAAAATACAATCACAAGTCATTATTATGCGGATTTGGCTGTAAAATATCTGCTTTTGGCAAAAGAAAATGGTTACGAAGCTGATGATATTGCGGAATATTTAGGTCTCAGTTATGCGGCTTTGGGAATGACTATGGAAAGTATTTCTGCTTTCACCGAAGCTTTGCTGGTAAGAGAGTCTGACGCCTTGCTGCTTTCTATTGCTGAGCAATATTACAAGGCTGGTGAATATACTGCCGCTGAACAATATTTATTCAGAATCATAAAAAACAGCAAAAATGATGATGTTGTTTTGAAAAGTGAAATTCTCCTTGGAAATATTTATATAGACAATGGAGAACTTGATGATGCCCTAGTAGAATTTAATAATGTTTTGAAAAAAAATGAAAATTCTGCTGACGCACATTATGGAATTGGTGTAATATATGAGTTACAGGGAAATATGGTAAAGGCTCGTTCTGAGTGGAGAACTGCTTTGAAGATTCAAGTTAATCACCCTGGAGCTCTACAAAAAATGTCAAATAATTAAAAAAAAGCTGGGAGGACGAGATGGCTTTCTTTGATAGATTTTCAACAGATATTGGTATTGATTTGGGTACATGTAACACCTTGATTTACGTTCGTGACAAGGGAATTGTTATAGATGAGCCTTCTGTTATTGCGGTAGAAAAAGGCACTAAGCGAATTGTTGCGGTTGGTGCAGAAGCAAAAAGAATGCTTGATAAAACCCCTGGAAATATTATGGCAATCCGTCCTTTGGCTGATGGTGTAATTGCTGATATTGATAGTACTGAAAAAATGATTAAGTACTTTATTTCCAAAATTATTCCTCGACATCAGTTTTTTAAATCTGTAAGAATGAAGATTGGTATTCCATCTTGTATTACTGATGTTGAACGCCGTGCCGTTATTGAAGCGGCTTTGAAAGCTGGGGCTAAGGAAGTTGAAGTTATAGAAGAAAGCCGAGCAGCTGCTATTGGTGCAGATATTCCAATTTTTGAACCTGCTGGTCATATGATTTGTGATATTGGTGGTGGAACTGCAGAAATTTCTGTAATTTCTTTGGGTGGTATGGTTGTTACCCATTCAATTCGCGTTGGCGGTGATAAATTTGATGAAGCAATCGTAAAACACGTAAAATCTGTTCACAACCTGATTATTGGTCAGCCGGCTGCAGAACGTCTAAAAGTTCAGATTGGAAATGCAGCCCCAGAAAAAACAATTGAAAAAATGGAATTGAAGGGAACTGACGCAATCACAGGGCTTCCTCGTCGTCTTGAAATTGATAGTGTTGAAGTTCGTGAAGCTTTGAAAGAACCTGTCACAAAAATTGTTGATGAAATTAAATCAGTTTTGAGCGAAACTCCTCCGGAATTGGCTTCTGATATTATTGAACGCGGTATTGTTATGACTGGCGGTGGTTCTATGTTGAGAGAATTGCCAAAACTTATTTCAAAAGAAACTGGCGTTCCTGTAATTTTGGTTGAAAAACCTCTTGAATGTGTTGCAATTGGTGCCGGAAAAGCTTTCAGTTTGTTCAAAGATATGTACTCTGAACGTTCTGTATACGACAGTTTGAACGACTAAGCAAATCTTATGGCAAATAAGAATAAGGCTCCTTTTCGATTTAAATTCTCTGAGTTTTTATTGATAGGATTGATTTTAATCTCATCATTTTCACTGGCTTTTTCTTCTGGTAAATTTATCCTCAATTTTAAGCAGGTAGGTTTTTCCATCATCACAAGTCTTGATAAAGGAGTTCATTTTGTTGTTGATGGTGTTGCAAAAACTTTTAATGCGGTAGGGGAACTTCATCAGCTAAAAAAAGACTATAATGACCTGGTTATAAAACTTGAGCACTACGAGCAGATGCAGCGGTCTAATGCTGATATCACAAAAGAAAATAAAAGATTAAAAGAACAACTTGATTTTGCAATTTCCATGGATGAAAAAAATATTCCTGCTCAAATTATTTCCCGCGATTTGGACAATGCTTTTTCTTATTTAACGATTGATAAGGGGAGTACCAACGGAATCCGAAAAAATATGCCGGTAGTTGCTTACCAAAATGGAAATCAAGGGCTGGTGGGAAAAGTTATTCAGGTTGGAACTTTTACAAGTCAAATTATGCCTATTTACAATACAAATAATATTGTTTCTGCGAGAATTCAAAATACTCGTGATTTGGGACTTGTGAATGGGCTTGGTAGTCAGGATCAGCCTTTGCAAATGCAATATATCCGTAAAAGGGTTTTGGAAGACCTGAGTTTTGGTGATATTGTTGTGACATCCGGCGAAAATGACAATTATATGAGGGATATTCCTATTGGTTCAATCTCAAAAATCACTGTTTTGGATTATAACTCATCACTAAATATAGAATTGACCCCAATTATTGATTTTTCAAGGCTGGAAACTGTGATTGTTGTTAATCAAAAAGAATTAAATGACAGAAAACAGGAAGGAGCTGAGTAATGGCGAAATCGATTTTATTAAGTTCTTTTATATTACTTTGTGCAACAGTCATTGAATCCTCAATCCTTTCAAATATAAGTTTTTTGTATGTCGTTCCTGATTTGGTTTTGATTTGTTCCATTTATTTTTCAATGTTAAATGGAAAATTGGTAGGGGAGACAACAGGTTTTATTTCCGGTCTTTTTTTGGATTTTGTTACGGGGATTCCTTTCGGCTTTAACTGCTTGTACAGAACTATAATTGGCTATATTGCAGGGCTTTTTGCAAATACAATCATAATTGCTGGCGTTTTAATGCCAATGTTGAGTGTAGCGGCTGCGACAATTGCAAAAGTGATTTTTATAAAATTAATTTCAATTTTCTTTCCGAATACCAATGTTTATGTGACTGGGCTTATTTCTTACGAATTCCTTTTTGAGTTTATTGAAAATGTTGTTTTAGCTCCTTTTGTATTTAGATTTTTGGGCTTCTTTAAAAAAGGTTTGTCTATAAGGACTATGCAGGATAAAGTAGACAATGTATAAGGCTTCGGAAGATAACATCACAAAAGTTGCAAAAGTCACAATCCTCCTCATCATCTTAATCATACTTTTTGCAGTTTATTTGTATAAGTTATTTTCCATGCAGATTGTTCAGGGGGAGCATTATCGTTCGCAATCACAAAAAATTTCTAGCCAGGTGACTATAATTCCTGCCCAGCGAGGGGAAATTTTTGACCGGAATGCAACTCTTCCTATGGTTATCAACACGGATTCTTTTGCTGTTGAAGTAACTCCTGGCGAAATTCCTGCCAATCGTTATGATACAGTAACTCTTAAATTGGCCCAATACCTTGGAATAAGTAAGACTGATATTGATAAAAAAATCCCAAAAAATATCAGACGGTCTTACACTACGGTTCAAGTAAAATCAAATGTCCCATTCTCGGTGATTTCAAATATTGCAGAAAATAAAACAGATTTGCCCGGCGTTTCCTGGGTTTCAAAACCTATCAGAAATTATCTTCATACTGGCTCATTGTCCCATATTGTTGGCTATGTTGGGGATATTAACCAGGACGAAATCAATGTTTTGTACAACCAGGGCTATAATAAAAACAGTATTGTCGGAAAAACTGGTATAGAAAAACAGTATGATTCTTTGTTGCAGGGTAAAGATGGACGTGAAATGTCTACGGTTGATGTTCATGGTCGAATTATTTCTGAAACGCCAGTTGTTGAAGCCCCTCAGATGGGAAAAAATCTTGTTTTGACAATTGATTCTGATATTCAAAAACTTGTAGAAGATGCTTTGGGCCACCGCGTTGGGGCTTCCGTTGTTTTAAAACCCGCCACTGGCGAAGTTTTGGCAATGGTTTCCTATCCTTATTATGATTCAAATCTTTTTAATTCTGATGATTCTTCTGCTCAGTACAATAAATTGTTGCAAGATCCTACAAAACCTTTGATTAACCGTGCTGTTCAGTTGTCTTATCCTCCTGCATCTACGTTTAAAATTATTATGTCGGCTGCTATGTTGCAGGAAAATGCCTTCCCGTCGGCAAAAAAAATTGAGTGTAAAGGCCGCATGGTTTATGGTGGCCGAGTTTTCCATTGTCACGTTCATGAACCTGGTCACGGTTGGCTGGATATGAAAAATGCTATGGCCCAGTCTTGTGATGTTTATTATTGGACGGTGGGACGAGATTATCTTGGAATTGAAAAAATTGCTTCATACGCCCGCGAATTCGGATTTGGAAAAAGTGCCCAAATTGATCTTCCTAGCCAGGTTAATGGTTTGGTTCCGACCGCAGAATGGAAGCAGAAAAAATATCACGAACGTTGGCTTGGTGGCGATACAATGTCTGTTTCTATCGGACAAGGTTATATGGAAGCAACCCCATTGCAATTAGCAAATATGATTGCCATGGTTTCTAACGAAGGGGTTATTTATAAACCTCATTTGTTAAAGGAAGTTCGAGATCCTGTTACAAACGAAGTGATTGAAGAAGTTAAGCCGACTGTTCTTACACAATCTACAATCGATAATGCAGTTTGGAAGGAGCTTCAGGAAGCTTTGCGATATACCGTAACAGATGGAACTCCACAGTATCCTATGCACAATAAAATTGTTCAGATTGCATGTAAAACTGGTACAGCGGAAGTTGACGGCTATAAAGACAGTTGGCATTCCTGGCTGGTCGCTTATGCACCTTACGATGCTCCTCCAGAAGACCGAATTTGTGTTGCAACAATTGTTGAAGCTCAAAATGTTTGGGAGTGGTGGGCTCCTTATGCAACAAACATTATCATTCAGGGGATTTTTGCAAAACAGACATTTGAAGAGTCTGTTCAGGATTTAGGATTTACTTATCTGATTAAAAATAACAACCAGAGAAGGGCGAGGGCAGAATAGAATTTTGCGATAGAGCAGGACAAATAGGATAGGGGAATGAAAAATAAGTTTTTATCGATGTTTGATTATTTTTTGATTTTAATAGTTCTCGTTTTGATTTCTTTTGGCGTTATGTTCATTTATTCATCAAGCATCAATTCTGAAGGAGTTTCTGTCACAAACGAATATATCAAACAGATAATTTGGGCATCGATTGGTTTTGTAATTATGATTTTTGTGACAGTTTATGATTACAGACGTGTTGAATCTATTTCTATCTATTTTTATTTATTTTTGATTTTGCTTTTAGTTTATACTAGGATTTTTGGACGCTATGTAAACGGGGCAAAAAGCTGGATTGGAATTGGGGAATTTGGTATTCAGCCATCAGAATTTGGAAAAGTATTTTTTATTTTGTTTTTGGCCAGGGTATTGGATGAATCTCAAAATATGTCCCCTTTAAAACGCTTTGCCTATGCAATTGGAGTTTTAATTTTGCCGATGGGCTTAATTTTAATTCAGCCAGACCTGGGAACTGCCAGTGTTTATGTTCCAATCTTCCTTGTGATGTGTTTTATTGCCGGAATCCCTGTAAAATATATTTTGTACGTCTTGTCTTTTGGTATTCTGACTATCATCTTTGCAATTTTGCCTGTCTGGAATAATGAAATTGCCGAAAGTCCTCATGCTGCAATTTCTATTTTGACGACTACCCGCTTGCGACTTTTGCTTATATCTGCAGTGCTTTTAATCACTTTGATTGGTTTTGTAATCAGACGATATTTGCACGGTCCAAGATATATTTATTGGATTACTTTTGTAGCTTCGATTATCACCCTGTCACTAATTTTTTCGCTTTTGTTGGGAAAATTTCTTAAAGATTATCAGATTAAACGTTTGATTATTTTTATGAATCCTGATAAAGATCCGCTGGGGGCTGGTTGGAATATTATCCAGTCAAAGGTTGCGATTGGTGCGGGTGGCTTTATGGGGCAAGGTTATTTGATGGGAACCCAGAGCCATTATCGTTTTTTACCTCAGCAAAGTACGGACTTTATTTTTAGTATTTTGTCAGAGGAATTTGGCTTCCTTGGAGGCTGCGTTGTTTTTGCCTTATATTTTGTGATTTTGGTAAAAATTCTTTATGTAATTCGTAAATGTATAAATAAATTTGGAACATATATTTGTGCCGGTATTTTTGGGATGTTTGCTTTTCATTTCTTTATTAACGTAGGAATGGTTATGGGAATAATGCCAATTACTGGTATTCCTTTGCTGTTTTTATCTTACGGAGGCTCTTCTTTATTGACCGCCATGACCTGTATAGGGCTTGTGATGAATGTTAATTATAGGAAGGCGGATTTTAAGTAGGATTAGGATAACTTTTTATAACGCATATTATGGGAGTTATTCCAAGTGTTATAGCCGAAAGAAAGGTTATA
>CAZGDL010000037.1:0-6081 GCA_964525075.1 uncultured Treponema sp.
AGACATGGAGCAATTTTTTAGCAATATCCTTTTCATAGCCAACCGGACCGCCCATCAAAAAAATATTCTTTGCTTATTCTTTATTGCGAATATGATTTATATAATTTATAATTTAAGGAATTAAGGAAAATTTTACTGGAGATAGATAATGTCAGATGAATTAGACCCTGAAATTGCGGCTTTACTTTCTAGTACTGAATCAACAATGTCAAAGAAAGCTGATCTTGATATTGAAAACGCAGGTTCTTTTGAAGAAGAGCCAGAAGTTTTGAGTGAGGCTGATTCGGATACAGGCACAAGAACAAAACATTCTGTTCATGATGTTGATTTGGGACAGAAGGCTTTTGATCCAATCACACAACTGGTGAGCGATACTCCTTCCGAAGTTTTTAGTGATACAAAATATTATAAAACTGTTTTGACTGGCGAAAATCAGTCTGCCCAGCGTGTACACCAGGTTTTGTCAAAATATTTAACCTGCCAGGATCCAAAAGACCGTGCAGTTTACCGTCAGCAGATTATTACTCCTTATTGGGAATTGCTGAGGGGAATGGTCGGCAAAATGGTTGATCCAAATATTCCTTTACCAAAAAGGATGTTGGTTCGTTTTGGGGTTTTGCTCCCATCGCTCTTTAAAATAGAAACAAAAGAGTTTTTCTCGAAGATTTTTCTTGAAAATAAATACGGTGAACCAATTCTGTATGTGGATGAATGGTTCAAGGAAATTGCTTCCGGCCGTATGAATAATTCTGCAACTGATGAAAAAAAACAGGTTAAAACTGCAAATATGACGGCGGAACAGGCTATGAGTGCAGAACAATCTCGCCTGATGCAGTTGCAGTCTAAGAACTCAGGAAAATTGCAGAGTGCAGAAAATCTTTTGGGTATAAAAGAAAATGAACGCAATATGCTGGAAATTGAACTCAAAAATAAGATAGAAGATTTGTTTGAGCATAATCCTGTTATGGGCTACGAACCTCATAAAGCTGGCTACACCGATGTTCAGAGAAGAATGTTCCCAGAAATTACGGATCTTTTGCATCGACTTTCTAAAAATGATAAGGAACTTTCAAAAATTCTCGAAGAATACAAGGAAGCAAAAAATACTTTCGACAATGTTCAAAATAAAATGGAAGCTAACGGAGGTTCTGCTGCCTTCTCTACAAATGATACAGAAGCCGTTAAGATTGAGTTTGAGACTGTTCGTCAGATGGCAAAAATGACTGTTGGCCGTCGCGGTAATCAGTTTCCGATTTTTACCCGTGAATTTTATCATTGTACAGAAAAAGGGACTGGAACTCGCGAAAATGTAATCGAAGTTTTGAGATGGATTGAATCGCTAGACCCTGGCGTTTTCCACCGTATCCATAAAAATGTGCCAAACAGAATTGTTCCTTATGTTCTTTTGGTTCCAACTTATGGTGATAGAGGATTTTGCTGGGAACCTTTTGACCGTTACAACCGCGTAACAAGTCGTGGTCGTATTGTTGTGCCAATGTATCCGAAAGATTTAAGAATTGCCGTTTTGACTGCTGTTGCAGATTTGCGCTGGCAGGTTGCCAAAGAAAAAGCTTCTTATTATTGGATGGAAGAAGGTTTGACCGGCCAGTACTATCAGCATGTTGAGCAGATGAAGCTGAAAGGTGATTTGAAGGAATTCTTCATTGAAGATTATATTTTGTGGATGACAAAGGAATCTACTGGGGTTCAGCGTCTTGATAAAGATGTCCGGGGAATTTTCTGGCGAAATATGCCATTCCCGAAAGAACTCAAAGAAGATTTGCGTAAACGTTCTTTGGTTTATGATGAATTGTGTAAGAAAGATGCCAACCGCGAAATGAGCGATGGATATTGATGTGATTCCAATCACACTGGCTACGCCATCACTCAAATACTTTTTATTCGCTGGACAAAGCTACAACCGGGTCCAATTTTGCGGCCCGGCTGGCTGGGTTTAAGCCAAAGAAAATCCCAACAAAAACACTGAATACAAAAGAAAGCCCGCAGGCCTTCCAGTTGATGATAAAGGCGTTGGACTGAACATACTCCACCGCCAGGCTTATCAAAATCCCTAGGAAAATCCCCAAAATCCCACCAATCAAAGTTATACTGGCAGACTCCACCAGAAATTGCTGCCTGATGTCGGCCGGACTCGCTCCCAAGGCTTTGCGGATTCCAATTTCACTTTTGCGTTCTGTTACCGTTACAATCATAATGTTCATAATCCCGATTCCACCAACCAGCAAAGAAATTGCGGCTATGGCAGAAAGCATTATACTCATGGTGTTTGTGATTTCGCTCATCTGGTCTAACATGGACTGCATACTGGTTACGTTTACAGAACCTTCTGTGCCAGATTTTTGGGTGCAATAGTCCGTCAGAATATCAACAAGCTGGCTGGCTTTTTGTGCAGAAGTTGCCTGAACCATGATTGTGCCTGCTTCCGGGTTTGGGACAATCTTTTTGGAATAAAATCCGCGAGGAATGTAGGCAGAGCCGTTTTCCATACCAGTCGTCTGTTCTGCCAGCACCCCGATAATTTCAAAACCGAAAGAAACGTTGCTGGCTACCAGAATAATATGCTTACCAACCGCATCTCCAGCCGGGAAAAAAGATTCTGCTGTATCGTGATTTAAGATGATTTTTTGAGTTCCTTCCTGGTCATCTGTTACCGTAAAAAAAGAGCCGGATTCAAGTTTCATTCCGTACATTTCCAGATAACCGTATTCGATGGCACTTGCACTTATATTTGAAGAAGTTTCGCCGTAAGTCAAAGTCGCTCCTAGTGAGTTTTTGTACCAGATTTTTTTGATGTCTTCCACCTGGTCAAACATATCTTCCCTAAAAGATTCATCGAATTTCAGCGTTACTGCTGATCTTCGCCGCCTCATAAAGCCGGAATTAATGCTTACGACATCCAGGCCTGCCGTTCCAAAAGTGTTTTCAACTTTTTTTGTGGATGCGGCTCCCATACTTGTGATTATGATGACGGATGCAACCCCGATAATAATTCCCAAAAGCGACAAAAAAGTGCGGGTTTTGCTGCGTCTAAAATTGTTTAATGCGTACAAAAAATCTTCAAGCATTTTGAAATCCTTGGCCTTGCTGTTGGCATTGGCCTTGCGGGCTTTTATTCACACTGGTGGAGGGCTTCCCCATTCACACCGAGGGGGCTTTTATCCTTGTATCTGCCCATCAAAAATCTTAATACAGCGTTCAAGAGAATCCCCAATCCTCGGGTCATGGGTAACGATAATAACCGTAGTTCCGTTGGTCTTGTTAATCTGGCGGAAAAGTTCCATAACCTGAACTCCAGTTTTACTGTCCAAGGCTCCGGTTGGCTCGTCAGCCAGGAGGATTTTTGGCCTGGTAATCATAGCCCTGGCGATGGCAACCCTCTGTTTTTGCCCACCAGAAAGTTCGTTCGGCCGGTGGTGGAGCCGGTCTTCCAGCCCCACCGATGCAAGTACTTCTTTTGCCATCTCAAGCCGTTCCTCTTTATCAACTTTTTGATATTTCAAAGGCAACATTACATTTTCGATAACGGTCATGGCAGGTATAAGGTGATATTGTTGAAAAACAAAGCCGATTGTGATATTTCGCAGGGCGGCCAGTTCTTTTTCGTTCATTTTGGCGGTTTCTTTGCCGTTTATTTCCACAATTCCGCTGGTGGGGCGGTCAAGGCAGCCAATCATATTCATGCAGGTTGATTTTCCTGAGCCGGAAGGTCCCATAATGGCGGTAAATTCCCCTTGCTTTATCTCAAAAGAAATCCCCCTTAAAGCCTGAACCTGGTTCTCGCCCATAAAATATGTTTTGACTACGTTTTCGAGTCTGACTACATTCTCGTTCATAAAAGTCCCTTTTTGAAAATCCCCATTCTCGTGTGACAGTCCACGACAGTCCACACCCTCGGCCTCGTGTGATAGTCCACGTCCTCGGCGGAAAATCACCTTACGGCGAAAAATTACATTCCCGGAGGAGGTCCGCCAGCTCCTCCTCGGTTTCCGCCACCGCCACTGCTACCAAAGCCACCACCTGGGCCGCCAGGTCCTCCCTGGTTTTTATTTTGCCCGGAAGTTTTTCCCTTTGTCAGCTGGCTTAAAACTTCGCCACCGTGTAATCCTTCCAGAACTTTTACATATTCTTTGCCGTAGCGTTCTACCGTGACATTTCTTTTTTCGCCAGATCTGGCAATTTCGACATAAGCCTGGCCATCAGCATCGTAAGCAATGGCGTACCTAGAAACAACCAGATTTTCCTGGGTAGGGCTAAGTTCAATTTTCCCGGTGAAAGAAAAATTCGGCAAAATGCCAGCTGGGTAATCATCAATGCGGACTTTTGCATTTACGATTGTAGCCCCTCGCGAAGTAACTTCGCCGATTGCAGGCCAGCCAGTCACGTAGCCTTCTACAGTTTCATTTGAAAGAGCTGGGAAGGTGAAAATTACTTTTTGTCCGACCTTGAGTTTTTGAACATCCGCTTCGGCAATTTCTACTTCGGCGGTGAGGTAATCAACATTTACAAGAGTTCCGACTGTATCCTTTGCTTCCAGAGAATCACCAACCGAAACATCCAAATCTGCAATCACTCCATCAAAAGTTGCCACAACCTGGCGGTCTGCAATTTTCTGCACCAGGGAAAGTCGCTGGGTTTCCATCAGTTTTAATTCACGTTCAGAACCAGAAATCCGAGTCGTCGCCATATCATAATCATGTTTTGCAAGATTGTACTGCTCGGTCGTATCATCAAGCTGCAAAATAATGTCGCCTTTTTTTACTTTGTCGCCAGCTTCGACGTAAACCGCAAGCACAGTTCCGTTACTCAAAGCCTGGAGTGTCTGTTCCTGGGCGGCGGTGACAGTCCCCGAAATCTCAATCACATTTTCGTAAATCTCTTTGTTGACTGTGTAGGTTACATTTTCGGAATTTTTATTTGCCAGAAGATTTTTGATTAAAATAAGGCCGGCAAAAATTACAGCCAGTGCCAGAATCGTAAAAATGATGATTTTTGTAATTTTCTTTTTTTTCATAAAGTTTCCCTATTCTGTCATTCCTCAACAAACAAAGTCTGAACTTCATTATTATAAATGATGAAGTCAATCGAATTTGTCACAAGTTTCACCTTGTAATTTTTTGCATTTGACAGAGCCGAAAGATATTCGCTCTCCTTTATAATTCCCTGGTCAAACCAGATTTTTAGTTCTTCGGCAAGTTCCTGGTACATTTGATAATTTTCCTGGTAAGTTTTTTTATTCCATTCCAAATCCAAAAGTTCCTGTTCTTTGTCTACGACTACTGTTTCATAATCCTTTTGGGCTTCCAAAATAGCGAGTTCTTCTTCTTCCTGGCTAAGTTTGTTTGTCTGATTTGTGATTTTGTTCTGGCGGAATTGGTTTGGGCTAAGGCTTGCAGAAAATGTATAGGCCGGATTTGGGCTTGCCTCGAGTGGAAAACTAATTCCAGCCGAAAGATTTACCCCACCAATTGTAGAAGAAAGTCCTGTGTCCACCGTGTTTGACCCTGTTGTGGAATTGTTGAAAGTGTAGCCTCCGTTTGCCGTCAGGGTAAAATTTCTATTAGATTGTCGGGTCAAAGTGTTGATTTTGTAAGTCCACTGGGCGGATTCGGTTTTTGTGTAATTTTCCGGGGCAAAATCTTCTATTTTTAAGATTTCCGGGCTTGGAATATCGGACGGAATTAAATCATAAAAATCAGTTTTTTCGTCCAGGCTGATTTCGTAACCACATTCTTTGTAAAAAATTGTGTAATCGTGGATTAACGTCCTTTTTTTGCTTTCAATATCGTGCTGGTCAGAAATTACTTTCATCTGGGCAAGTTTGTAGGTGGAAGAATTTGGAGAGTAGCCTTTTGCTTTTGTTGCTTCAAAATCGATTGTGTCTGTGTAAAGGTTGGTCTGGGCAGTTATGATTTCTGATGTTGAATTTAGCAAGGATTTTAGTGATGTGTAAAAGTCAGTTTCTGATTGCAGGGCTTCGTTCTGGAGATTTCTCTTTGCCTCTGTAAAAGTCCTTTCCGCCTTCATCAATTCAATTTTTCGGTTAAGAGATGAATTTGAAAT
>CAZGDL010000037.1:6181-14259 GCA_964525075.1 uncultured Treponema sp.
GTCAGATTAAAACCTTTGGAAATTTCTGTGGATTTGAGAGAAAGCCCGGCTTTTTCTGCTTCAATCGTGAGTTTTTTCAAATCAGAATCATTTTTAAGATATGAATAAAAAAGTTCTTGGGTGGGAAGCCTTTCAAAAGCAAAAAAATCCACCGTCAAAATGGCAAAAACCGAGGCTGTAATCAGTTTTTTTAGATTGAAAGGCATAAAAATTAAAGGCATAAAAACTCCCGCCAAAAAAAATACTTTCTTAAAAATCCCCGGCAAGCAAGGCTAAAAGAAAGTATATCTGATAAAAAATAAAAATAACTTAAAAAAATTGTTTTATAACAACTATTTCAACTATTTCAGCGAATTTAACTGACCGATAATGTCAGCTCCACCTACAAAAGTTCCCACAGAACTTCCCAGAGAAGACAAAATAAAAATCATCAAAATTCGCAAAACTCTGTTTTTGTAAAAACCTTTTAAGGAAGTTACATCATCTTGCAGGGTTTCCATATCCGAAACTCTAGGCTTGCAGATAATAGCCTGGACAATGGCCGTACAAAATCCAATTCCAATAAAAGGACAGAGGGAGGTAAATGGCGCTCCCACAAATGCAACCAAAATTGTAAGAGGGTGGGCCAAACCAATCAAAGACATAACCGCCGCAGGAATTCCATTCCACAAAAACCAACTTGTCAGCATCTGGGTTCCGGCTTTTGCACCACCGTAAACAAAGCCTGCCACAATCAAGCCAATAATGATGGCTGGAATGAGCCAAACTAGGATTTTTCCAGCAAGGCCTTTTGGTGGCAACTGGGAAATTTCTTCTACATCAGCGGATTCTTCGTTGGCGGCAAGTTTTTGCAGGTGGGCTTCAACGCCAGGCAGGTGGCCGGCTCCCAAAACCGCAACAATATTGTTCCCCTGGCTAGACCAAATCTTGCTGGCCAGGAATTTATCTCGTTCATCAATCAAAACAGTTTTGATAACAGGCATTTCCTTGGAAAGTTCCTGCATCATCGAATCCATTTCGCTGGAATTTTTCAGATTTTCAATTTCACTTGCTTCGACTTCTTCTTTTGAAAAAGCACTGGAAAGCAAAAGGGCTAAAAGTTTGCATTTTCCCCAGAAAGAATTTTTGCCCCAGGCACGTTTCAAAGTGATTTGAATAGGGCGGTCGACCATTACAGACGGAATGTTCATTTCTTTGGCAACGTTCATAGCGGCCAGCATTTCGTCACCAGGTTTTACCCCGACATTCAAGCCCATTCTGCGCTGGAAAGAAGCCAAAATCAGGTTTGTCAAAAGCAAAAATCCTTCGTGGCGTTTTAAAACTTTTACAATATCCAGTTGACTGTATTTATCAGGATTTTGAATAGAATCGGCCCGTTTTTCGTCCAATTCAATTCCCACACAGTTCGGTTTTATTTCTCTGATAGTATTTTCAACTTCTTCAATACTTTCTTTTGAGACGTGGGCGGTTCCCACCAAAGTTATAGTTCTTCCATTTAATTCAAGTTTTTTCTGAGTTTGGCTCATCCTTCAAGTCCCCATTCTGCAATTCTGTATTCAAAAAACATAGGAGCCTGCATTTTTGTTACTTTTGCGTAATATTCTTTTGCAAGTTCTTCTGATTTGTTAATTTCGCAGTAAAGTCCCATGTAGAATAACATTTTGCCCCTCTTGTTGCTATTAGTTTCTTTTGTGATTTTTTGATTCAGCTGACTTTCTGCATTTCGGCTGTAGCCTTCGCCAAAAAATCTAACCATTGCATATTCGTTTGTAGAAGAATCCATTTTTTTGAGCTGGGCAGCAATAACTTTTTTTGCTCCCTGAGGATTGTTGAGTTTAAAATAGCAGGCCGCAATCATAAGTGCGTAAGACCAATGGTCGCTGTAACTGTAAGCCGAGTTAAAAAGTCTGATGGCATCTTCATAATTTTTATTATGATAGGCAAGAATTGCTGCCGATTCGTAGGCGTAAAAATATTTAGGATTAGTTTCTATGACTTTGTGATAGTTTTCCAAGGCTAAATCGAATTTTCCCAGGTCGTCGTAAGAGCCTGCCAGGTAGGCGTAGGCCAAAAAATAGGTCGGGTCAATTTCCACAGCCTTATTCCAGGCCTTTGCGGCTTCTTCAAATTTTCCCTGGTAGCGTAAATATGTTCCGTAGTTCAGCCAGTAATCATAATTTTCTGGATCGTATTTCAGGGCTTCTTTTACGTAATTTGTTGCTCTTAAATAATTTTCATCATCATAAGCAATTTTTCCCAGGTAAGCCAGGGCAGCCGCGTTATGAGGATTTTTGTCCAAAAGTTTTTGAAAATAGGCTGTAGCGGTTTTGAGGTCGTCCGTGTAATAAGACATTTGGGCATAGCCAAACATAGCATCTTCATTTTCAGGATCGCCCTTCAAGGCTTTTTGATAAGACTGGCGGGCAAGCTTATATTTTTTGTTCATAACATAATCTTCCGCCTTCTGGATATTTGCCGCCGGATTGTTAGGATCTGCAGCCAAAATCTGGTCAGAAACAGCCTTGTAAGATTTTGTATCGCCCTTTGCGTGATTTGCCAGCGAAATCAATTCCAGGGCGTCAAGATTTTCTGGCTCCGTTTGCAAAACCTGGTTGGCAACCGAAATAGCCATATCAAATTGACTATCAGAATAGTACAAAGCTCCCAAAATCAACTTTAAATCAATATCATCAGCTAGTTCTGCCGGAATATCATCAAAATGAGCAATGGCACCTTTTTGGTCGCCATTTTCCAGATAAACTTGGAGCTGCTTAGCAAATTTTACATTTGGCGGATCTTCTGGTTCTTTTGGTTTTTCTGGCTCTTTAGGAACTGCCTCTTCATCAGCCTGGACAACCGGAGCATTTTTTTCTTCAGTTTCCGGGGCAGGTTTTGTTCCACATGCTGTAATCACAAAACTTGTAAAAACTGCTGCACAAACTAAGATAGGTGAAAAAAACTTTTTTTTAATCATTTTTTATTCCTTTTATTTCCTTCATATATAATACCTGGTTTTGCTTATGGTTGAAATTAAACGAATCATTAGCTAAACTGATAAAACAATGAGCATCCGGATTATAAGAAAAGCGTTGAGTCTGCTTATTGTCGATATCGTTATAATCATCGGCATTTTTGTCCTTCAATTTAGAACAGATTCAAGTATTATCGAAAAAATAGGTAACCTTCAATTTACATTTTCTCAATCAGAAGATGATGATAAAAATCTCCTTGTTCAAAATAAAGCCCGTATTTCATACAACGGTTTGAATTTTTATTTTGATGATCAGACCCCAGCCCTTATCAGAACTGGTGGTACTGAAGTCACTCCTGTTAAGCTTGTAAGCTGGCAGAAAGAAGATGACCTTTCCTACGTTTTAAACTTCACAAACGATGTAAAAGTTACATTTGAACTTGCTTCAACCGAGGCAAATGCTTCGCTGGCAATTGTAGCAGATTTGCCATCTTCTGTGTCAGATTTTGCCATTCCTTATAATTTTTCTTCATATATGAGTATTCAAAAGGTTGATGGTGATAAAATTATCCTCAATGGCAAAAAATCAACCTGGGAAGCATCAGCATTTTCTCTGTCTTCCGGATATTTTGCTTTGGATAAAAAAGCTTACGTTGCAACTTACGCCCTTTACGACGAAAATCAGAAATTTACATTTGATTCAATTGTCGATTTGGAAATTGCAAACCAGGTTGTTTTTGAACAGACAATTTCAAATTTCAAAGACAATTTAATTTCATCTTATAAGTCAAATTCTTCTGAATCTAATATTTCTGAGCAGGTTATTGTTTCTTACATTGCGGCCCAGGCAGAAAAAGGCTTGTATAGTCAGGCAATTGATGAAATTCCTAGCAGTTTGAAAAAGTCTCGCCAGAGAACTTATCTTTCTGCCCCTTATCTGAATACTCTTGAAGAAATGAACACCCAACTCGACGCTGCCGTTTCGGATTACACAAAGAAGATTTCTGATAGTGCAAAAACCGCTTCTTTGGACATTTTCACAGTTCGCAATATTTCCAATTTTATGTGCGTTCATCCAAAATCAGCTGATGTCATTAAACTTTTGCAGTCAGCCGCAGGTCAGGTTCAAAATGCTTCTGTTGCCCAGGCTACTGGAATTCTTGAAGTTTATGATGATTTGGTTACTTTGAGGCCGGCTTATGCTGCTTATCTGGTTCCAGCCCTTGAACCTTGTATAGAACGCATTACCGCTGCCTGTGCATTTGAAGGCAACGTTCTCACAATTTCCGAAAATGACACCTTCTTGTCGGTAATTCAGGCGGTAGAAACCGGAGTTGCCGTTCTGCGTTACGGTTTAATTTCTGATAATGTCACCCTTCAAAAAGCTGGTTATGTTCTTGTAAATTCTTATCTTGCTGATTCTTCATCTTATGATTTAAGAACTCTGTCAAATATTTATCCGATTATTGCATACAATAACAAGTTCTATCCTCATTTTGAAAAGATTCAGACAAACGATTCTAATGAACTGTGGGCTTGGACTTGTGCTCAGGGAATTTCTTATCAGAAAGATTCTGATGGTTCGATTACACTCACAATTGACTTCCCAGAAGGTTATACACATTATCTTATTGTTAAGGGAGTGCCTGCATTTACAAGTATTTACATTTATAATATGGCATTCCGTACAGATCCTAGATTTGAAACCTACAATTCTTCGGGATACATTTACAAAACTCAGTCAGGAGCCCTTCTGCTCAAATCTCGTCATAAGACTCGTTACGAAACTGTTCGCCTAGAATACCATCAAAGATCAACCGCAAGTTCTGCTTCAAGCAAAACTTCTAAGTCTGAAACAGAAAGCCAAACACAGGAACAGACCGAGGCGAGTTCAACAGCAAGTTCAGCTGCAAGTTCAATCCCTGTTTCCGAAAGTACGGCTCAGCCAAGCCCTGCCAGTGAGCAAACTTCTACCCCGGCAAGTCAAAATGGCACAGAAATTTCCACTGGCGACCAGCAGGTTTCTAGTGATGTCAATGAGACAACTTCAGAAGCAACTGGGGGAGAAAGCCAGGTACAGGCGACTAGCGAAAGTTCTGAGTCAGAAGAGGCTTCAAAAGAAAAATCAAACAGGTCTAACTGGCGACGCAAGAGTTCTTCTGATTAAAACCGGTTCAGCATGACGCCCCGAACGCCCTGACCGTCATTACGGGGCAGTCGAACGCCCCGAACACTCCGGACACCCCTGGACACCTCAGACACCCCGAACACTCCGGACACCCCAGCCCCCCGGGGAAATTGCTTAAAACCTTTCGGCCTTAGGACTAGTTTTTTTGTAAAGACTTGCACCGCCGGTTTTTCTTGAAGACGAGCGTTCTGTCTGGTTATGAACATTTGGCCTAGCCCCTTTAGAACGGCCTTCCTTGAAACGGCCATTTTCACGACCGCCATCACGCCCACCGCGGCTACCGTCTCGGCTTCTGCGGTCTCCATTTCTTTTCCCGCCATCATTTTCCAAACCTTCCGGTCTGTTACGGCGACCTGCAAAAGAGCCACTTCCATAAGAGACACCATTTCCACTTTTTCTAGAACCGCGACCTTCTGTTTTTTCATCAATGTGCATATGAGGAATTTTGTGATTTGATTTTGACAATTCCAGGGCTTTTTTTGCTGATGCCAAAGGAAGACTTACCAAAGAAAATTGCTGGGCAACGTCAATATCATCTACCATGCGGCTTGGAATGTGCAAAAGTTCACTAAAATATGAGGCAATTTCCTTTGCCCGGTAACCGTCCTGCTTTCCAAGCGAAACAAAAATTCGCATTTGATTGCCTTTTGGACCAAATTCTTTTGTGGAAATTCTGCCATAATGTTTTGAAGAAAGTTTTTCACCGTAAAATACCGACAAAAGTCCGGCCAAAATATCTTCCGGATTGTTTCCCTGGGAAAGTTCCTGGGCAAGCTTTTTGTATTTATCATCAAAAGGCTTCAGGGCCGGGGCTGGGGTAGGTGCAATGTCTGGAGTAACATCAGCTACGACATCATCATCAGAAATACTATCATCAGATGATAGATTTTCTGAAATAGCCGTCGTGTTATCATCATCAGAAACTTCAAAAAGTTTATTTTTAAGATCTTCGATAACTCTTTTTTCTTTTACATCAATAACTTCGTGAATTGATGGAATTTTTCCTTCTTTCAATTCACTTTTTGTAGCTTTTAAAATATTTTTGGTCAAAAATCCCAATTTTCGTCGTTCTTCTGGCCTTACAAAAGTGATGGCAGTTCCCGTAGTTCCGGCACGACCAGTTCGCCCAATTCTGTGAACGTAAGTTGCAGTATCAAATGGGAGAGAATAATTTATAACGTGGGTTACCCCAGGAATATCAATACCTCGCGCCGCAACATCCGTCGCAACCAGGATTCTGGTTTTCTTGAGGCGGAAACGCTCCAGAACTTTTTCACGCTGGTTTTGCATAATATCACCGTGGAGGGCGGCCGCTTCATAGCCCTTCATATCAAGTTCGCGGGTCACACGGTCGGCATCAGACTTTGTCATCGTAAAAACAAGGCCGTAAAAATCTGGGGAAATGTCAATCAGGCGGACAAGAGCTTCAATTTTTTCGCTTTCTTTAACCACCCAGTATTTCTGGTCAATCAAAAGGGCTTCGTCAATAACTTTTTCTTCCTCGATAATGTCATATTCGCCCATAAATTCGCCGGCAATCTTCAAAATCGGGGCAGGCATTGTGGCACTAAAAAGCAAAATGCGACAATCAGGATTTGCGTGACGGAAAATTTCTTCGATATCGTCAATAAATCCCATATCCAGCATTTCGTCCCCTTCATCCAGGATAAAATATTTAATCTTGCTGATGTCCAGGGTTTTGCGGTCAAGGTGATCTTTGATTCGGCCAGGAGTTCCCACAACAATTTCAGAACCACGTTTAAGGTCACGGATTTGAGTCGCGTAAGAAGCACCTCCATACAAAACGCAGGTTCGCGGAAAATCGTTATTTGCAAAAGACTGCATTTCGGTGCAGGTTTGAACAGCAAGTTCGCGGGTAGGTTCCAGAATTAAAGCCTGAACACTGTTAGTTTTTTCGCGGACATTTTGAATGATTGGAAGCCCAAAAGCCGCCGTTTTTCCAGTTCCAGTTCTTGCCCTAGCGATAAGATTTGTGTCGCTCGTTAAAAGTCGCGGAATTGCCAGCACCTGAATTGGGGACGGAGTCACAAAACCTTTTTTTGCAACGGCTTTGAGCGTGTATTCGTCCAATCCCAAATCTTCAAAAGTAACAACTTCCGGATTTTCGCTCTGATTTTCTTGATTTTCTGTGATTTCTGACGCAGGGACAGCACCAGATTGCGATGGGGACACTAAGCCCTGGTCTTGAGTCATTTCTTCGTTCATTATAAATACCTCTGTTTCCTGTCGAAAGCAAAGTCCTTACAATTTTCACAAAGAATAAAACTCCGGCTTTCGAGTTGCACCTAAAATTTGCAACGTTTCTAATGTAGTTGAAAATGGAGAAAAATACAAGCAAAGGATTGAAAATGGTGTAGTATTTTGCAAAGTGGAAGGGAGGTAGGGGGAAAATTTTTCCACAAAAATCCCCCTTCCGCAGCGGTCGTCATCCCGAACTTGGTTCGGGATCTGGCTCGGCCTCCTCGGTGGAACCGGCCTGTTGTTGCTGTGCAAAATCCCCTGCCGGGGTGTGACTTTTCCGCCATACCAGAAATTTTCCTAGTTCTCCCGGCTCCGCCTGCGGTGGCTAAACTGCTACACGCTCCACCCGCTTCTCCGGGCTGGGCTCCCGAAATCCCATCCTAAGAATCCAAGACTTCTGTAAATAACAAAAAATTATAGATTTTCATTTCCGAAAAACGCATTTCGCGTCAATTACTATAGTAAGGGAAAAATCCCCCATAAAAACTATTTTACCTTTACGGAGAAAAACTATGAGTAATGAAAAAAAGAGAATGTCACTTGCTGAAAAATGGGAAAGTCTTACACTTGCAAACAACTTCATCTTCTGCAAAGTCCTTGAGGACAATCCAGATATAACCAAGGAAATCCTGGAACTTCTTTTGGACATCCAAATTG
>CAZGDL010000038.1:0-9460 GCA_964525075.1 uncultured Treponema sp.
ATATTCAGCTTTGTAACTACGGGTGTCGCCCAGGGCACTTGTAATATCTGCAACGGTCAAAATTCTTTGAATCAGGGTGATTTCGTCCCCTTTTATATGGCAGGGGTAGCCAGAACCATTTAATTTTTCGTGATGACGGTAAACGTTGGTCAAAATATCATCTGGAACAAAACCTGTCAAAAGTCTTTTGGAATGGTTAACGTGATGTCGCATAATCCCCATATCTTCTGGCCTAAGTTTTCCAGGAAATTCCAAAATTCGTTGGGGTGTTGCCATTTTTCCTATATCATGCAGCAGGGCACTAGTGTAAAGACTGGATAAATCCTTATGATTAAGACCCTTGCGGCGGCCCAAAGCAAAAGCATAACATGAAGTGTTGATGCAGTGTTTCATGGTGCAGGTGCTTTTAAAATCTATAAAATAGACTAAAATCTTTTCAAGTTGTTTTGTCTGTTCAAATGGCAGGTTCAAAGCGTAAAGATAACCGGTAACTGCCGGCTGAAAATTTCCATTTTTGAGGTTCCATATAAGATTGAATTTTTTTTCTGCAAGATTAAATGCTCTTACAATTGTGGGGTCAAAATGTCCGGGGGCAAGTTCATTCAAATCATCAGGAAGTTTTTCATCACTATGTTTACTTACAAAATCACTGATTCTTGCACAAAAATAAATTATGTTTTTGTATTCTTCCTGGTAAATTGCCATAGTCGTACTGCGGTCGTACAAACTGTTAAAAGCTGCCAATGCTCGGGCGTCGCCTTTTAAGGGCGTCATATATTCCAGATAATAGCTGGCAAAAACGTATTTGCTTTCGGTTTGAATATTATCAGAAAAATAATCGGGATTACTGTCAAAAGGGGAATAATTAAATTGAACTTCGGAATGAAAAAATCCGATTGTGTGCAGCAAAGACATCAAAACCAGATGTTGCACAGAACAATCTTCGTGAAGACGGTGAAATTTTGAAATGTGTAAGGCAAGATACGCTGTTCTAAAACTATGAAGTGTAATCTCTTTGTTCATGCAGTCAAGCATTCGCATTGCAAGATTTACAATATCTCCGGCTGAAAGTACATGATCTAACGAAAGTATTTCCTTTTGAAGAGTGTTCATAAAAAAAGTCTGTCAGTAAATCCTTAATCCTCATTTTTCAGAAGGAATTAATTTGTTGATAGTAAAATCTCTCTGTCTCCAATTTTTATCCACTTTTACTTGCAAGTCAAGGTCAATTTTTTGTACATATATTTCCGAAAGTTTTTTGATGGCAGCCATGCGGATTTCTTTGATTTTGCAGGCTCCTTTTCCAATCACAATGCCTTTTTGACTTTCGCGTTCAACGCACAAAAATGCTCTTATCCAGAGTTTTTTACCTTCGTTGCGGTGTTCTACATCAGCTACTTCTACATAAACTGCGTGCGGAATTTCGTCCTGCAATCTGTTGATTGCTTCCCCACGGATTATTTCACATACCCGGAAAGTTAAATCCTGGTCGGTGTACAATTCTTCATCATACATTGGCTGGCCTTCCGGGGCGATTTTGTAAAGACCTCTTAAAACTTCGTTTATTCCAGTGTCTTTTTGAGCCGACATTTCAAAAATCCTTTCAGCTGGAATTTCTGGAAGATTTTCTGATATAAACTGCCTGATTGCCATAGGTTTTGCAGCCGGCAAATCAATTTTATTGATGGCAACTACAGTTTTTTCCTGAAGATTTTTGAGCAGGGCTGCCGTGTGGATTTCTTCCTCCCCAGTGGCCCTTGTTGCGTCAATAATGTATAGAACACAATCAATATCCTGCAACTGGCTTTCGGTTACGCTTTTAAGCCTAAGATTGAGTTTTTTTTCTGAATCGTGATAGCCCGGCGTGTCTATAAAAATCAGCTGGCCCAAAGAAGTATTCACAATTCCTTTAATTGCATTTCTGGTGGTTTGTGGGATTGGGGAAACTATGCTGACTGGTTCCTGGCAGGCGGTATTCAAAAATGTCGATTTTCCGGCACTTGGTCGGCCTATAATTGCGACAATGGCGGTGCGAAGTGGCTGCCCCTGGGTGAGATTTTGCCCCTGTGGTGTCAAATTCTGCCCCTGTGGTGTCAAAGTCTTTCCATTTGTAGGATTTTCTGTCTTGTTTTGTGTTTTTTCTTCCATAATTCAAACATTATACAATCTTCCATAAAATTTTTCTTCAAAAAAATCCTCCAAAAATCCTAGTAGAAATTCCCTATAAACTGTGTTAGACTTTTCAAGTTATGACTGAAATTAAAGTTCAGAGCGGAATGCCTGCTGGGTTTGGTGCAACAATCACCCCTGCTGGTGTTAATTTTTCTGTTTACAGTAGAGACGCTGAATCAGTTAGTCTCATATTGTTTAATTCTGCTGATGATAAAAAACCGGCACATATAATTCCACTTGATCCTGTTTTAAATAGAACTGGCAATGTTTGGCATATTTTAGTTGAAGGTCTTGGCTCTGGTGCCCTTTATCTTTACAAAGTTGATGGCCCTTACGTTCCTCCAAAAGGCCTACGTTTTAATAAATACAAATATCTTTTTGACCCTTATGCCAAGGCTTTTACTTCTGGTTCTGTTTTTCGCTCTTATAACCGCCAGCACGCAATTGGTTTTGCAGCCAACGAAGGTGGCGAACTCCAGGATTTATCAGATTTTCCAAAATGCGTAGTTGTAGATGATTCTTTTGAGTGGGAAGGGGATAGGCCTCTGGAAATCCCACTTTCCGAATCTGTCATTTACGAAACTCATGTAAAAGGTTTTACGGCTTCTAAAACTTCTGGGCTTGAGCCTAATATTGCAGGAACTTACAAAGGTTTTTCCCAGAAAATTGATTATTTAAAAAATCTGGGGATTACAGCCGTAGAACTGCAGCCAATGTTCGAGTTTGATGAAAACGAAAACGGCAATTCTAATCCAAAAACTGGCGACCGTCTTGTAAATTACTGGGGCTATTCTACAATCGGATTTTTTGCTCCAAAAACCTCTTACGCCGCAGATAAAAGCCCTGGTGGGCCAGTCCGCGAGTTCAAAGAAATGGTAAAAGCCCTTCACAAGGCTGGAATCGAAGTTATTTTGGATGTTGTTTACAATCACACTGCGGAAGGAAACGAGCACGGTTATACCTTTGAATTCCGGGGCTTACAGAATGATGTTTATTATTCCTTGCCGGTAAATGATAAAAATTACTATATGAATTTTTCGGGTTGCGGAAACAGCATGAATTGTAATAATCCTGTTACCGCAAATCTTATTTTGGATAGCCTGCGTTACTGGGTTGTAAATATGCACGTCGACGGCTTCCGCTTTGACTTGGCCTCTATTTTGACCCGGGCCCCAAACGGCACTCCAATTTCCGACTCAATGCCCTCTCTTACAGCCGCCATCAGTGCAGACCCAATTCTTGCCAAAACAAAAATTATTGCAGAACCCTGGGATTGTGCCGGGCTTTACCAGTTGGGTGGCTTTCCGGGCGGTGAAAATAACCGGTGGAGCGAATGGAATGGCCGTTTCCGCGACGATATTCGTCGTTTTGAGCGTGGGGACGAAAATGTTGCCACCGCCGCTGCCACAAGAATTGCAGGTTCTTCGGATTGTTTTAATCACAGTGGCAGAAGTCCACTTGCTTCTATCAACTTTATTACCGCTCACGACGGTTTTACCCTAAACGATTTAGTAAGTTACAATTACAAGCACAATGAAGAAAATGGTGAGGATAATCGGGATGGTTCTGATGACAATATCAGCTATAACCACGGTTTTGAAGGGGCTTGTACAAATCCCAAAATCGAAAATGCCCGCCTAAAAACAATCAAGAATTTCTTTGTTCATCTTTTTACTGCCCAGGGCGTTCCAATGATGCTTGGTGGGGACGAAATGCGCCGAACCCAGCAGGGAAATAACAACGCCTACTGTCAGGATAACGAAATTAGCTGGTATGACTGGACTTTGGCCCAGAAAAACCAGGGGCTTATCCGCTTCGTTTCTCAGTTGATAAAACTCCGCAAAGCTCACGAAGTTTTCAGACGGATTTCTTTTTTCCGTGATGATTATGAAAAGGGTGGAATTCCAGAAATTACCTGGTATAATCCATCTGCAAAAGTGCCTGACTGGCAAAAAACTGGCCGTTTTCTTGCTTTTAAATTGAGCGGGCTTGCAGTCGACAAAGATTTTTACGTTGCAACCAACATGGATATTTATGATTTAACCGTCACACTACCGGCATTATCAGGAAATAAAAAGTGGTACAGAATTGCTGATACTTCTTTTGAAAGTCCTGAAGATATATTAGAAAGTGGAAAGGAAGAATTGCTAGGGGAACAGCGAAGATATGTTCTTATTTCAGGTTCTTCCATTATCTTAATGAGCCAGGCCGATAAAAAGTAATGGCTTTTTCCCTTCCCTCACAACATTCTGGAGGGTGGGGGCTATTGCTTATAAAAAGACTTGTGCTATGGAAAAAAAATTTATATAATCTCTAGAGATTGGAAACGTTTCCAGTTTTTCTAGTCAAATCTTGGAGGATTTTTTATGGAATTTAACAAGGATGAGTTCAAGGCAAATTTGTCTGCTCGCTTGCGCCGTCAGTATGGAAAAGACATTTCTCAGGCAAACAAACACGATCTTTTTGATGCAGTTTCAGCTTCTGCAATGGAAATTATCATGCCAAATTGGATGGCAACTCGTGATGAATACGAAAAACAGCCTACAAAACAGCTTTATTATTTATCAGCAGAATTTTTGATGGGCCGTGCTTTGGGTAATAACCTCATCAATGCAGGTATTAAAGAAGCAGTTGAAGATGTTCTTAAAGAAATGAATATCAGTTTTGATATGATTGAAGATGAAGAGCCGGATGCTGGGCTTGGAAATGGCGGTCTTGGCCGTCTTGCTGCCTGTTTCTTGGATTCTCTTGCCACTCTGGATTATCCTGGACACGGATACGGAATCCGCTACGAATATGGTATGTTTGAACAGAAAATTGAAGACGGCTACCAGGTTGAATATCCTGATAACTGGCTCAAACACCGAGATCCTTGGGAAATTAAACGTTCAGACTTGGCAGTAACTGTAAAATTTGGTGGAAATATTGCTTATGGCCGCACTCCAGATGGCCAGCCAACCTTCCATATCGAAAATGCCGAGGAAGTTACAGCAACTCCTTACGATATGCCAATCATCGGTTTTGATACAAAAACAGTAAATACTCTCCGCCTCTGGCAGGCTTCATCTCCAAACGGATTTGACCTCCAGCTTTTTAACAATATGGATTACAACCGAGCCGTTGAACGCCAGAATTCTGCCGAAAATATCAGCCGAGTTCTTTATCCAAATGACAATGGCCCTTCTGGAAAAGCCCTCCGCCTTAAACAGCAGTACTTTTTCTCATCAGCTTCATTGCAGGATTTAGTTCGCCATTATGTTGCAGACCACGGAACAGATTTTTCAAAATTCGCTTCTCTTCACGTAATCCAGTTAAACGATACCCACCCAGTAGTTGCGATTCCAGAACTTATGAGAATCCTCATGGACGAATACGGGGTAGGCTGGGACCAGGCTTGGGATGTTGTAACCCACACATTCGCTTATACAAACCACACTATTTTGGCAGAAGCTTTGGAAAAATGGCCAATTGAGATTTTCCAGGGCCTTTTACCTCGTGTTTATCAGATTGTTGAAGAAATCAACCGTCGTCTTGTGATTGAACTTCGTCAGAAATTCCCTAACGATTATTACAAGCACGAACACATGGCAATCATTCATAACAACATGGTTTACATGGCTTGGATGGCAATTCATTCTTGCTTTAGCGTAAACGGCGTTGCTGCCCTCCACACAGAATTGCTCAAAACAGTTGAACTTAAAGACTGGTATGCAATTTATCCTGAAAAATTCAACAATAAGACAAACGGTATTACCCAGCGTCGTTGGTTGCTTGATGCAAATCCTCTGCTTGCAAAATTTATCACAGATAGAATTGGCCATGGTTGGGAAAAAGATTTGACAAAACTCAAGGGCTTGGAAAAATATCTTGATGATGATGATTCTATCAATCAGCTGATTCAAATTAAGATGACAAATAAACAGGCTCTTGCTGATTATCTTAAACACACCCAGAACGAATTCCTTGACCCAGATTCAATTTTCGATGTTCAGGTAAAACGTCTCCACGAATACAAACGCCAGCTTTTGAATATTTTGAACGTAATGTATTTGTACAATAAGATTGTAGAAGAGCCTGATTACAACCCACCGGCACGAACATTTATTTTTGGTGCTAAGGCTGCTTCTGGTTACCGCCGAGCTAAGTCTATCATCAAACTGATTAATACTGTTGCCGAAAGAATCAACAATGACCGCCGTGTTCGTGGAAAACTCCGCGTTGTTTTTGTAGAAAATTACCGAGTTTCTGTTGCCGAAAAGATTTTCCCAGCAGCTGATGTTTCTGAACAGATTTCTACAGCCGGCCTGGAAGCTTCTGGAACTTCAAATATGAAGTTTATGGCAAACGGTGCTTTGACTTTGGGAACTATGGATGGGGCAAATATCGAGATTTTTGAAGAAGCAGGAAAAGAAAATGGTTTTGTTTTTGGACTTTTGACAGAAGAAATCAAGAAGATGGAAGCCGACCATTCTTACAATCCTCAGGAATATTTGGATTGCAATCCTGCCCTGGCAAAAGTTGTAGAACAGCTTGTTGACGGAACTTACGATCCAACCCACCAGCTCTTTAAAGAATTGCACGATTCTTTGATTTACGGTGTTGAAGGTCAGCGTCCTGATGTTTACTACGTTCTTGCAGATTTTGCTTCTTACACAGAAGCCCGCGAAAAAATTGCTCTGGCATATCAGGATAAAAAACAGTGGGCAAAAATGGCTTTGAAAAACATTGCTAACTGTGGCAAGTTCTCTTCTGACCGAACAATCGAAGATTACGTTCGTGACATCTGGCACTTGAAAAAAGTGATTGTAAAATAAAAATGTATAAATATACAGAAAATATTGCATAAAAATACAAAAAACTGTAATTTATAGGACATAAGAGGTATAAATATGAAAAAAGGAACTTTTATATGTGCTTTGGCAATTTCTGCTATGGCTTTTATTGCTTGTTCTAAATCAACAGTAACAATTAATTCTGTTGCTGATTTGGCAGGTAAAAAAATTGGTGTTCAGACTGGAACAACAGGCGAAACTTGGGTTCAGGAAAATGTTGAAGGTGTAAAACTTTCTTCATTCAAATCTGGAATTGATGCTGCCTTGGACTTGAAAAATGGTGCAATTGATGCAGTAGTTCTCGATGAACTTCCTGCAAAAGAAATTGTTGCAAAAAATCCTGATTTGGAAGTAATTCATGACAAAGTTTTTGCTGATAACAAAGAAGAATATGCTATCGCTGTAAAAAAAGGCAAACCAGAATTGCTTGCAAGTATCAACAAGACAATTGCAGATATGAAGTCTAACGGCGAATATGAAAAACTCGTAAACGCATTTATGCCAGCTGATGGAAATATCGTAATTCCTGCAAACGAAGGTACAAGTGGTGATGGAGTTATTAAACTCGGAACAAATGCTGCTTTCCCTCCATTTGAATATGTTGATGGAAAAGACATTGTTGGTTTTGATATTTCTATGGGCCAGAAAATTGCTCGCGACAGTGGTACAAGTTTGGAAGTTGTTGATATGGCTTTTGATAGTTTGATTCCAGCTCTTCAGTCAGAAACAATTGATTTTATTGCTGCTGGTATGTCTGTAACAGAAGAACGCAAAAAGAATGTCGATTTCTCTGATCCATACTTTGCTTCTGAACAGGTTATCATCGTAAAAAAAGCAAAATAAGCTGTAAGCAAAGATGATGATAAAAAAGGCAGTCCGCGTGGGCTGTCTTTTTTTCGTTTAAATGCTATAATACAAATTCATTATTTTAAAACATTTAAAACAAGGATTAATATTTTGTTTCAGTCTATTTTTGATACGATGATTTCGGGTCAGCGATATTTGCTGATTTTGCAGGGGCTTGGAAATACCCTCTTAATTGCCCTTTGTGCAATTCTCATAGGAACAGTTTTGGGCTGTATTTTTGCCCTCATGAAAGTTTCTGGAAATAAAATTTTAAAAGGAATTGCCGAAGTTTACACAACTGTTTTGCGTGGAATTCCACTGGCAACCCAGCTGATGATTTTCTACTTCGTTGTTTTTGCCCCTTTGGGATTAAACCGCCTTTTAGTTGCGATTTTGTCTTACGGTTTTAACTCAGGTGCTTATTGTACAGAGATTTTCCGTGCGGGTATTCAAGGAGTTGATAAGGGACAGTCCGAAGCCGGCCGTTCACTTGGCCTTAGCAAAAATCAGACTTTGTTCAAAATCATCCTTCCTCAGGCCGTAAAAGCCGTTCTTCCAACTTACACCAGCGAGTTTATTGTTCTGATTAAGGAAACTTCGGTTGCAAGTTTTATTGCCGTAATGGATATGACAAAAGCCGGTGATATGATTCGTAATGCAACTTACAACGCATGGATTCCTTTGCTTACATGTGCAATCATTTATTTGATTCTTACCGTTGGCCTCACAAAACTGTTTGGCATTTTAGAAAAAAGGTTGGCAAAAAGTGACAGATAATAATTTGAATAATAACTTAATAGAAGTAAAAAACTTAAAAATCCATTTTGGTGATTTGCAGGTTTTAAAAGATGTTTCTTTGGATGTAAAGCAGGGCGAAAAAATTGTAATTATCGGGCCTTCCGGTTCTGGTAAAAGTACATTCTTGCGATGTTTGAACCGTTTGGAAAATCCAACTGATGGAAAAATCTTTTTTGAAGGCAAAGAATTAACTGCCCCAAAAGTTGATTTGGATACCTGCCGCCAGAAAATGGGAATGGTTTTTCAGCATTTTAATTTGTTCCCGCATTTGACCGTTATGGAAAATATCACCCTGGCTCCAATCACTTTGAAATTAAAAACAAAAGAAGAAGCCGAAGCCGAAGCAATGAAATTGCTGGAAAGAATTGGCCTCCCAGAAAAGGCAAATGCTTATCCTTCCACATTGTCTGGCGGTCAAAAACAGAGAATTGCCATTGTTCGTTCCCTTGCAATGCATCCCGATGTAATGCTTTTTGATGAGCCAACTTCAGCTCTGGACCCGGAAATGGTAGGCGAAGTTTTGGACGTAATGAAAAACCTTGCAAAAGAAGGTATGACGATGCTAGTAGTAACCCACGAAATGGGCTTTGCCAAGGAAGTTGCCGACAGAGTTCTCTTTATGAATGGTGGATACATCGAAGAAGAAGGCACTCCTGAGGATATTTTCCAACATCCAAAAAATGAAAGATTGCAGCAATTCTTAAAATCTGTCTTGTCTTAGGCTGATTTTTGATGATTTTACCTGTTTTTTTCGTAACCTTGGTTACATAAAGTGTAACTTTGGTTACGAAAAAATAACCTTGGTTACGAAA
>CAZGDL010000038.1:9560-14149 GCA_964525075.1 uncultured Treponema sp.
CGAGAGAGTTTTCCTGTGTTTTTGGAGAGCCGGTTTTATTCGGTGAGAGAGCCGTTAGTCTGGTAATGAGAGAGTCCAGACTAGCGGTTTTTTTTTGCCTTTTTAGGGATGGTCTTTATTCTTCGATTTGATATTGAAGCAAAAGAATACGAAGTTCTTCGAGTTTTGTTACATTAAAAATCTTATAAACTTCGGTAAAAGTCTTTTTTACTAATGAAAGACTTACTGCATATTTATCACTGATTTCGTTGTAGGATAGATTGTTGTGCAAATTTTCCAAAACAAAAGTTTTTTGGCGGTCTGTAAGTTTGTAATCAGAAAGTTTAATAACTTCCCCAGGTTTTTTCTTATTTATGGTCTGATTGTTTGAAACGGTTGAAGGAAAAAAACAAGAAAATTTTGCCTTGAGAATTGAATAAATCCAAAGGTAAAAAACATAACAAAAAAGAGAATTCCCGATTGCAATAAGAGTATGCTTCCAACCGTGTGTGTAAGACCCTAGCAAGGCCAAAGCGTGAAGAATTGACAAACAGATAATGACGGTTTTTTGCTTTTTTCCGTACATATCTTTACAGAATATGAGGATGATGGTTGCCCAGAAAAAGAAAATCCCCAATTGGTTGTAATCTGTTAAAAGCAATAACACACTTTCTAGTGTAACTACGATAATAAAAGCAGTGTCATTAGGTTTAAAGATTAGGAATAAGGCTGCAGCCGCACAAGTTACGTGGGTCCATGGAATAAAAATACTTGTGTCTACGAATTTTTCTAGAATTGAGTCTTTATCTCCATCAAACAAAAAACCGGTAACAGACGCAACCACAAGAAACACAAAACCAACAAATGATACAACCCTCTCTTTGTTGATAGAATTTTTGTCCATAAAGGATATTTTATCACAAGAATTATAGAATTTCCAATGCAATTTTTTCGCAGGCCTTTTCGCCGTCCATGGCACTGGAAACAATTCCTCCGGAATAGCCACTTCCTTCGCCGGCAGGGTAGAGACCTTTTAATCCTAGGCATTCAAAACTTTCTTTATCTCTGAGGATTCTGACTGGCGTGCTGGTTCTAGTTTCTATTGCAATCAAAACTGCGTCATTGCACAAAAATCCTTTCATATTTTTATTAAAATCTTTAAAGCCTTGCCTTAGACGGCGACAGATGTGGTCTGGCAGCCATTCATTTAGATTTGAACTTACAAGCCCCGGTGTGTAACTGGATTTTGGCAAATCTTCAGATTTTTTATTTTCGATGAAGTCTTTTAATCTCTGGGCAGGGGCGGCCTGGCCATTTCCCTGGGCTTTCGCTGTTTTTTCCATTGCGGTTCTGAATAAAAGCCCTGCAATTTGCGGACACCCATCTTCTTTTGCTTTTTTCTGGTATTCCAAAGGAATGTCTTCTGGGCGGATTTCTACAACAATCGCAGAATTTGACCATTTGGAATTGCGGGCAGCGGCAGACATTCCGTTTACGACGATTTCGTCAGGGCCAGTGCTTGATGGAACAACAAATCCTCCTGGGCACATACAAAAAGAATAAACGCCCCTTTCTTCAACTTGAGTTGTGAGACGGTATTCGGCAGCTCCAAGTTCCTGATTTATTTTTCCGTGATATTGGATAGCGTCAATCAAGGTTCGCGGATGTTCAACACGCACTCCGGCTGCAAAAGTTTTTGCTTCCAGGGTTTGAGGGGCAATTTTTGCAAGCAGCTGATAAATATCGGTGGCAGAATGACCAGTGGCAAGTAGAACAGCATCTGCAAAAAAGGATTTTTCCTGGCCGGAAAGTGTGTCCTGAGTTTTGACGCCAGTCACCCGTTTTTTATTAGCATTTTTATCATCATCAATAATAAAATCTGTGACTTTTGTGTTGAAATGAAATTCTCCGCCAAGTTCTATGATTTTTGCCCGCATAGCGTTTACGACTTGAGGCAAGCTGTCCGTCCCGATATGAGGATGGGCATCCGTGAGGATTTTGGGATTTGCACCAAAATAATTAAAAATACGGAGTATAGAGCTGATGTCGCCCCGCTTGTTTGAACGGGTGTAAAGTTTTCCATCAGAAAAAGTTCCGGCACCACCTTCGCCAAAACAGTAATTTGAATCGGAATTGACGTTATTCTGGGTAGAAATCTTGGCTATATCGCGTTTACGCTGGGAAGTTTCTGCCCCACGTTCCAAGATGATGGGCTTAATGCCTTTTTCGAGCAGTTTGAGAGCCCCAAAAAGCCCGGCAGGTCCAGACCCCACGATGATGACAGAGCCTTTCCCATCAGCTTTTTTCCACTGGGGTAGGGCATTTTCGGCCTGGCTAGGTTTTTCGCCAATATAAACTTTGTAGCGTAGATGAAGTTTTAGCTGGCCGTGGCGGGCGTCAATTGATTTTTTTATAAAAACTAAAGTCAAATCGTTGGTGGGGAGGTGGCTTTTTTTGAGTTCTTTTATGATGAGAGATTTGTGTAAATTCTGATTTTTTTCGTCCTGGGCTTCCAGGGTGATGGTTATTTCTTTTTGCATGTGGGTATTTTAATGTTAGTCACTAAAAATTGCAATTTTTACAAATACATCAGCATATAAACTGGTAGGTAAATTATGCCGTCTTCTTCTTTAAAATCCTGGGTGTGAATTACAAAACAAGAATCCGTGTATTCGGCGTATTTTTTGCGAAATTTATTGATAGAAGAAAGAGTGTATCTTTGTCCAGATTTGACTTCTATGGCTCGGATATTGTGGCGGGTTGTAGTTTTTGATTTTGTAATTAAAAAATCAATTTCCATGCGGGCAGAAGCATCTTCATTGTCGGCTTTAGAATAAAAATAGAGTCTGTGGCCATTTGCGGTTAGCATTTGAGCGACAATATTTTCAAAAATCATACCCTCGTTTAATTCCAGTTTGTCAAAAAAGAGTTTTTTGTAGACTTGCTCGGTGACAAGTCCATTCTCGTCAAAGGCGTGGCTTATCAAAAGTCCAGTGTCTGCCATGTAGCATTTCAGACTGGTTCGGGTCATGTTCAGTTTAAGGGCTATGTTCGGTTCATCGGTGTTGTAGCAAAAATTTGTAATTTTGGAATCGCTGAGCCACATGAAGGCGTCTTTGTAATCTCGCATTTTGGCATCTTTTGTTAGTGATGAGAGTTTAAACTTTTTTTCGTGTTTTGAAAGTTGGGCTGGGATTTCGTCAAAAATGCTTTCGGCTTTTAATTCAGAACCTTTTGCGTGTTTTTGAATGTCGGTTCTGTAGAGTTCCAGAATTTGGCGTTTTGTAGAGTCAACTTTTTCAAAATCCTTGGAATTTATGTATTCTAGAACAGCCTGGGGCATACCGCCAACAATCAGGTAAAGGCGGAACAAGTCCATGGCTTTGCGGTGGAGGACTTGACCCATAGGTTGTTTTTTTTCAAAACATTGTTTGATGATGGGGAGTAAAGTTTCGTTTCCTGTCGCAAGCAAAAATTCTTCAAAATCCATAGGATTTAGTTGAAGGTGGTGTTCTTCTGATGGAATTAAAATATCTTGGGTATTTTTTTGAATAGAGAGCAGGGATCCTGTTTCAATGTAATCGTAACGGCCGTCTTGAACCAGGTATTTTATGGCTGCCCGGGCTCGTGGAAAAAATTCAACTTCATCAAAAATAAAAAGTGTGTTTCGTTCGTAAAGAGGAACTGAATAATATGCTGAAATTTTTGCGAAAAAAGTATCCAAGTCGTGCAGATATTTTTCAAAAAGTTCTTTTACTTCGTCGGGGGCAATAAAAAAATCTATAAAAATGCAAGTTTTGTATTCATTTTTGCCAAAATCTTGAGCAACAAAACTTTTTCCGACACGGCGAGCCCCTTCGATGAGAACGGCAGAATTGCCTTGGGAGAGATTTTTCCATTTTAAAAGAGTTTGATAAAATTTTCGACGCACAAATACACCTTTTTGACATTAATTACAGGGGAAAATATACACGTTTTTGATATTATTGACAAGGAGAAATCTACACCTTTTTAACTTTAAGGATAGGGGGAATTTACACCTTTTTGACATTATGGAGGTGATGCGGTAGGCTATGGAGCAGCTGCGAAGGCAGTTTCAACTGCCGAAGCAGAACAAAAAAGGCTCACTATTTGTGAGCCTTTTTTGTTTGAGGGTTACCGAACTGCGGAACAGCCGACGGCGGGCGGAATGAGCGAAGCGAATGGAGCCTGCCGGACCGCCCTAAATATTATTTGAAAAATTTTCTTTGACCCCGTCCATAAACTTATTTCCGCGGTCAAATTCGTTGGTAAACATTCCAAAACTTGTGGCACCTGGCGAAAAAACAACGATTTCGTTCTCGCTAGACTTGGGCTGATTTTCAAAATCGGACTTGGCCTCGGCGAATAAATCTTGCAGGCAGGAAAAAGGGCCGTGATATTTTATAGAAGATTTGTTCAGGTCTGGGAGAATTTTGTCTGTGGCAGTACCCGCAAGCAGATAAATGGCTTTGACAGGAATTATGCCGTTTTCGTTTAGTTGATCAAAATGGTTGGTGGAAGCTGGCTTCTTATCCTGGCATTTTTGAAGCAAAACATTTGTCAGGGGGGCTAAATCCAGGCCCTTATCA
>CAZGDL010000039.1:0-14118 GCA_964525075.1 uncultured Treponema sp.
CAATGACTTTTTTCAATTTTAAATTACAAATTGCGAACTTTATTTTACGCTATCTCAACTTGAAATAAAAAACGAAACTTCTACGATTAATCTTGAATTAGAAAATATAAAAGAAAAATTACGTATATCAATAAATGGGGTACTAGACGATATTATAAAATAGATTTGTAGAAATTTCTAAAAATTGCAATGGTAACAATCAAAAATCCCCTGAAGAAAAAAATCAGAATTTTTTCTCAGGGGATTTATCCTAATCTTCCCCTACTTCTTCAAGAAAACCGGAATCTGGTCAAGTGGAGCGTCAACCTTTACAGTTTTTCCACCTTCAAGCACTTCTTTTGTGTGAATATTTTCCCATTTTCCTTGTGGCAGGTAAACTTCTCTTTCTCTTGCACCGGAGTGTAAAATTGGAGCTACCAGATAATCAGGGCCGAACATATACTGATCTTTCAGTTCCCAGCATTTCTGGTCGTCTGGGAATTCGTAGAACATAGTTCGCATTGCAGGGCTTCCGTTTTCGCTGGCTTCTTTCATCACTTTTTCGATGTAAGGAACCAAAGATTCGCGGAGTTTAATCTGCTTTTCCATGATTTTTTGAGCATCTGGACCATAAGACCAGATTTCGTTTGGACGGCCTGTGTACAAATATCCGCCGCCGTAGCCACGCTGTGGATCTTTATCCAAAGGTGGTGTATCGTGTGGATCGCGGTCTCCATGCAATCTTAAAATTGGAGAGAAAACTGCCCATTCAAACCAACGTTCCAAAAGTTCTACGAAAGCTGGATCTTCTGGATTTCCGTACATAAATCCACCAATATCGGTATTCCACCAAGGAATTCCGGCAAGTCCAATGTTTAATCCTTCACAAATTGATGTTCTTAAACATTCCCAGGTTGATTGCACATCACCATTCCAAATAACATTGCTGTATTTTTGAGAACCGACCCAGGCACAACGCTCAAGATTTACATTATTTTTTTTGCCGATTGAACGCATTCCATCATAGAAAGTTTTAGAATAATAGATTGGATAAATGTTTGAGCAAGAAAGTGCAGTTCCCATCTGATAGCGATAATTGCCATAATCATAAACATTAAAATCAGGCTCAGAATTATCCATCCAGAACATATCAATTCCAAAATCAACATAAGTCTTTTTTACGATATTCCAAAGATATTCTCGTGCTTCCGGATTTGTTGCATCAAAAGTAAGACAATCACCCATAAAATCATAAGTCTGATTAGAACCTCGGTCTGTACGAACCAAAAATCCCTTGTCCAGCATTTCATAGTAATGCGAACATTTTTTATCAACAGAAGGCCAGATTGAAACCATAACCTTTGTTCCCATGTCGTGCAATTGGTCACACATAGCTTTAGGATCAGGCCAATATTCTGGGTCAAAACACCAGTCACCCTGACGTGGCCAGTGGAAAAAGTCAATTACCATAACATCAAGGTGGATTCCCATTTCCTTGTATTTTCTAGCAACTGTCAAAACTTCGTCCTGGGTACGGTAGCGGAGTTTACACTGCCAGAAACCAAGATAATCTTTTGTAAGGGCTGGAGCACGACCAACGGCTTCTGTAAATTTTTCGATGATTTCTTTTGGCTGGTCGCCAACTGTAATCCAGTAATCCATTTCTTTTGTAGATTCAGCCACCCATTCAGTTTTATTTTTGGCAAAATCAACATGACCTACTGCAGGATTATTCCACAAAAATCCGTAGCCAAGTGATGATAGTGCAAATGGAATTGAAATCTGGGAATTTTTCTGGGCAAGTTCAAGAACACAGCCTTTCATATCAAGATATGGATCTGGATATTGTCCCATACCAAAGATTTTTTCACCATCATTTGGATCAAAACGAACTGTCAGCTTATAATCTCCGCCAATAATTCCCTGCCACTGGCGGTTAATAATTTTTGTACAGCAAGATTCTTTTGTTGCAGACGGATCATAAGAACGATAATATTCGTGCAAAATGACCTTCCCGTCTTTCAAAAATGTGATAACCCCATTGTTATTCAGCTTTGCAGTGATTTTTCCGTTAGAAATTTCTGCTCCACCCTCTGTAATGCTTATTTTTGCTTTCCCGTGATCAATTTTTTCAGTTAAAGCCCAATCTCTATCAATAAAGTTTGGATCTAAAGTTGAACGCAGACGAAGAGAATCCCTTCCCCAGCTTTCAATCATCAAAGTTTCGTTTCCTTTTTTGAAAACCAAAGCATTTTTTGCTTCTAAAAACATAAAAAACCTCTACAAAAAAATTGTAAATATTCAACTTATCATGATAAAGTCACATGCTTGGACTTCACCTATTTACGTCATGCTGAACTTGTTTCAGCATCTCATGGTTATGAGATTCCGAAACAAGTTCGGAATGACGATTCTGAATAACTACAAAAAAAGTTTATGTCGTAAAAAAACGACTACCAGAATAATATCACAGAAAAAAAAGTTTGCTACTAGGAAAATTATTCATAATAATTGTATTTTTTTTAGGCTTCATTAAAAACTTTATTTTCTCCCCACATTCCTATATAATATATCGATTATGAAAAAGCCTAAAATCGGGATGCAAAAAGTAGTCTGCATTATTTCTGTAATTTTTATGCTTATTATCAATTTTATCTCCTATATTTTGCTATTTACCGGTCAGGATGATGGTAGTCTTATCCCTTTTTCAGAATATATTTTACCCCCAATTCACGGAATTATTTTAATTCTCACAATTTATCTGTGTTTTAAATACAATTATATGATTCAGTTTTGGATTATGCAGATTGAAAGCCTTATCTGCGTCCTTGCAGAATTTCAAACCCTGGGGATTTTTCTTTTTTATTCATCAAATTTTATCCTTACGATGAATCGTTATGATGATAAAAATGTCAAATATTATTTTATCATCCCTTTTCCCTTCCACCTCGCTGCCCTTATCCTCAATATCGTAAATGATTGGGCTCGAGGTTGTGTTTATTTATTTTCGTCAGTTTTTGTTTTGACCTGTTTTTTGTGGTTTTACGAAAGTATAAAAGTTAAATTTTCATGTTTTATGCCAACTACAGTTACAAAAAAGTCCCTTCTGGCAGATGTTAAAGCCGGCTCCAAAATTTATCTTTCTGATTACGGATTGACGGAGCGCCAGGTAAATTTTATTTATGATTTTATCAATAATGATATGAATTACAGAGATTTGAGCGAAAAATATTTTATCAGCCTTTCTACTGTAAAAAGAGAATTTACTGAAGTCTATAAAATTTTCAATGTCACAAAAATGGAAGAACTCCATATCCTGCTTTTACAGTACGTTGTTTATAAGTAAATTGAAAATCTTGTGTCATACTGTCCCTGAATCAAGTTCAGGGTTCAGTATTTTACCAGCACGTCATGCTGAACTTGGTTCAGCATTTTACCAGCACGTCATGCTGAACTTGGTTCAGCATTTTACCAGCACGTCATGCTGAACTTGGTTCAGCATCTCTTGTTTATGAGATTCCGGAGCAAGTCCGGAATGACGATGAGCCTGATATTCGAAATGACGTTTCTGCGAAGTTTAAAAATTTTAATATTTTTAAAGAAATTTAGTCATATTAAACTTTACTAAAAAATTCTGATTGTTTATAATGAATGACAGAGGTTATTTATTATGGGAAAAACAATTGCTCAGAAAATTTTTGAAAGTCACCTTGTCGACTCACCCTTTCCAAACACTTACGTCTTAAAATTGGACAGGGTTTTTTGTCACGAGATTACAACTCCAACTGCAATTTGTGATTTGGTTGACCGTGGTAAAGACAGGGTTTTTGATAATACCAAAATCAAGGCGGTAATTGACCATGTTTCGCCAGCCAAGGATTCTAAAACAGCAACTCAGGAAAAAATCCTCCGTGACTGGGCTAAACGTCAGGGAATTAAAGATTTTTTTGATATTGGTGCAAACGGCGTCTGCCATGCAATTTTCCCTGAAAAAGGTTATGTTCGTCCTGGCTACACTGTAATCATGGGGGACAGTCACACTTGTACCCACGGTGCATTCGGGGCTTTTGCTGCCGGGGTCGGAACTACAGACCTGGAAGTTGGAATTTTGAAGGGTGTCTGCTCTTTCCGAGAGCCTAAAACAATCAAATTTGTTTTAAATGGCACACTCAAAGAAGGTGTTTTTGCAAAGGATGTAATTCTCCATCTTATCCATACAATCGGGGTAAATGGGGCTACAAACTGCGTTATCGAATTTACCGGCCCAATTATTGATAATTTTGATATGGAATCTAGAATGACCCTCAGCAATATGGCTGTAGAAGCCGGGGCAACTTCTGGTATTTGCTATCCTGATGCAAAAACTGTTGATTATCTTTGGCCATTTATCAAAGACGAATATAAGACAAAAGAAGATGCCCTTGCAGATTATTCCAAATGGAAGTCTGATGATGATGCTGATTTTTACAAGGTAATTACCCTTGATTTGTCTGATTTGGAACCTGTCTGCACTTTCGGCTACAAGCCCGACCAGGTAAAGCCAGTCCGCGAAATGGAAGGAACTCACGTGGACCAGGTTTATATCGGGTCTTGTACAAATGGTCGTCTTTCTGATTTAAGAATTGCAGCCCAGGTTTTAAAAGGTCATCATATTGCTGATGGAGTTCGAGGAATTGTTTCCCCTGCTACTCCAAAAGTTTTCAAAGACGCTTTGGACGAAGGTATTATTTCTATATTCATGGACGCAGGATTTTGTGTCACAAATCCAACTTGTGGTGCCTGCCTTGGAATGAGTAACGGGGTTATTGCCGAGGGCGAAGTTTGTGCTTCTACAACAAACCGCAACTTTAACGGCCGAATGGGAAAAGGCGGAATGGTTCATCTGATGAGCCCAGCCACTGCCGCTGCAACTGCGATAAAAGGAAGTATTTGCAATTCTTTCCTATTAAAATAAGAATTTTCAATAGATTTTTTTCCACTTTTGCAGGAAAAAATGTTATACTTAAATAAGCCTTAAAAAAAATTTCTTTTATGGGGATTTTTTCTGAGGTTTTACAAAAAAAAACTAAAAATTTTTATGGGAGATTAAAAATGAAACAATTTGGTGGTCCAGTCCTCTTCCTGGATCGTTCTGACATCAATACTGACGAAATCATTCCTGCTAAGTATTTAACAGAAATTTCAAAGCAAGCTTTAAAACCATACCTTTTGGAAGATTTAAAACTTGATGGCTTTAATCCCAAAACTGATGTTGCCGGCAACAAAGTAATCATCACTCGCGATAACTTTGGCTGTGGTTCATCTCGCGAACATGCACCTTGGGCTTTGGAAGTAAACGGTATTTATGTTGTTGTTGCAACAAATTTTGCCCGCATTTTCCGTCAGAATATGTTTAACTGTGGCCTTTTAGCAATTGAAATGGACAAAAAATCTATTGCAGATATGTTCAAAACTTTTGCTGATAAAGATACAGAATGTAAAATTGTTTTAAATGATGATGGAACTGCAAAAGTAAAACTGATTGCTGGTTCTTTATCAAAAAGCTACCCTTTCAAACTTGATGATTTTGAAAAAGCCCTGGTCGAAAACGAAGGCTGGGTTGGCTACGCCGAAACTAAATATTAATCAAATATAAAAATCCGAAAAAAAAGGCTACCTTCCAAACTGAAGGTAGCCTTTTTTTATGAGATTTCAGACTATTTAGATAGCCTTAATTGCCAAAGCAAATACAAATACCACGGCAAGAATCCATGTAACAACAGGAATATCTTTAATCTTTCTGCCGGCAATTTTTGCAATTACGTAAGCAATAATTCCGAATGCAATACCCTTAGAAATTGAATATCCGAATGGCATAACAAGAATTGTGATAAATGCAGGAATACCTTCTGTCAAATCTGTAAAGTCGATAGAAGAAACTGACTGCATCATCAAAAATCCTACAAAAATTAAAGCTGGAGCAGTTGCACAAGATGGAACCAAAGCAAACAAAGGTGTAAAGAAAAGTGCCAAGAGGAAGAAAATAGAAGTAACAATAGAAGCAAGACCAGTTCTAGCACCAGCAGCAACACCAGAAGAAGATTCTACGAAAGAAGTTACAGTCGAAGTACCAAGACAAGCACCAGCTACTGTACCAACAGCGTCTGCAAGAAGAGCTTCCTTACAGTTTTTGATATTGCCATCATCATCTTTTAAATTACTCTGTTCTGCAACTCCCATCAATGTACCGATTGTATCAAAAATATCAGTGAACAAGAATGTAAAGAAGACACCAAAGAATTTCAAAGAAAGAATTCCAGTCCATTCAAACTTAAACAGGAATGGTTTTTCTGGAAGTGAAACTGGAGAGAAATTATCAGGAACTTTTGTTACTCCAAAAGGAATTCCAATAATTGTTGTAGCAGCAATACCAATCAAAATTGCACCAGGAACTTTAAGAATATAAAGAACAATTGTGATGATAAGACCGATGATTGCAACAAGAGCAGTTGCATGAGACATATCAAAAGAATTAAATCCGATAATTGTTCCGTTTGCTGATGTAACAATACCAGCATTATTCAAACCAATCAGGGCAATAAAAAGACCAATACCAACGGCAACGGCTTTTTTCATTGTAGCAGGAATTGATTTTATGATTGCTTCACGAACGCCAAAAACAGAAAGCAAGATAAAAAGAACGCCTTCAAGCAAAACTGCAGTAAGAGCAAACCAAGGACTGCAGCCCATTGAACCACATACTGTGTATGTAAAGAATGCGTTTAATCCCATACCAGAAGCAAGGGCAACTGGAAGATTTGCGAGAAATGCCATACAGAGAGTTGCAATCGCAGCAGAAATGGCAGTTGCAGTAAATACTCCGCCAAAACTCATTCCAGGAATTCCACCAAGCATACCTGGGTTTACGGCCAGAATGTAAGACATTGCCAGGAAAGTAGTAATACCACCGATAATTTCTCGGCTTACGGTCGAACCTCTTTCCTTAATTTTGAAAAATTTTTCCATCGTTTATTATTCCTCCTTTTAGAATAAGGTAAAAATTATAACACCATTTTTATAAAACTACCAACACTTTATCTGGGCAGGCAGAAACGCAAACTCCGCATGATGTACATTTTGAATAGTCAACCACAGGAATTCCTGAAGAAACGTCGATTGCCCCTTCTGGACATTTTTTTGCACAAATACCGCACTTAAAACAGCCCACAGAACAATCTTTTTTAATCTGAGGTTTGTTATCAGAATGATTAGCACAGCGGGCAATCGCACCTTTTGTATCCGCATTGATAATTTTAAAAAGTCCTTTTGGACAAGCGGTAGCACATTTTCCGCAACCAAGACATTTTTCTTTATCTACAAGAGGAAGTCCATTATCACCCATAGAAAGAGCACCAAATGGACAAACTTTTACACAGTCCCCAAGCCCGATACAGCCAAAAGCACATTTTTTAGTTCCGTTCATTACAAGTTGAGCTCCGGCACAGGTCTGAAGTCCGTGGTATTCCCCTTTTGCCTGAGCACAGTCTTTTGTGCCGTTACAGGCTAAAAATGCAATTTTAGGTTTAACTTCAAGTCCAGCCGCTCCCAAAATACTTGCAACTTTAGAAGCACAATCAGGGCCACCAGCAACACAACCGTTTGTTGGGGCGTCACCTTTTACGACAGCCGATGCAAAAGCATCACAACCGGCAAGACCACAACCACCGCAGTTTGCCCCGGAAAGAACTTCCCTAACCTCTTCCACTTTTTTGTCAGTATCAACATGGAAAATTTTCTTAAAAAGTCCAAGCAAAACGCCCAAAACAAAAGCGATGACGAGGGCGCAAATTATTGTATAGATAATCGTATTCATAAAATCCCCCTCTATTTGATAAGGCCTTTAAAGCCCAAGAATGCAAGGCTCAAAAGCGATGCTGCAATAAAAAGGATTGGAGTTCCCTTAAAACTTTCAGGAATTTTTGCAGTTTTGATTCTGGAACGAACGCCACTCATAATAATCATACTGATTAAAAATCCGATGGCAGTTCCAAAAGCGTAAACAAGACTCTGACCATAAGTGTAGTTTTTGCTGATACAGTTAATTGTAACGCCCAAAACGGCACAGTTTGTCGTAATCAAAGCCAGGTAAACGCCCATTGCATTGTAAAGTCCTGGAATCATTTTTTTGAGGAAGAATTCTACCAGCTGAACCAAAGATGCAATAATCAGGATAAAGAACAAAGTCTGTAAGAATTCCAATCCGAGAGGAACCATAATAAAGTGATAAATTGGCCAGGTTACGGCTGTCGCAATGATAATTACGAAAGTTGTAGCAAGTCCCATACCGGTAGCTTTTTCTGTATCGTTTGTCATACCAATAAAAGGACAAATTGCCAGATACTGGATAAATACAACATTATCGATGATGGCTGATTTTAGAAAAAGGCTTAAAGTTTCAATCAAAATATTCATTATTCAGCCTCCTTTGATGATGATGATGTGTTTTCGCCTGTAGTAGCTGATTTTTCTGATGATTTTTCTACCAGGGCAGTTTTTTCAGCCTTTTCAACTTTTGCTGCTTTTCTTGTCTTGCAAAACTGAACAATCCCTGCAATTGTACCAAAAACCAGAAAGCCGCCAGGAGCACTATTGAACAATCCGATTCTGTAGGCTTCCGGGATAATTTCAACTTTGAGGGCAGTTCCTGCCATTAAAGTTCCAGCTCCCAAAAGTTCACGAATCAAAGAAATGGCAACCATTACAATTGTGTAACCAATTCCCATTCCAAGCGAATCCAAAATAGAATCCGAAACAGAACTTTTTGACGCAAAAGCTTCAACTCGTCCCATGATGATACAGTTAACTACAATCAGAGGTAAAAATACTCCAAGTGCACTGTAGAGGGCCGGCACATAAGCCTGCAAAACCAGCTGAACAATTGTTGTAAAAGCCGCAATAATGATAATGAAAATTGGAAGGCGGATTGCAGATGGAATAAGTTTTTTGAAAAGCGAAATTACAATTTCACTCATCATCAAAACAAAAGTCATACTGATTCCCATTCCAAATCCGTTGAAAATACTTGTTGTAACGCCCAAAGACGAACAAAGTCCAATATTTAATACCAAAAGAGGATTTTCAATCAGAAAACCTTTTGTAAATGTTTTTAATTTATTACTCATGATGCCCCTCCAAATATTTAATTAAACAAGAGGTTCCTTCTGTCATTAAATCAGCAAAACCATCAGATGTGATTGTCGCACCAGAAATTCCATCAAAATTGGAATTTGTCTTAAATCCATTTTTAGCATCTTTTCCGGCAAACTGACCGTAGAAAGTCATTCCGTTAGCCAGGTGGAAAGTTGGATCATTTGCTTTAAGACCAAAACCTGGAGAATCAGAAAGTTCAAGAACCTGCATTCCTGTAACAAGGCCCTCTGAAGTCACACCAACGATGATTTTTCCTTTATCATAAGTTGGACCTGCAACCTGGGCTACCCCACCAATAGTTTTTCCATCTTTTTTGGCAAGATAAACATCACTGATTGTAATATTTCCGTTTGAAGAAGGTTCAAAATCTGTGATTTCGACAAAATCATCAGCCTCTGCAAAAACCTGCCTCATAGCCTGATTTGCAGTTTCAATCTGATTTTGCTTAATTTTTACCGAAGTAAAAGAATTGACGATTGCAAGAACCGTGCAGGAAATTACAGCATAACAAACAAGGATAAGACCAAGTTTAATCATTTCGCCTATGCCCAAATTTTTAATTTTAGAATTACTCATTTGAGCCTCCTTGTTCGTCATTTTTATTTGATTCAACAAAAATTACACCTTCACCATTATCCTTAAAAAGTTTTGCATTGTTTAAATCAAAAGTCATATTAATTTTTGAAAGCTCTGCTCTTTTGTGGCCTTTTTTACCATATCCGTACATTCTTACAGTCAAATTATTCAAGAAAGGAGCAATTGAGTTCATAATCAAAATACTGAACATTACGCCTTCTGGGTAACCACCGAATTTTCTGATTAAGAAAGTGATTATTCCACAACCAATTCCAAATACAAGACGGCCAGGTTTTGTGACAGGAGTTGTCGCATAATCAGTAACCATAAAACAAGCACCAAAAGCTAAACCACCAGTAAGAAGATTAAGCAAAACTTCCTTGCCGGCGTCCCCAATATTTCCATGACTTACCAGGCCACCGATAAATGAAAGAACAATTACAGAACCAACCATTCCAGCCGGTGCTCGCCAGTCAATCACTCTAATCAGCAAAAGGAAGATAAATGAAATGCAGATTAAGAGGATTGAAGTTTCACCAATACAACCTGCTCTGTTACCTAGAAAATACTGCAAAAAGTCAACGTCGTTCAGGGCAACCGAAGCGTTTTTTAGCGAAGACAAAATTGTTGCAGAAGAAATTGCATCTGGACTGAAAGGTTCCATCCACTTTGCTCCCATTGCTACCGGGAAGCTGATGAACAAAACTGCACGGCCAGTCAAAGCCGGGTTAAAGACATTCGACCCAATTCCGCCAAAAATTCCTTTGGCAAAAATCATTGCAACGGCAGCACCAATCACAATCATCCACCAAGAAACATTTGGAGGACAAACTAAAGCAAGCATAATACCAGAAACAATTGCAGAATTATTTTTGATTACGATTTTTTGACCTGTAACTTTCTGAAACAAAAATTCAAAAAATACACAAGAAATCACACTTACAAGAATTGTGACCAAAGCCCGCCAGCCAAAGAAAACCACCCCGGCTACGCATTCAGGCAACAGGGCAACTATTACAGAGAGCATTATTTTTGATGTATCTAAGCCTTGAGTAAAATGAGGGCTTGAAGATAAGTGAATTTTATTAGTCATTATTTTCCCTCCTTTGAGCTGTCTTTTGAGGAAGAGTCTTTTGCCTGGGTGGCGGAAGTGGCTTTTTCAGCCTTTGCTTTTTCCTGGGCCATTTTCTGGCGAACAAGGCCTTTTCCAAGTCTTACCCTCTGGACAATATTAATATGAGCTGGACAAACATAAGCACAGCAACCACATTCAATACAATCCATCAAACCATATCTTTTTGCCTTATCCAGATTTCCAGACTTCAGTTCCCTAATCATCATTACAGGAGCCAGGTGCATGGCACAGGTAGAAGCACATCTTGCACAAGAAATACACTGGTCTTCTTCGCCCAGGTAAGTATCTTTTTGAGTCAGGAAGGTGATTCCAGAAGTTCCCTTTGCAATCGGAAAATTCATTGAAGGCATGGCAAATCCCATCATAGGACCGCCAGAAATGATTTTTGCCACAGAATCTTCCTTCAAGGTAAAATATTGAGGATTAAGGTCGCTAACCAAAGTTCCAACTGGAACTCTAAGGTTGCAAGGCTTTTCAACAGCTTCTCCAGAAATTGTGAGAGAACGGTCGATTAAAGGTTTACCCAATCTGAAAGCATCAGAAATTGCACAAACAGTACCAACGTTTGAAATTATTACCCCAGCGTCGGCAGGCAATTTGCCAGAAGGAATCTCAATTCCAAGGGCAGAAGAAACAATGAATTTTTCTGAGCCTTGAGGATATTTTGTTTTTACAATGCAAACAGAAATATCATCGCTATAGCCTTTTTTATTGATTTCTTCCAAAAGTTTTGGCTTTATGTATTTTTTATTTTCTTCAAGAACAATAATTCCCTGAGCCCCGACAATCCGACATTCAATTGCCACCCCATCAATAAACTTTTCAGTTTCTTCCTGCAATGTTCTTTCATCACAAGTAAGATAAGGTTCACACTCAGCCGCATTGATTAAAACATAATCAATAGTTTTATCCTCAGGAGGATTCAACTTTACGTGTGTCGGAAATGATGCACCACCCATACCAACAATGCCGGCATCTTTAATTCGTTTTAAAGCATCAGATGGTTGGCAGGTGAAAGGATCTAAAGGCTCCATAAAATCTGTACGATTTTCATCATCAGCTTCAATGATGATACATGGAACTTCCTGATTTCCTGTTACAAGACATTTCTGTATTTTTTTAACTTTGCCAGATACAGAAGAATGAACAGGACAATTCATAAACTTGTCACCGTTGGAAATAATCTGACCTCTTGCCACAAGGTCACCAACAGCTACACATGGAGTATTTGGGGCTCCACCCATGGTAACAGGAATGGTTACCATTCGAGATGATGGAAAAGCGTCCTGGATGCTACACTGATTAGAAAGCTCTTTCATCTCTCTTGGGTGAATTCCACCCTTAAAAGTAAACTTGCTCATAGTCCACGGATTATACAATCAAAATTGCAAAAAGTATATAAATTGCGGTGTATTTTATATTGTAAATTTTATAAAAAAAATCCCCTTCTTCGGTTTACTTTCAGCTTGTTTTCTGGTGATTAGAGGACGGCAATTAAAAATCAAAAAAAAGCCAGTTTGGGCAAAAAAAACGCTCCCTGAATCAGGAAGCGTTAAGTCAAGTAAGTCTTGCAATACTGTCTTGTGCTGTATATAAAAAAAGCCTCCTAAAACAGGAAGCTTTAAGAGCGGATGAAGGGAGTCGAACCCTCGTCATCAGCTTGGAAGGCTGAGATAATGAGCCGTTATATGACATCCGCAAGTGATGTTTAGAATATTATAGAAATCCCCAAAAAAGGTCAAGTGGCAAAAATCAAAAAATATAATTTTTTTTAGAGATTTTATGAACTTCTTTCTAAAAATTGCAAATTTTAGGGCTTCCTCTTACTTTATTAACATTTTTTATATTCACAAAATAAAATAAAAGGATTATTATTGGAAAGATAAATTCGGGCGTTTTTTTGAAAACTTCGATTTATTCAGATTCTTGATTAGGAGACATATCAATGTCAAACAAAATTACTATTATTGGTGCAGGTCAGGTTGGTTCTACAATCGCTTTTGCATTAACTTTAAAACAGCTTGCTTCGGAAATTGTCATGATTGATGTTGTAAAAGACAAGGCAATGGGAGAAGCTATGGATATCAGACAGGGGACACCTTTTGTTGGTCCTGTTTCTGTTCATGACGGTGACTACGCCGATGCTAAAGATTCCGATATAGTTATCCTTACTTCTGGTGTTGCTCGTAAGCCAGGACAGTCTCGTCTTGATTTGACCCAGACAAACGTAAATATTACAAAATCTATCATTCCAGAAATTACAAAAGTTGCTCCAAATGCACTTTATGTAATTGTTGCAAATCCTGTTGATATTCTTACATATCAGTTTATCAAAACTTCTGGAATTCCAGAAAATCACATTTTTGGTACAGGAACAATGCTGGACACAGCTCGCTTTAGAGCCCGCATTGCAGAAACTTACAAAGTTGCCCAGGAAAATGTTCACGGTTATGTATTCGGTGAACACGGAGATTCTTCTTTTGTTCCTTGGTCTTTGGCAAATATCGGTTCTATTCCAGTTGATACTTTTGCAGGTTCATTTACTGGCGAAAAACTCCCAGAATTCAATAAAGATGATGTTGAAGATTATATCCGCAAATCTGGCGGAATCATCATTGCTGCTAAAAAATGCACAAACTACGCTATCGGCGTTACAACAGCAACTTTGTGTGAATCATTGAATTATTCTACAGATTCAGTTCTTACAATCACTTCTATGTTGAATGGCGAATACGGCATTAGTGATGTTTGTCTTTCTATTCCTACTGTAGTTGGAAATAAGGGAATTAAAGGACACGTTGCAGCTACACTTACCGACCACGAAATTGAAGCTTTGAAGCACAGTGCTGAATGCCTTAAAGACGTTATCAAACAGGTTCAGTTCTAGGAGCATCCGATGGAATACAAAATTGAGCATGATTCTATGGGTGAAGTAAAAGTTCCTGCAGATAAATACTGGGGAGCTCAAACTGAACGTAGTCACGAAAATTTTGAAATTGGCGTTGGAATTGAAACAATGCCTCGCGAAATCACAAAGGCTTTTGGTTATTTAAAAAAGGCTGCTGCAATTGCAAATAACGCCCTCAAACCAGAAAAAATGACTGATGAAAAATTAAAGGCAATCAGTCAGGCTTGTGATGAAGTAATTTCTGGTTCTTTGAATGACCACTTTCCACTCGTTGTTTGGCAGACAGGTTCTGGAACTCAGAGCAATATGAATGCAAATGAAGTTATTGCAA
>CAZGDL010000040.1:0-3049 GCA_964525075.1 uncultured Treponema sp.
AACAAAAACTAAAGGAGGATAAACAATGACTCAAGAACAGATTATTAAAAATTGCAATTTGCAGGGCTTTAATCAAAAATCCTTCCTTAATTATAATAGATGAGGCTACAAGTAATCTTGATACAGAATCTGAAAAAGAAATTATAAAATTAATTGAAGAACAAAAAAAGGCTGGGAAAACAATAATTTCAATTGCTCACAGGCTATCTACAGTAGAAAAGTGTGATAAAATTTTTCCATTTGAAAAAGGACAGATTCTTGAACAAGGAAACTTTGAAGAACTTAAAAATAAAAAAGGGGCTTTTATGAAAATGTGGAATAGATAAGAGATTATATTTCTAATTCACCACATTGACCGGCTTTCCCGCAAGCCAAGCTTTAAAATTTTCCAATGCAATGTCCATAAGTCTTTGGCGAGTTTCCCTTGGTGCCCATGCAATGTGCGGGGTCAGAATGCAATTTGGACAGCCGAGGAGTGGACAATCTGCCACCATCGGCTCAGTTCCAATAACATCTGCTGCATAACCTGCAATTCCCCCAGCTTTCAAACATTCTGCCAAATCTTTTTCAACAACAAATCCGCCTCTTGCAGTGTTAATCAAATATGCTGATTTTTTCATCAATGCAAGGCTTTCTTTGTTGATGATATTTTTTGTCTGATCGGTAAGAGGGGCGTGGAGAGAAAGAATATCAGACCTTTTTAATAAATCTTCAAACGAAACAAATTCTGGCATTCCAGGCTTTTTAGTTCTGGTATTGCAGATAATTTTCATGCCAAATGCTTTACCTATTTCTGCAACTTTTGAACCTATGCTGCCATAGCCAAAAATTCCCAGGGTTTTGCCTGCCAATTCAAACAAAGGTTCTTTCCAATAAACAAAATCAGGGGATTTACACCAATCACCTTGATGAACGGAATCATTATGTAAGGCTACATGATTTGAAAAATAGGTGATTAAAGCAAAAACGTGCTGGGCAACAGCATTTGTAGAGTAGGCTGGAATATTTGTTACGACAATGCCACGTTTTGAACAGGCAGGTAAATCAATCACATTGTAACCAGTCGCACAAACACCAATATATTTTAATTTTGGGGCCGATTTTAGAATTTCTTCTGTAATTTGTACTTTGTTAACAAAAATCGCATCGGAATCACCGATGCGATTTACAACTTCGTTTGGACTTGTTCTATCGTACAAAACTACATCTGCTAATTCTTCAAAAGGCTTCCAAGATAAATCACCAGGATTATCTGCGTGAGCATCAAGAATAGCTAATTTCATTTTTTTATCCTAGAACATCGACACCGCAAGAAGTAATTGCACTGTTAATTGCATCTTCAGCACCTGCATCATCATAATCAACAAGAACCTGAGATTTTTCGCAATTTGCAACGCAATTTGTTACACTTGCAACAGCAGCTACAGCAGCCTGAACTTTGCTGGCAGTTCCATCGTCAAACATTCCAACTACATATATTTTTTTCTGCATTACAATGCTCCGTTATCTTTAGTTCCATAATTATAGCTAAGATGTATTTTTTTTTCAATTGAATAAATTTTTAATCTAGTTCTGTACAATTTTAACAGATTATTTTTCAATTTATGGCAAAGGTTTATGACAAAGTTGGCCTCTAAAAATTGAAATCTTTAGAGGCCTATTTTATTTATTTTCTGAATTGATAATTCCAAGAATTTTCTTTTCATTAAACATCTGCATACAAATTCCGCCAACTGCACAACAAATTGCTGCAACAATCGCAACTACTCGGTATCCATATCCGCTACCTTCGCTCGCACGAATTGTGGCAAGTGAAGTAAAAAGCAACATTGCAGCGGATTGTCCCAACTTCATTGCAAAGGTTCGGGCGGCATAGAACATTCCAGAACGGTTTTCGCCAGTTGTGATTTCGTCAGATTGGGCAATGTCGGCAACAATTGCCTGTGGACAAATCCCAAAAACTGCCATTGGAAAAGAACCCAAAACTACAATCAAAACAGCCTGAACTACAACAGGGATTTTTAAGCCAGGTCCGCTTATTCCAGTAAGTCCGAATGTTATAAAAAATCCGATAAAGGCTGCAACCAAAAGTTTTTTCTTGCCAAAAGAGCGGGCAAGTTTTGTGATAAAAGGATAAAAGACCAGGGATAGGGCTGTAAGGCCGATGAACATTGGTGTGGAAATGGCTTCATCAAACTTTAGCAGGGAAGTTACAAAGAATGGAAGACCTGTCTGGAAAAGCGTCAATCCCAAAAAGTAAATTACATCCTGAACTACGAAAATGCGGAAATCCTTGTTTTTGAAAGTTTTTGCCAGAGATTTGAGCATTGGGGTATCGCATGGTTTTGCATCACAATAATCAGTTTCTTTAAGGAAGATTGCTGGGACTAACATACAAATTGTCGCAAAAACTGACAAAATGATAAATGTGAGCCGCATAGCAGGAACTCTAGACATTCCACCACCAATAAATCCTCCCCAAATAACTGGTGCAACATATCCGATGGCTGTACCAACAATAAATGTCAGGGAAATACAAGTGGACAATTCCATTTTTTCATCTTGTGAATGAGTAAGTTCCGCAAGAAGTGAAGTGTAAGGTGTGCAGTAACAAGTAATTGCAATGTAATACAAGGCTATAAACAAAAATAGCCAGAAAACGTTGATTCCAGAAACGCCATTTACAGGAGCACAAAAAACAAGGACAAAAATCAGGCCAAGTGGAATAGCTGAATATCTCATAAATGGAATACGACGGCCAAGTTTGCTTTTACACTTGTCAGACATATTTCCAATCAGAGGATCGGTGATGGCGTCAAGAATTCGGCCACCTGCCGAAATAAGACCTATGATTGTTAAAACTCCAAAAATGACGCGACCGTCCGGAATCAACTGCGTCATTCCCTGGTCAATGGCTTCCTGGCTAGGCTGATAGAAATAAACCAGCCAGGAACCGATTAATCCCGAAATAATTGACCATCCTAATTGTCCGATGGCGTAGACCCACATTTTACCTTTAGTTAAAGTTTTCATTTGTTGCCTCCTGTGC
>CAZGDL010000040.1:3149-13660 GCA_964525075.1 uncultured Treponema sp.
GGCGTAGACCCACATTTTACCTTTAGTTAAAGTTTTCATTTGTTGCCTCCTGTGCGTACGTTTTTAATTTTTTATCCCTTGAATGATTATTTTTGAAAGAATTTCCAGCTGACTTTTTCCGCTTATGATTTCGTCCATTTTCAGCATATTTCCGCTTAAACTTAGTTTTTGGCAAGTGCTGAAAAATGAATGCATAAGTGAAAAATACAGGGAATTTTCATATTTTCTAAAATCTTGACTGATTGTTTTATCTTCCAGTCCCTTGCTAATGGCTTTTGTGACAAGATTTTGCACAAAAGTGATTATGCTTTCGTAATCGGCAAGCCTTTCTTTGGAAATATTTGTCCTGACCGCGTAAGAATCAAAAAAATAAATAAATCGCAAAAAATCCTGGGAATTTTCATAAAGTTTGATAAATTCATCAAAAATCACCTTAATTTCTTCGATTCCCGTCAAGTTTTCGTAATTTCCAGATGTAAGGTCTGGCAAAATTGCCTCTTTTTCACGTTCCCAGGCCCAAATCACAGTTCTGATTGCAATTTCATCTTTTGTTTCGTAATAGCGATACAAAGACGCCACACCAATTTCTGCTTTTTTTGCAATATCGGTCATGGCAATTGTGTCGATTCCTTTTTGTGAAAAAAGACTGAAGGCGGCCTGCAAAATCCGGTTCATTCGGCTAGTTTTCAGTTCGTCTTTTTCTTCAATAAATTTTTCTTTAGCAGTCATAAAATCCCCTTTTTATGAAAAAAATCGCCCCATGCGTCATGCTGAACTCGTTTCAGCATCTCATGAGATTTCGGACCAAGTCCGGAATGACGGAGGGCAAGATTTCGGACCAAGTCCGGAATAACGGTTCCGAGTAGGTTAAACATCAGCCTTTCCCATACCTACAGCCGCTTTGACCGCATTGTAGGCTCCATCATAAATCCCATCTTTTTTATTTCTGATGATAGAATTACACATTCCGCAAATCACATTCGGGTCTTGCAAAATCATTTCAAGCATGGCACAAGCATATTCAGGGCTTTCGCATTCCTGAGTGCCATCGCCAATTTCGGCAGAATGAATTGCTCCCCACATTTCGTGACCGCCAACTCTTTTTATAAAAAGTTTTGGAACAGGATAAAAAGCCAGTTCGCTAGGTTTTGTCACCAAAATATCACTAGCTCTGATTAAAAGATTTGTGATATAAACCGCTGCAAAAATATCTTTATTACAAAAAGCGTGAATTCCTGTCGAAGAAAAATCATCATCCCCAGAAATTGCCTTGTTAGCAAACAAAACTTCCTGGTCCCAATCATCAAAATGGGTATGGCAAAGACTTTGATCAGCCAATTGGGGAATTATATTTTTCATATTTTCCCAAACATTCTGATAATCCCCACAGTTCACGTAAATTGTAGCTTTTTTCTGATTTACATAAGGCAGCAGGGCTTTTATAATTTTTGCAAAAAATTCTCCTTGAGCCCCGGCCCCTCCAATTGTCAAAAGAAAACGCAGGGGCTTTCCATTTGTTGCCCGGTCAATTCTCTTGCCACAATCTTCTTCTATATTTCTCACCATTTCATCATCAATATAATGGCCTGTGTACAAAATCTGATTTGCAGGAATAGGATTAAGGATTTTTCCATCAACAAAACCATGCAAACTCCTGTAACCAAAATAGGCGTTGTAAGTCTGAACCGTGTGGAGGGAACCTTGAGCAAGGTGCAAAGCCATTGGCCAGTTATCGGGAATGGCGTTTACGACGTTTTTCATTCCGGCGTGAATGGCAGCCTGGGCCGGCCAAACGTGGGTTGCAATTAATGGAGTGTCTTTTGGAATCTGATGGAAAATCGGCGTCATAAGTTCCGCATTTTTCTGGTCGCCAGCATTGTATGAAAGTTTTTTAAAGCCTTCGTAATTTAATGGTTCCCAAACAAGTTTATTAAAAAGTGAAATTTTCTGAGAAAGGCGAGAGCCCAGCGAATACAAATCATTTTGATAAGAAATAATTTTTGTGCAGGTCGTCTGGGGAAATGAATTCAAGTCCAGCCAGAGGGGAGTGTAGCCAAGTGAATGGGCGGCAGAAGCCATTGCCATAGAAATGCGGTAATGGCCAAATCCCATGCGGATATTTCCGATGATGATAGGGTTTTCAGGCATTTCAAGTTCTTTTTTGCCGGAATTTTCGTCAGAAATTATGATATTTTTTACGCCAAGTGGCCCTGTGATTACAGGATTATCTGCCAGAGCCAAGGGATATTCTGTAGTTCGGTCATCACCAAACTTTTTGATGAATTTTTTCTGTCCTTTTACCGCTTTTTTATAATCTTTTTTGCTGATTTCGTTTCCAAAAATTTCCATTTTTTAGCCTCCAATTATTACTTTTCTTCTATAAGCAGATAATGTTCTTTTCCAAGATTTATCTGCCCCTTATATTTTCCCGATTTTGAAAAAATCTCATAAAAATCCGTCCCAGTTTGCCTAAGTCCGAATTCTTCATCTTTATATTTTTCCCAAAAATCCAAAATTTCCCCAGTAAGTTTTTCTTCTTCTGATGATGATTTTGCCGGGTCGTCCGAATACATAAGCTGGCTGCCAAACAAAATATCAACCTTTGCAATCAGTTCTTTTTCTGCCAGGCTAAGCCAACAATTTTCCTTACGGATAAACAAAACATCGGGGTCATTTGCAAAAATCGTTTTGTCCCACAGGGCGTGGCCCAAGGTATCTTTTAAATTGAGATAGGCAGAATTCCTACCGTTCCAATTGAGTTTTTTTGAAAGAGAATTTTCCCACTTTTCATAAGTATCGCAACCAATTCTAGAAAGTGGAAAGTAATTAAATGAAAGTTCAAATGGCAATCCGCAACCAAGATAAAAAACAGGCTTGCCAGCTTTTGTCTGCCGGCGAGAAGTCAATTTTTTTACCGCCCGCAAATAAAATTTGTAAGCAGCATCATCCGCTTGACCTTTTCCGTAAAGCATTCCTGCATACAAAAAATCCAACTTCAAATAGCGAAAGCCCCAATCATTTATGACTTTGTCCATAATCCGGTCAAGATGATTTAAAACCTCAGTATTGCTCAAATCCAGACAATAAAAAGAGCCATTTTTTCCCCAAAGAGGATTAAAACCTGCCACTAGGAGCCGGCCATTTTCCTTTCGCAAAAGCCAGTCAGGATGATTTTTTGCAGTTTGACTTCTAGAATCAATGATAAAAGGGGCAAGCCAAAGCCCTGGAATGTAAGACTGATTTTCAATTTTTTCTGCGAGATTTTTTAAGCCCTGGGGAAAACGGTCTTCCCGAAAATCCCAATCCCCCAGATTTTTTTCCCAACCGTCATCAATTTGAAAAATCCGCGACGAAAAATTCCCTTTGGTGATAATATTTTGACTTTGGTTCAGGGCGGCCAAATCTTCCAAAATCAATTTTTCATTTATGTTCGCGTAGTGATTGTACCAACTTTCCCAACCGCCCGGATTTTTTCCCAGGCCTTCAATTTTTTCAAAGTGATTAGAGCCAAAAATTTCCTTCAATTTATTTTTACAGTCAAAATAAGAATCCGCCGTAAAAATTTCGATTTTTGCCTGGATTTGTCCTTTTTCCCAAGTCTGATTTTTATCACAAATTTCTATTAAGACCTGATTTTTTTTACGGTCAAAAATAAACTGGACGGGCGGTAAAAAATCCTCATTTCCAGGAAAATCTGACGCCTCCCCGGCAATTTTTCTGCCTGCCAGGCCGTTCACAGCCCACGAAGCATTATTCACATTCCCAACCGACGCAAAAACTAAATAAAAATCATTCCACCTCAAATAACAAACAAACTGGCCCAAAACCTGATTTTTAGATGGCTTAAATTTCGTTTCCGGAAAAACAAGATACTGGTTCCAGCCTTTTATCAAATGACATTTTAGTGACGGCTGAATTTTTCCAGGCCCAACTTCAAATCCTGGGTTCCAGCTTTGCCAGCCCCCAACATTAATCCAGGCGTCTTTTATTTTATAATCCGGATTTACGTAATCAATCAGATTTATCACCCCAATTACAGAGTTTTCTTTTGCTTTATATGATTTTTCTGCATTATAAATCTTCATAAAAGACTTCACCTCAGCCAGATAGTAAATATCTATTTGTGATAGTATTACTATCACTTAAAACAATAATAACACAGAATTTTTAACTGTCAACAAGATTTTTGAAAGTTTTTGAGGGATTTTACAAATTATTTTGAAGTTTTTCCCAACTGGCCGCAAGCCCCGCCAATAGTTCTGCCACGTCTGGTCCTCAAAGTGATATTCAAGCCAGCTTTTTCAAGTTTTGCTACAAAATTATGAACTTCGTTATTTGACGGCTCTTCAAAAGGCAAAATGCTCACAGGATTCCATGGAATTAAATTGATATTTACATCAAGTCCTTTTGCAAAATTGCTCATATTTTGAGCACTAACTTCGTCTGTATTTTTTTGATGAAGGAGGGCTGCTTCCAAAGTAACTCTTTTCCCAGATTTTTCTGCATAATAATTAATGGCTTTTTTTAATTCCGCAAGAGAATTTGCAGAAGATTTTGCAACCGGCATCAGTTCTTTTCGCAAATCTTCGTTCGCAGTCGTCAACGAAACTGCCAGTCTGATATGAGGGCCATTATCAGCCAAATCATAAATCCCAGAAACCACCCCACAAGTAGACAAGGTAATTCTTTTTGATGATAAAGCCCGCCCATCTTTATGGCACAAAATCTCAATGGCCTTTCTGATTCCGCCAAGATTTTGCATAGGTTCGCCCATTCCCATAAAAACAATGTTGTCCAGTTTTCCGGCAATTTCTTCCAGGTACAAAAACTGCTCTACAATTTCGTAGGGTTCCAGATTTCTTGCCAGCCCCAAAGTTCCGGTCATACAAAAGGCACATTTCATGGCACAGCCGGCCTGGCAGGAAACGCAGGCAGTTTTTCGGCCTTCCTTGTCTGTCAATAAAACTGTTTCAACAGAATTGCCGTCCTGGAGGGTAATTTGCAACTTTACAGTACCGTCTGGGTCTTTTAAAACATTGGTGACATTTGAGGAGCGGAGGAGGGCTTTTTCTTTCAGCTGATTTCTTAAATCCAGACTGAGGTTTGTCATTTGGTCAAAGTCTTTTACGCCGCTTCCAACCCATTTAAAAATCTGAGTTCCACGGAATTTTTGCCCCAAAGACAATTTTTCCGTGATTTCATCTGCTAAAAGACCTGACAAAATGATTTTTGACATAGTTTATTTTCTATCTTTTATCTTCGATTAAGCTTTTCCAAAGCCATTCTTGCAGAAATATTATGAGCATCAAATTTCAAATAATCATTCAAAACTTTTACAGCTTGGGCCTTGTCATTCATCGCTTCATAGCAAGAAGAAAGATCTACATAAAGGCGGACATTTTTAGGTTCGTTTTTGATAAGAGTTTCAAACCTTTTTGCCGCTTCTTCATAATTTCCTTCACCCTTGCAAATAAGAGCTAATCCAATTGCAGCGTAAATATCAAAGTCAATTTCCAGAGCCTTGTTGTAATATTTTTTTGCTTCTTCGTAATTTCCAGAAGTTCTGTAAGCATCGCCGGCACGAGTCAAAATTACTTTGTTATTTGGATCAATTTCCAAAATCTTATTCCAATAATAAACAGATTTTAACTGCTGATTCATTCCACGGTAGCAATCGGCCAAGCCAAAAAGGGCGTAAAAATTGTTAGGTTCTCTTTCGAGGGCCATTTCAAAATATTTAGTTCCCTGGTCAAATGTCTTTAATTTTCGGTGACAGTTTCCGATGGAAGTCAAAACGCGAATGTCAACGGTATTTTTATCATTAATTTCAAAAACGCGAGTCCAATAGAAAAGAGCTTCTTTGTATTCCTTAAAATCATAATTTAAATGGCCCAAACCAATTAAAGCATAAGGATTGTCCTTTTCCATTTCCAAAACTTTAAGATAAAGTTCTTTCGATTTTCTAAAATCGTGGATTTTTCGGTAAGTATCAGCAACCCGAGTGATGACTGTGATATTTTTATCATCATGAGTCAAATACTGCTGCCAAATATCTATAGCTTTTGAATAAAGATTTAAAGCTTTATAACAATCTGCCAGACCAAAAAGGGCATAATTATTTGCAGGATAAAAGTCCAGACATTTTTTATAGTAATTTATTGCATCACTAAAGTGATTTTGTTTACGTTCCGTGTCTCCAAGGCCTACAAGTGCATAATTGTTGTTATCATCAATCAGAAGAATGCTATTAAAGGCATCTTTTGCACCTGCAATGTCATTTTCTTTTATCAACTGATAGCCTTTTTTAGAAAGTTCCGAGATTTTGGTCATTTTTTCATCAAGAACATCAAGAGAGGCATCGCCATCAAAAGATTCAGGAACGATAATGTCTGTCATAACTTTTTCGTCTTCCATTTTTTAATCATCTCCAAATTTTTAATCAGTTTTCGTCTATAAGAGTTGATAGAACTTTTGCTATGTTTTCATAGATTGGTTCAACATCTCTTTTGTTGTGAGCTAAAAAATACGCTTTAAGGGCTTTTAAGCTTTCATTTTTGTTCATGTAGTAATCTCCAACCCGAGTCAAACCATCAGAATATCCAGTTGTGATGTATATTCTTCTGGCATCTTCGATATTACCATTATTGAACATTATGTTAGCTTTGCGGTTTAGAATGACCTTCTGTTCCGGAGTTAAACCTTGAACAGGATTGTCAGTGACTTTAATGAAACCATCAGGAATGTTTTTTTCTTGTACAGTTTTAGTAAATTTTTCTTCTAAACTTTTTCTATTCATAAGATCACAAATTTAAATATTTTTACAAGTATAACATACTTTTGTAATATGTCAAAATGTAAAAAACGCTACAAAGACTGTAAAAAACTCTACAGTTTTTACTGATCTTCGTATGTATAAAAATCAACAATTGACCTGCCGTAAACCCGCTGGTCACTTCTTGTAAGATTTCCAATTTTATCCGGCATAAAATGTTCTTCTGGTCTATGAACCAGGATTGTCCCAGTTCTGTTCAAAAGTCCGTTTTTATCTGCCTGCAAAATTAAATCTTCATGAAATTTATAAGGGAAAGGAGGATCAAAAAAAATAAAATCGAAAGAGCGTTTACACCTTTTGATAAAATATTCAACAGGCATAAAATGGCACTTAATTTTTACCCCGCAGTCTTTTTCTGTGATTGAAACATTTTCCAACACTGTGTTGATTTTGATTTTATCTTTTTCGCAAAGTTCTACATCTTTAGAACCTCTGGAAACCGCTTCAATTGCAATAGTTCCAGAACCCGAAAATAAATCCAGCCAGGATTTTCCAGATAAATCACCAAGGATCGAAAATACAGATTCCCTCATTCTGTCCATAGCCGGCCTGATAACGCCGTCCGGACATTTAATAATTCTCCCCTTTAAAGTACCACCAGTAATTCTCATATTTTCCTATTTTTTATTTAGTTCCCAATAAGTTTTGTCATGAGCCAATTTTTTATTTTCGCTTGCATAATCGTAGGCAGTTTTTCCTTCTGATGACCGGATTGAAGTTACTGCATTATTTTCCAATAAAACTTTAATGGCTTTTGTAGAATTTCCATATTCTGCGGCGTACATCAAAGGCGTTTTTCCTTCATAAAAACTGTTGATTGGTAAGCCCAATTCCATAAAAACATTCAGTTTAGAAAGCTGCAAATATTCTGATGTATGATTTTCAGACAGCAATAAAACACAAGACTTCAAAACTTCTTTATCTGAAGGCGAATAATAAGACAAAAGTTTTTTGATAATTTCGGGATTGTTGTTATAACAAGCAGCCAGCGATAGGGCAGAAGCCTTGTAATTATTCAAAGCCTTTACCTCAGCTCCAGCGTTTATCAAAAGTTCTACGCAAGTCATACTTTCCTGGTAGCGAACTGCATACATAAGGGCGGTCCAGCCGTCTTTATCTTTAAGATTTACTTTTGCCCCAGATTTAAGCAAAGTTTTTACCTGCCAGTCGTTGCCGGTTTTTGCGGCTTGCATTAAAAGTGTAGTGCCAAAATCATCACATTCATCCGGATTTTCTATGATTTCTTCTATTTCTTCAGTCTGGTCTAAAACTAGGTCATCAGAAACCATATAATCATTTAAATATTCTTTTTTGTATGAAGATGATGATGAAGATGGCTTTGCTAGGGCTCTTTCCAAAGCCAGATCTGCTTCTGTTTGCTTTGTTTCGTCCTGTTTTTTTTCTGCAGTTTCAGAGCTTTGTTTTTTCTCGGCTTCTTTTTTTCCAGCTTCTTTTTGGGCTGTCAAACGAGCAATTTCTTCAACTTTTTTCTTTGCCTCGGCGGCAATTTGCTCTTCTTCTGCAATCCGAGCTTTCTCGGCTTCTTTTTCAGCTGCCAGGAGGGCTTCTTCTTCTGCCTGTTTTTTTGCCTCTTCGGCTTTCAGAATTTCTTCATCATCCTTTATCTCAGTTTTAACTTCTATGATTTCCACATTCTGGCTTTCTGCTTTTTTTTCGGCAGCAAGTTCTTTTGTGGTGTCGGTCGTAGTAACAAGTCTTTCAAAATGGAAATAGCACTGGTTTAAAATCCAAGGTTCATTTTCCATTGAAGAATAAATTTTCAGGGTAAATTTACTTTTTGCAGAATTATTGAGGATAAAAGAAATCGTCTTTTCAAAAGGCTCTTTTTTCTTTACATTTTCGGCAAAAGTTTTTGGTGAAGAGGAAAGCAAAATCCAATTTGAATTATCCCAAACTTCGGCAGTTATGTTTTTTGCATCATTAGTTGCATAACCTTTATAATGAAAAACAACTTTATCACCAGCTTGTGGCATATCATCTTTTACAAAACTTGTAAAATCTATGTACTGTTCAAAAGTGTCAGAATTCTTGTTATAACCTAAAAAAACATTTTCTTTTGCATCAACCAAATCAAAATCATAAATTCTAGGGTGAACATATTTTTTATAAGGCTCATCACTTTTTTTTGATTTAGCGACGACTGAAAATCCAAATATTAAAAGTAAAGAGGAAAATAAAAAGACTCTCTTCTGGGCATTTATTAACATATTCAAAGTATATTCTAATGTAGAAAATTCGACAAGTAAGAATTGACTGTTTGACGGATTTTTAGTATAGTAAACGAACACCCCTTGGGAATCTATAAAAGGATTCTCTTTATCCATAAGGAGGAATAGCAAGTAAATTTTATAATTTTACCTGCTAGCTTACAGTCTAAAATCGTTGATTTGAGGATTGTATTACATGTCCTCCGAAATGATTTTGTGGAAACACAAAACAAAAATTTCAGGAGATACTTATGAAAAAGTATGAACTTATGGCTATTTTTCCACTTGATGGTGAAAAATCAGCAAAAGGTGTAGAAGACGTAAAAGCTACACTTTCAAACTTCGGTGCCGAAATCGAAGAAGAAAAGGTTTTCGGTGATCGTGATCTTACTTACGAAATCAAAAAACAGAAGAAAGGACACTTTGTTCTTATCACAATGAAGATGAATCCTTCAAAAATTGCAGAAATTGACACTGCATTCAAAATCAATCAGAATCTTTTGAAATACCAGTTCGTTAGAATCGACGAGTAGTATATTCAAAAAAAAGGAGCTTTTATGACAGATTTAAATCACGTAGTTCTAATTGGTCGTCTCACCCAGGATGTTGGTTCTGACGAAAGAAGTTTTGGCTATATTGCAAATGGTCAGGCAAGAGCAAACGTTAGTATTGCTGTCAATAGAAGCAAGAAAAACGGTGACCAGTGGGTAGAAGAAGTAAATTTCTTCAATGTTACTATCTGGGGAAAAACCGCTGAAAATTTAAAACCTTATCTTACAAAGGGAAAACAGATTTGTGTTGAAGGTCATCTGAAACAAGATCGTTGGGAAAAAGATGGTCAAAAACAGAGTAGAGTTACAATCGTAGCAGACTCTGTTCAACTTCTTGGTGGCGGAAAAGGAGATAGCAGTCAGAATTCTTATCAGACTGGGGGTGCTCCAAAATTCCAGCCAATCAACAATGCTCCGGCACAAAATCCTAGTTATCAGTCAGATCCATACGGATATACTGGTAGCGATCTCCCAGAAGATATTCCATTTTAATTAGATTCGTAAAAGAGGTATAAAAATGTCTGAAGAAAATACACAGGAAATTGAAAAACAGACTCAGGATGCAGTTGTAACAGCTGATACAACTGCAACAGAAGGACGCGAAGAAGATCGTGCAGCACGTTCAAAAGGAAAAACATACTTCCGCAAAAAGGTATGTCGTTTCTGTGCTAACAAGGCAAAAATTGACTACAAAGATGCAGATGGTCTCCGCCGTTATATGACAGAACGTGGTAAGATTCTTCCACGTCGCATTACAGGAACTTGTGCAAAACATCAGCGTGAAGTAGCTAAGGCTATCAAACGTGCTCGTTCAATCAGCTTGTTGCCATACGTTGCTGACTAATTTTAGGGCATCTCTAAAAAATCATTTTCAATGCTTTTTCAGAGATGCCTGCGAGT
>CAZGDL010000041.1:0-10290 GCA_964525075.1 uncultured Treponema sp.
GCTAATGTCTTTGTATCTAAGTCCTTCATCTGCAGATACAACTAAATATTCTTTACCATCGACAGTATATCTTGTTATCGAGTTGATAACCCCAGAAACTTTTGCTTCTTCCGGTTCAACGTCTTTTCTGATTTCATAAAAAACAGGAGAAAAACAGCCTGTAAGCAAAAACAAAATTGATAGCGATAGGGCTAAAAGAAGATTATTTATTTTTTTCATCATAAAATCCTTGATATTATAAAAATTTATAGAGATTGAATTTTTAGAAATGATAGCGGGCTCCTAATCCTACCGCTGCAAAAAATCCATTATCATTTTTTTCTGAATCCTTAAACCACTGTGGAATCCAGAAAGCTGTTCCAAAAATACCAGCAGACCAAGATTCCATAAATCTATAGTAGGCACCAACATTTGCTTTTGCAGCAAAAGAAGGGAAATATGTCATATTTTGGATTGTCGTTGCTGAAATTCCAATTCCCACTGACATAGGAAATTCAAATTTTCCAATGTAAGGCTGATAAAGAATTCCCACGGTGATAGGAACTGAAATCAAAGATTTTTTTCCAATAGACAAATTGTAGGATAGGTGAACATCGCCACCAAGTGCCAAATTTCCAGTAATAAAGCGGTAATATCCGATAGAAGCAGCCATGCCAGGATAAAGTTGACCGTCAAAATTCAAGGGAAATTGTGCCAGAATGTCAATTCTAAGATACTGGTCGCCAGCTCCATTTTGTTCGTAAACAAAGCCATCGTCATATTCATCACCAGGCTCGTCGGCAAAAATAGCTGCAGTACTAAGGCAGATAATCATAAAAAGTGAAATAAATCGTTTCATATTGCGACCTTTTTTTTAATCTTGTATATTTTTTGATATGTTGTGGACATCTCCAAAAAATTGACTTTGATGATTTTTCAACTTTTTTGAGACGTTCGTAAAATATACATTTTTTATTCTTCTTTATCAATAAAACCAAAAGTGGAGATTAAAGTTACATGAGTGCAGTGATTATTGACGGAAAACAGGTTGCGGCTGATGTTCGTGCCGATGTTGCAAAAAAAGTTGCAGAGTTAAAGGAAAAAGGAATTGCCCCTTGCCTTGCAGTTATTTTGGTTGGAGAAAATCCTGCCTCGGTTTCTTATGTGACTGGCAAGCAAAAGGCTTTGGCAGAAGTGGGAATGGTTGACCGCTCTGTAAAGTTGCCAGAATCAACAAGTCAGGAAGATTTGCTTAAATTAATAGAAGAATTAAATCATGATGATTCAGTTCACGGAATTTTGGTTCAGTTGCCACTTCCAAAGCATATTGATGAAGATAAAGTTATTATGGCTATTGATCCTTCAAAAGATGTGGACGGTTTTCATCCGGTGAGTGTCGGAAATCTGATGATTGGCAGGCCGGGCTTTTTGCCTTGCACTCCGCACGGTATTATTGTCCTCCTGCAAAAAGCTGGAATTGAAACTTCTGGAAAGCACGCTCTGGTAATTGGCCGTTCCAATATTGTCGGAAAACCTGTTTCTATCCTCCTGGCTCGAAAAGACGTAAACTGCACGGTTACCATGTGCCATACTGGGACAAAAAATCTTCCTGAACTTACCCGCCAGGCTGATATCCTCGTTGTAGCCTCTGGCCATCCTCATACTTTAACTGGAGATATGATAAAAGATGGAGCTGTTGTAATTGATGTTGGGGTAAACCGCATTCCAGATGCCAGCAAAAAGTCAGGCTTCCGACTGGTTGGGGATTGTGATTTTGATGATTTGAAAGAAAATGCTTCATTTATTACGCCTGTTCCTGGAGGGGTAGGGCCAATGACCATTGCCATGCTCATGCAAAATACCCTGGAAAGTGCTCAAAAAGTTGCAGAAAAAAGAGTTTAAAAGACTATGCGAGATATTCAAAACGAAGAAGATACACGCGAAGTTCCTTTGCAAAAAGTTGGTGTGAAAAATGTAAAATACCCGGTTCAGGTTTTGGACAAAAATAAAAAAGTCCAGAACACGACCGCGACCGTAAATCTTTTTGTAAATTTGCCCCATAAATTTAAGGGCACCCACATGAGCCGCTTTATCGAAGTTTTTCATAAATACCACGAAGATATTTCTATGAATAATTTTCTGGATATGTTGGAAGAAATTCGGACAAAACTGGATGCCGAGAAAGCTTTTGGACGGATTACATTTCCTTATTTTATCGAGAAAGAGGCGCCAGTCACAAAATCCCCTGGAATTATGCAATATATTTGTACTTACGAAGGCGAAACCTCTTTGTCAGATGGCAAAAAGTTTTTTGTTTCCATAAAAGTTCCCATTGCGACCTTGTGTCCATGTTCAAAGGCCATTAGTGATTACGGAGCCCACAATCAGCGGGGACTTGTAAAAATCAAAGTGCTTTATAAAGATTTTTTCTGGATAGAAGATATTATAAAGATGATAGAAGATTCTGCTTCGACCCCTCTCTACACCCTGCTAAAACGCCAGGACGAAAAATATGTGACAGAACACGCCTACGATAATCCTAGGTTTGTGGAAGACCTTGTCCGCGAAGTTTATTTGGGATTAAAAAAACAGGGATTTGAATGGTTTAGCGTAGAAGCCGAAACTGATGAAAGCATTCACAATCACAATGCCTATGCGTATGCGGAATATCCGATGTAAGGGGCTTGGAATTCGTGCATCATGCTGACTCTGAATCAAGTTCAGGGTTCAGTATTTCCCAAGCACGTCATGCTGAACTTGTTTCAGCATCTCACGATGAGATTCCGGCTCAAGTCCGGAATGACGTTGATTCAGGGATTCCGGGGCAAGCCCGGATCTATACCTAGCTCTCCGATTTGGACAGTTTAAAAAAAATTAACCTTCTGTCTCCAGAAGGTCCAATTTCCTACCAAAAAAAATATTTTTAAATTGTTTTTAAATGATTTTTAACTTATTTTTAAATGCAAAAACTTTTATTAAATTATTTTTAACTCTGATTAACTTTAATCAATAACTCTATGATATAGGGGATATAACCTAGTGTCAAGTTATTTTTCTACTTTTTTCTCCAATTTTTTTTCAACAGCAGAATCCCTTTCGATTACTTTTCCCAAAATAATTTTTTTGCCCAGCTGAACAAAAGGATCCTGAATTTTTACAACTATACTTTCAGTTGCCATTCTGGCCATTTCATCATAATCAACACTAAAAGTAGTGAGTTTTGGAATTCCAAAATCAGCATAAATACCATCATCAAAAGCGACAACCGCAATATCGTCCGGAACTTCGTATTCAAGCCCTTCCAGGAGGTGAATCAGCTTGTAGGCAACCCGGCAATCATTACAAACAAAGGCGTCTGGCATAACTTCCGGCAGAAAAAGAGCCTGTTCTTCGCCATATTCGGTTACATCATAAATAATATTGTCTTTTTGATAAGCAAGATTATTTTTTAGCAAAGCCTTGTGGAAGCCCAAATATCTATCCATAACACTGTCATCAAAATGAGGATTTCCCACAAAAGCAATATTTTTGTAGCCTTTATTGAGCAGGTACTGGGTAAGGGTGTAGCCAAAATAAACATTATCGCAAACAATTCCACCATCAGTTTCATCAGAAAATTCAAAAGTCATCAGAACTTTAGGAAGATTGATTTTTTTCAGCATATTCAGATAGGCTGGCTCCATCTGGCCCAAAATAATAAAGCCGTCAACTTTCTTTTCTTTTATCAACCTTGGCTCAAGAAGCAGGTGTTCGGCTTCTCCAGAAATAATTTCTGTTAAACCGTAGTAATCAACCTGTAAAAGTTGAGAAATTAAAGATTGTTGAATGGACATAAATGTTGCACTTGCATTTAAAGAGCGGGCGGTAACAAGAATCCCGATGTTTTTGGACGCAGTATCTCTCGCTGCAAGGCTTTTTTTGTAACCAATTTCATCAGCTTTGGCTAAAATTTTTTTTCGTAATTCATCACTGACCCCTTCTTTTCCAGAAAGTGCCTTTGAAACGGACATAACTGTAATATCCAGCTGATCAGCTATGTCTTTCATTGTTGGTATGGTTTTCATTAACTTTAATAATAACATTATTATAAAGTTAATTCAATTCAATTCAATAATCATTGCCTCTGGTGAAGCCCTTGATGAAGTTGCCACCTGTGGAAGCCCGGAGTGTCGGTTTTTAGAGGTTCCCATTTATCAATATCAGATTTTTCTGTAAAATAATGACCTATGACTTATTTTTTTGAAACATACGGATGTGAGATGAACATTGCAGAATCTGCGGCGGTGGAACAACTTTTGATTACCCGTGGCTGGTCTAAAGCGGATTCTGCCCAGGTTGCAGATCTTGCCGTTATAAATACCTGTTCTGTTCGCGAAACGGCCGAAAACAGAATTATGGGGCGGTTGGGCTGGTATTCTGGCCTCAAGGCTGTGCGAGAATGTCGACTTGGTGCCAAAACTAAAATGCTGGAAGAAGCCGTTGAATATGTAAAAAATGGCCCTAAACCTTTGACCCTGGTTGTTATGGGCTGTATGGCAGAAAGGCTCTTGAAAGAGTTTCAGAAAAATTATCCTTTTATTGATTATGTGGTTGGAACTTATGCCAAGCATTATTTTGGGCAAATTGTCGAGGCGATTGAAGAAGGCCGCAAACCTTTTGAAGTTGATGATACAGAAAAATACAAATTTGCGGCAGTTTCGGCAGAGCCTGGAGCTTTTTCGACTTTTCTTCCAATAATGCACGGTTGTAATAATTTTTGTACATATTGTATTGTGCCTTATGTCCGGGGCCGTGAACTTAGCCGTCCCCTTGATGAAATTTTGAATGAACTGGATGTCCTGGCAAAAATGCGGGTTAGGGAAGTCACTTTGATTGGCCAGAATGTAAACTCCTATCACGGAATTTCTAGCAAGGGTAAGGATGATGATATAAATTTTGCCCAGCTTTTGCAGATTATCGCTGACCATTTGCGAGAAACAAAATCGCCAATAAAATGGGTTCGGTTTATGTCTTCCCATCCTAAAGATTTGTCTGACCAGGTGATTGATGTAATTGCAAAAGAAGATGTTCTTTGCCGTCATATCCATCTTCCTGTTCAGCATGGCTCAAATGATGTTTTAAAAAGAATGAACCGTTGCTATACCCGAGAGCATTACCTTGAACTTGTAAATAAAATCAAAGCAAAAATCCCTGATGTTTCTTTGACAACTGATATTATGATGGGCTTTCCTGGCGAAACGGAAGAAGACGTGGAATTGACCTTGGATTTAATGCGTCAGGTAAAATATGAATCAGCAATGATGTATTATTATAATCCTAGAAGCGGAACTCCGGCTGCAAAATGGGAGCAAATCCCGGAAGAAGAGCGTAAGGCCCGTTTGCAGAGGGTGATTGATTTACAATTGGAGCATACCCATGAGCAGATGAATAAAAGGGTAGGCAGAACTGTTACTGTTCTGGTAGAAAAAGTTAGCCGTGATAATAAAGATGAACTTTTGGGCCAGACCGAACAGCACGAAAAAATTGCTTTTAAGGCCCCAAAATCTTACATTGGAACTTTTGCTCAAGTCCGCATAACAGAGTTGAGCGGAAATACTTTTAGAGGAGAAATGGTGAATTAATATGGTAGGAACGTTGATTGTAATTTTAGTGGTTGTAGTTTTTATGGCCTTTTTTATTGGGAAAAATCTTTCAAATGTCTGTACTTTCTGGCTTTTCCATACTTTTTCTGATATTCAAGTTTCGGTTTTGATTTTGCTAGCTTTTGCCGCAGGGATTATTTTTTCGCTTCTGGCACTTTTGATTTACAAGTTAAAACATTCTTCTGATTCAAGTCAAAAACAGAATGCAGGAACGCAAGAAAGTAATCATCAGGAAAATAATCATCAAAAAAAGGAAAAAAACAAGCGTAAAGGTTTGCGTAATAAAAAGTCAAAAGATGATGCTGATAAGGCAAGCCAGGGCGATGAAAAATCTGATTCAAACGAAAATCCTGGTGAAAAGGCAGGTGAGAACTAAGAGAAGTCTAAAGGAGGTGTGATAAAAAATTATGAAAAAAATAATTTCGATTTTGATTTGTGCCGGTCTTTTTTCAGCTCTTTTTGGGGCAGAACTTACTGCTAAATTTGTAACTCGGGAAGCGGCCAAAAAAGACACCGTAGAAGAATCACTTTCATATCTGAAATCACAAGTTTCAAAAATGACCCAGCCTGCCGAAAAACGGGCGGTTTATATTTTTATGGCTTCGCTGGAAGAGCAAATGGCCCTTTATGATGATGCCCAAAAATCCTACGTCCAGGCAGCTGGAATTGCAGCAGGCGACGCCGAGGGAATGCCCAAAAAAACAAATGAACAAATTGTTTTGGACGCTGTTCGTTGTGCTTTGAGTTCTGGTGATTATTCCACGGCGGATTCTTATCTTAATTCTGCTGTAAGAAATTCAAAAAACGAAAAAATCCAGGCTTATATAAAACTTTATACCCAGTGGAGTGCCCTGTGTAAGGCAGAAAATCTGGATGAAATTCAAGAACCGCTTGTAATGCTTCAGGCTTACACAAAAGTTGATTCTATGGAAGCTGTAAAACCTGCCATTTACCTTACACTCTGGTACATTACCGGGGAAAAATCATATTCAAAAGAAATCACCTCAAAATATCCAAATTCAATTGAAGCGGCAGTAGTGAAGGGGGATGTCCAGCTTTTGCCGACCCCATTCTGGTTTTTTGTTCCAAAATCTGGGGAAGCCGAGGCTGGAACTGGAACTTTTTCTACGGCTAATGCTGGGGTGGAAGGTGAGTCTGCTGGTGGGACTACGTCGAAAGCTGCTTCTGTTACTGCTTCTAGCACTACTGCAAAATCTGATTCTGATTCCGAAAAAATTTCTCACTGGCAGTTGGGACTTTTCCGCACCCAAAGTAATGCAAAACTTCTGGCTGACGAATTAAAATCGAAAGGGTTCGAGGCTTACATCACAAGCGAAACTCGGTCAAGCGGAACGACCTACTACATTGTTTTGGTAGATGAAGATAAGTCCGGAACAATTTCGGATAAACTCAGAAGCGCCGGATATGATTGTTATGCAGTAGATTAAAATGGGGTTTTAGGGGCAGCGCCCCTAGGAGAGGGGGTAGCGGAAGACCCGCTTTGCGGGGCTGGAGCGTGGGGGAGGCTTCCCCCTCCTTGAAAGTTCCCTTTCTTTATCTCTGTTGTTTCTATATTCTTTTTTCTATAAAATAAATCTGAAAAAAATACAAAGGAAAAACTATGGCAAAAACTTATGACGACAAAAAAATTATTTACACTATGGATCGTGTAGGTAGGGCTTATGGAACAAAAGTTGTTTTAAAAGATATTAGCATTTCGTATTATTACGGGGCAAAAATCGGGGTGATTGGTGCGAATGGGGCTGGAAAATCATCTTTGTTCAAAATTCTTGCCGGAATTGATAAGGATTTTACCGGGGAAACTTCGCTTGCACCTGGTTATACAATCGGATATTTGGAACAGGAGCCTTATCTGGAACCTGGCAAAACTGTAATGGATGTCGTAAAAGAGGGCGTAAAGGAAGTTACCGACCTTTTGGCTGAATTTGACAGTATAAATGAAGCATTTGGAGATCCGGATGCTGATATTGATAAACTTTGTGCCCGCCAGGGGGAAGTTCAGGAAAAACTGGACGCTTTGGATGCCTGGAATCTTGATGCAAACCTGGAACTGGCTATGGAAGCCCTGCGTTGTCCGCCATCGGATCAGATTGTGGACGTTTTGTCTGGTGGTGAGCGACGTCGTGTGGCTCTCTGTCGTTTGCTTTTGCAGAAGCCTGATATTCTCCTTTTGGACGAACCTACAAACCACCTGGATGCCGAAACAGTTGCCTGGCTGGAAAAACATCTTCACGATTATCCTGGAACTGTTATTGCTATTACTCACGACCGCTACTTTTTGGACGAAGTTGCCGGCTGGATTTTGGAACTGGATCGAGGTGAAGGTTTTCCTTTCAAGGGAAATTACACAAGTTGGCTGGAACAGAAAAATCAGCGTTTAGCTTTGGAAAATAAAAACGAATCTGCCCGCCAGAAAGAAATTCAGCGGGAGTTGGATTGGATTCACATGGGGGCAAAAGGTCGCCAGGCAAAACACAAGGAGCACATCACCCGCTACAACGAACTTATGGCTCAGGAATCTAAAAAGCAACTCAAGGATACTCAAATTTCCATTCCGGCCGGTCCTCGTCTTGGAAATCAGGTAATTGATTTTGAAAATCTGACTAAATCTTTTGGTGATAAATTACTTTTTGAAAATTTGAATGTTCATATTCCTGCCGGGGCTATTGTTGGAATTGTTGGTCCAAACGGGGCTGGTAAAACTACACTTTTCAAGATGATTGTTGATGCAGCTGGCCAAGAAGGTGGCGAAAAACCTGATGCTGGTCAAATTAAAATTGGTCAGACTGTAAAACTGGTTTATGTTGATCAGATGAGGTCTGGCCTTGATATGAACAAAACTGTTTACGAAACTCTCGGCGGTGGCGGAGACCTGGTAAAATTGGGAGCCGTGGACGAAAAAGGCCGCGCCCTGGAAGGTGGAATCCGAGAAGTAAATGCCCACGCTTATTGTGGCTGGTTTAATTTTGCGGGGCCTGATCAGAATAAAAAGGTGAGCGTTCTTTCTGGTGGTGAGCGTAACCGCTTGAACCTGGGAATGATGCTCAAAGAAAGTGGCAACGTTCTTTTGTTCGACGAACCTACCAACGACCTTGATGTTCAGACTGTCCGCGCCCTGGAAGAAGCCCTGGAAGATTTTGCCGGTTGTGCTCTAGTTGTAAGCCATGACCGCTGGTTTCTGGACAGAATCTGTACACATATTCTTGCTTTTGAAAATAATTCTGAGGTTAGATTTTTTGAAGGCAACTGGTCAGAATATGCTGAATGGAAGATGAAAGAGTTCGGTGAGGATGCCGGAGTTCCAAAGAGAACAGTTTATCGTAAACTTTCAAGATAAAAATTGATTTATTTTGGAGTGGGCAATAAACTAAAAAAAGAGGAAAAAATGAAAAAAAAATTAGGAGCTATGATTCTTTCTCTTTCGATGATTGCCTGCCTTTTTGCAGGTGAATCAAAAACTAAAAAGCCTTTTAAGGCAACTTCTGCAATTGAGACTGCAAAGTTGATGGGGGCAGGCTGGTGTCTTGGCAACACCTTGGAAGCAACCGGAAATGGAGATTCTTTGAATTCAGAAATTTCCTGGGGGCAGCCAAAAACTACAAAAGCCATGATTGATGGAATTGCAGCTGCCGGCTACAAAACTATCCGTATACCAGTTTCTTGGGCTAATCATATGGATGATGCCTACTACGAAATTAGCGACGCCTGGATGAAACGTGTAAAACAGGTTGTTGACTGGGCAATTGAAGATGGACTTTATGTTATCATCAATTCTCATCACGATTGTTGGTCTTCTCCGGACGCCATGGACGCCTGTTCTGGCTATTATCCAAATTCTACCAACTACGAAGAATCATCTTACTTTTTGACAGAAGTATGGACCCAGGTTGGGACTGTTTTCAATGATGAATATGATGAACATCTGATTTTTGAAACAATGAATGAACCTCGTTTGCGGGGCACTTCAAATGAGTGGTGGTTTAATCCTTCTTCAAAACTTTGTCAGGATGCTGCAGAAACTCTCAATAAATTAAATCAGGATGCTTTGGATGCAATTCGTGCTACCGGTGGCAACAATGCTAAACGCTTTGTCGGAATTCCTCCACTTCAGGCATCTCCAGATTCTGCCCTCAACCCTGCATTTAAAATGCCAAAAGATAAAGAAGAGGGCAGGCTTTTCCTTTCCGTTCATTCTTATTCTCCATACAAATTTGCAATGGAATCTCCTGGAACTACAAAATATACCACTGCAATGAAAAATGAAAATGCTAATACCTTCCGCCGCTTGAATGAAAAATTTATTGCAAAAGGATATGGTGTTTACTTGGGCGAATATGGTGCTGTAAATAAAAACAATCTGGAAGACCGCGTTGCTTGGTTCAAAGATTACATCACCGATGCAAAAAAATTCGGTATTCCTTGTATTCTTTGGGATAATGGAAACTGGCAGGTAAAAGGCACAGACTACAACGAACATTTCGGGTTCTACGACCGAAAAAATCAAAAATGGTTCTTCCCAGAAATCCAAAAAGCAATTATTGATAGTGCTAATAAGTAAGGCAACTTGGAAAAATCTCCACTAAAATAAAAAAGCCCCCCGAAAATGGGAGGCTTTTTTTTTACGTCAAAATGGTCATGTGCGTTATGT
>CAZGDL010000041.1:10390-13551 GCA_964525075.1 uncultured Treponema sp.
ACGAAAGGATAAACAATCAAAATTGGAACTGTCGCAACCATAGTGATTGAAGCACGAATTGCAACTGGAGTTACCATTGTCGATGAACCGCTGCCGGCTGCCGCAAGAGCCATAGAGTTTGCGTTTGAAGCAGAATTACTCTGGTTTTGACTGGCCTGCAAGAATGACATCAATACATACTGCAAAGAATGTAAATTCTTTTTAGGAGATGTATAAAGATATGTGTCGAACCAGCTGTTCCAAGCACCAACTGCAACGAAAAGACAAGTCATTGCGATTGAAGGAATAATCAATGGCATGATGATTTCCATAAAGATTTTGAATTCATTTGCACCATCAATTCTAGCCGATTCAACAAAACTGTCTGGAAGTCCGTTGATGTAAGTTCTTACAAGGATAAAGTTGAAAACGTCAATGAGGTTTGGAATAATATATACAAGATATTTATTCAAAAGGCCAAGTTTTTTTATCAACATATAACTTGGGATAATACCTGCGTTGATGTACATTGAAATTACAATAATCATTGTAAGAGGTCTTTTCAGCATGAACTCTTTTCGGCTCAAGGCATAAGCCAACATACTTGTACAAAATACATTAAAAGCCGTCTGCAAAATTGTTCTTGTTACAGAAATAAGTCCAGCCTTAAAAATGTAGTCAGTAACAAAAAGAACTTTGTAGTTTTGCAAAGTAAACTTTCTTGGCCAAAACTTAATTCCGCCTTTTAAGGAATCAAGACTGTCGTTGAATGAAACAGCGATTGTATTCCAGAAAGGATAAACAGTAACAACAACAACAAACAAAAGTGTGATAGCAATAATTGCATCAAAAATGAAGTTGCCAATCTGGGTATTTCGTTTTGCAATAGCATAAGTAGATTTTTTATCTGTCATCATATTAATCGCTCCTCACCAGCTCTTTTTGCAATACCGTTAGCTATCAAAAGCAAAGTGATATTAACAAAATTCTTGAAAATACCAGCAGCAGTTGCCAAAGAGAAATTGAATAACTTAAAGCCATATTTCAAAACATACATATCAATCTGATTTGCAACATCCAAAATCATACCGTTCTGCAAGAGGTAAGGCATTTCAAAGTTTGCATCAAGGATATGACCGGCAGACATAATCAACATGATGATGATAGTAGGTTTTATTCCAGGCAAAGTAATATGCCAGATTTTTCTTAAACGACCACAACCGTCAATCTGTGCTGCCTCGTAAAGACATGGGTCAATAGCTGTCATAGCACCCAGGTAAACGATGGTATTCCAGCCGACCGCCTTCCAAACGTAGGTCCAGCCGACAATATTCCAGAAATATTTCGGAACGGAAAGCCACTGAATAGGTTGTTTTATCAATTTGAAATGCATCAAAATATTATTTATTGCACCATCTTCAACAGAAAGGAAGTTTGCAACCAAACTTGTTACAATAATCCATGAAAGGAAGTGTGGAAGATATGAAACAGTCTGAACAAAACGTTTTACTGCAATATTTTTTACTTCATTTAAAAATACTGCCAAAATGATAGCAGTAATATATCCGAGAGCCGTACTGATAAGGCTCATACAGATTGTGTTTCTTAAAGATAATAAAAATTCTTTACTCTTGAAAAGCTCAACAAACCATTTAAAACCGACAAAAGTCTGGTCAAAAAAGCCTTTTGCAGGTTTGTAATTCTGGAAGGCCATAGACCAGCCCAACAGAGGAACATATCGGAAAAGAATTATGTAAAGAACAAAAGGGACAGACATTAAAATAAGAGCTTTTTGCTTCTTAATTCTCTGCCACTTTGTCTTTTTATTTGTAAGATCTGTTGTTGGAACAGGGCTTACTACTATTTTGTTTTTCATAGTACTTGACTCCAATAACGAAAAAAGCCCACAGTTTTTGTCTCTCTGTGGGCTTTTCCTAGAACTAAAGGCCGTAAGACCTTTCTACCTAGCTTTCTGCCAAAATCCATCGTATAGAACTTTCAGAACTTTGGCAGATTTTTGCGAAGTTTTTACTTCAAGGACAAGCCTTATTTTTCTCCGCCAAAGCGTGCAACGCGTGCATCCAATTCTATCTGCATGAACTCGTTGTAAACCTTTGTAAGAGGCTTCATCAGGTCAGAATATTCTTTCCAGATACCATCGAATTCGCCAGGGTTGCACATAATCAACATTGGCAAGTATTTTCTCTGGTATGTTTCAAAGCCAGTCATAGCAACTGCAGCATCGTGTTCAAGACCATCATTTTCTGGAGATGGGTTACACTGCCACATTGGATACCAACCAGCGTTCTGTGGAGGGTTTTCATCAACGAGAGCGGCATAAGTTGGAACATTGTATGCAGCCAAAAGTTCAATATCGATAGGTTTTTGTGTAAGAGCATATTCCCATGCTGTGTTAGCCAAGCTGTGTGGATAACCGTCAGAGAATGTACCTTCCTTCTTAGGAGCTTCTTCCATAAGGAGTTTAGCCTGGTTCTGGAGAATCCAGTTGTTGTCTTCCTGGTTCTTTCTCATTTCGTCTGTGCGGTATGGAGCACCTTTCTGTCCTGTTACAGAGCCATCAGCATCGATGAGGTAATCTTCACCTTCAAGACCCCAGTAAAGACGTTTCTGATTTTCTTCTTCGAGCAATTCGTTGAAGAACTTCAAGATTTCAATAGCTTTCTTTTCGCCACACTTAACTGTGAAACCATAACCTCTCTGGAGGTTTGGAAGAGACATATCACGATAGTGAGGTTTAATAGATTCATCAAATACTACAGGAAGTGGAGCATAAGTTCTTTCGTACATACCAGAAGACTTGATTGAGTTTTCTGCATCGTACATGAATTGCCATCCCTGAATGAACATACCAAGAACACGGCCCTGTGCAATCTTTGCATAGTACTGGTCACGGTTGTCTGTGAATGAAGCTGGGTCAATTAAACCACGCTGGTAGTAGCCATTTGCGAGGCGGAACCATTTTTCAGCATTAGCATCTGTGAAGTTATCTTCATAAACATATTTGTCACCAACTTTTGTAACGTGTCCGTTACCATCGTTTGGATAACCAGCCAAGAATGCAGGTGGGTTCCAAAGGTCAAATGCTTCCCAGTCAGCTGTGATGATTGAGAATGGAATTGTTTTTGCACCGTTGATTGTTGGATGTTTTTCAGCATATTTTT
>CAZGDL010000042.1:0-6622 GCA_964525075.1 uncultured Treponema sp.
CCTACCTTGACTCTCTTTCAATTTCCCCTTATATTTATCAAACAATTTGCGACTCAGTCGCAAATTACAAAACCATGACATACAATACCGAACAAAGAAATCTTTTACTGAATTTTCTCAAATCCAAGCCAGACACAATGTTTTCTGCCAGGCAAATTGCCGACTCCCTGAATCACGAAAAAATCAGCAGATCTGCAGTTTACAGAAATCTTGCCGACCTGGAAGCCGAAGGCAAAATCAAACGTGCCACAAAAGAAGGCAGTCGGGAAACTTTTTATCAGTATTATGATTTACAAAGTTGCAAAAACCATATCCATTTGTCCTGCACCCAATGTGGCAAAATCTTCCATATGGAAAATGACGTTGCCAACCAGCTGATGACTGCCCTGGAAAATACTGAAGGTTTTGAAATCAACAAAGGAAAAACGACCCTTTACGGCATTTGTAAAGAATGTCAAAGCGAGGATTCATAATGAAAAAATCATCAATTTTGATATTTTTGCTGACAGGATTTTTGGCACTTGCCAGCCTTTTATCATGCAAGGCAAAAACAATCAACACATCAGAAAAAGTAAACATAATTTGCACAATTTTCCCAGAATATGATTGGGCTAAATCAATTATTGGGGATGCGGATCCAGACACCACCCTCACACTTTTGGTAAAAAACGGAGTAGACCTCCACAGTTATCAGCCATCGGCCGCCGACATCGTGCAGATTTCAACCTGCGACCTTTTTGTTTACGTTGGGGGCGAAAGCGACGCCTGGGTAAAGGCAGCCCTGGAAAACGCCCGCAACAAAGATATGAAGATTTTGAATCTCATGGAAATTTTGCAGGAGAATGTTAAGGAAGAAGAAATTATAGAGGGTATGCAGGAGGAGGCTCACCACCACGAAGATTTTACACCGAGAAAGGACACGGACGAAGCAGGCTCCGTAATCGCCGGCGACAGTGGCAACAGCGACTCCGCCCAGGAAAATGCCTACCCCCTTGACGGCGATCCCCGCCCCAACGAAGCCAATCCCCACTCCGAAGTTCCCGAATACGACGAACACGTCTGGCTCTCTTTGAAAAACGCAAAAATCATCTGCCAGGAATTCACAAAAATCCTCTGTCAGCTTCTCCCACAAAATGCCGAAAAATATCAGGCAAATCTGGAAGCCTACATAGAACAATTAGACAGCCTGGATTTATCTTTTGCCTCGGTAATTGCAGGTGCGCCAAACAAAACAATCATCGTTTGCGACCGCTTCCCCTTCCGCTACCTGGCCGACGACTACAATTTAAAATATTACGCCGCTTTTTCAGGCTGTTCGGCAGAAACAGAAGCCTCTTTTGAAACAGTCGCATTTCTTGCCAATAAATTAAAAGAAGAAAACTTACCGGCAGTTTTTGTTTTAGACCAAAGCAATCAAAAAATCGCAAAAACCGTCATCCTAAATGCAAAACTTCCCCACACAGATATTTTACAGTTAGATTCCATGCAGTCTACATCTCTCAGACAATCTTTCAACGGCAAAACCTACATCAAAACCATGCAGGAAAACCTGGAAAATTTGCAAAAAGGCTTACAGGGAAAAGAAAGGAACCTATAAAAATAAGGAAACAAAATGGCACAATTAAAATGCGAAAATCTGACGCTAGGCTACAATTCAAAAATCCTGGCACAAAATATTTCTTTCCAGGTCAACAAAGGCGACTACCTTTGCATTCTGGGCGAAAACGGGTCTGGTAAAACCACCCTCATGAAAACCCTCCTCCACCTGGTCAAACCCATTTCCGGCACAATCGAAAATGGCGACGGTCTTTTGCCGGACGAAATCGGCTACCTGCCCCAGCAAACAGAAGTCCAGCGGGATTTTCCTGCCAGTGTAAGAGAAATCGTTCTTTCCGGCTGCCAGTCCCGCTGCGGACGCCGGCCTTTTTACAACAGGGCAGAAAAAACATTAGCCAGCCAGGCCATGCAAAAAATGGGCATAGAAAACCTTGCAAAAAAATGCTACCGCGAACTTTCAGGCGGCCAGCAGCAGAGAGTTTTGCTCGCCCGCGCATTCTGTGCAACCCAAAAAATGCTACTTTTGGACGAACCAGTCACCGGGCTGGACCCGCAGGCCACCGAAGAAATGTACAATCTCATAAAAGAATTGAATAAAAACGGCGTCACCATCATCATGATTTCCCACGATGTAGAAGCCGCCCTCAAATACGCAAGCCACGTTTTGCACATTGGCAAAGAAATCTTTTTTGGAAAGGTCACAGATTATGATAAACACATTAATTCAGTACTTTAGTTTTTCATTCGTAAGATACGCTTTTATAGTCGGCATCCTCATTTCCCTTTGCTCGTCACTTTTGGGCGTCACCCTAGTTCTCAAAAGATTTTCCTTCATCGGCGACGGCCTTTCCCATGTCGCATTTGGGGCCATCTGCATAGCCGCAGTTTTAAACCTTTCAAACAATATGTTCCTGGTTTTGCCAGTCACAATCATAGCGGCAATTTTACTTTTACGCACCGGCAAAAACCAAAAAATCCAGGGAGACGCAGCCCTGGCCATGATTTCCGTAGCCTCCCTCGCAATCGGCTACCTTTTAATGAACATTTTTTCCACCTCCACAAACCTTTCCGGCGACGTCTGCTCGACCCTTTTCGGCTCAACCTCAATCCTCACCCTCAAAAAATCCGAAGTTTGGCTTTGTGCCATTCTCTCGCTCGCAGTTATCCTGGCCTTTATAATTTTTTACAACAAAATCTTCGCCGTCACCTTTGACGAAACTTTCGCCCAGGCCATCGGCACCCACGCTTCCGTTTACAACCTGGTCATCGCCATCATCATAGCCATCATCATAGTTTTGGCCATGAATTTGGTCGGTTCCCTCCTCATTTCCGCCCTGGTCATCTTCCCAGCCCTTGCTTCCATGCGGATTTTCAAAAGTTTTCGGGCCGTCACCATTTCTTCCGCCGTCATTTCGGTCATCTGCTCAACTTTGGGACTTTTACTTTCTCTTTTGGCTGGCACCCCGGTAGGTTCAACCATCGTCGCTGCCGATTTAGTCGCATTTTTAATTTGTACAATTACAGGAAAACTTTTAAAATAAAAATATGAAAAGCCTAAAATCAAAATTAAAGAGATTTTTTAAGTTTTTTTGGGAGTTCCGGTCACTTCGTGACCGTCGGGCTTTCCGCCATTCCGTGCTTACGCACTCCAGCCTCCTCAGCAGCCGTCACCTTCGGTGCCGTCTGCTTGCGGTGGCCGCCTTCGGCGTGGCTACAATCCCTAACTCTTTGCTCTCCTGCAAAAAGCCAGCCAAGGAAATCAAAATGCAAGAGTCAGAAGCCGTTTCCATTCCAAGCCCAGAAGAATTAAAAGCAACAAACACATCTTCCCAATCCCAAAATCAGAATAACGCAAAAATAGATTTAGACCTCACAAAAATGTCTGCCACCATGATTTATTCTACAGTTTTTGACATGCTAATCATGCCAGAAGAATACCAGGACAAAAACATCAAAGTAAAAGGAAATTTTAACGTATTTGTAAACGAAAACACAGGAAACAGGTATTTTGCCATCCTCATTCCAGACGCAACCGCCTGTTGCCAGCAAGGAATCGAGTTCACCTGGCTGGGCGACCATTCCTACCCCAAAGATTATCCGGAAATCGGCCAGGAAATAGAAATTATCGGCCGTTACAAAATCCTGGAAAACGAAGAAGGAATTACTTACACATATCTTGCTGTGAATAGCCTAGAATCTTAATTATATCATCCTTCATCATAAGGGCATCTCTAAAAATTGCAATTTTTAGAGGCTCCCATAACAAAAAGCTTTACCAGAACCGGATCAAAGTGAGAGCCAGGCTTTTTTAAGATGTAGGCATATATCAGAATTCCCAAAATCAGAAAAAAAACAAACAAAAGTAGCCGAAATTTTTAGCAAAAATACCCCACCTTTCCACTCCCCGAGCATTGCATTATAATAGTAGAACTAATTAATTTTTATAGGCAGGCACATAAATGAGCAAATATCCATTTGAAAATATTGAGCCTAAATGGCAAAAATATTGGGACGAACACAAAACTTTTAAGGCAACAGAAGATCCAAAATTTCCAAAAGAAAAACGTCAGTATGTTTTGGATATGTTTCCTTATCCTTCTGCAGCAGGTTTGCATGTAGGTCATCCAGAAGGCTACACAGCAACAGATATTTACTGCCGCTATTTGAGGATGAATGGCTACAATGTTCTTCATCCTATGGGATTTGACTCTTTCGGGCTTCCTGCAGAAAACTACGCTATCAAAACTGGAACTCACCCAAAAATCACAACCCAGGCAAATATCGAAAAATTTACCCAGCAGATTAAATCTTTGGGATTTTCTTATGATTGGGACCGCTGCCTTTCTACTTGTGAGCCAGATTATTATAAATGGACCCAGTGGATTTTTCTCCAGCTTTACAAAAAAGGTCTTGCTTACGAAGCTCAGACTCCAATCAACTGGTGTCCTTCTTGTTTAACAGGACTTGCAAACGAGGAAGTAAAGGAAGGCCGTTGTGAACGTTGTGGAGCTCAGGTTACCCACAAAACAATCCGCCAGTGGATTTTAAAAATCACAGATTATGCTGACCGCCTGGACAAAGATTTGGAAGGTTTGGACTGGCCAGAATCAGTAAAAGCCATGCAGCACAACTGGATTGGAAAATCTACAGGTGCCGAAGTAACTTTCACAGTTGCAGACAAAGACGGAAAACCTACAAAAAATTCTCTCACAGTTTACACAACCCGCTGCGACACACTTTTTGGGGCAACTTACATGGTTGTTTCTCCAGAGCACAAAATCATTCCAGAAATCACAAGCCCAGACCAGGAAGCCGCAGTAAAAGCCTACCAGGAAGAAGCTGCAAAAAAATCTGACCTGGAACGTACCGACCTGGCAAAAGACAAGACCGGTGTTTTCTCAGGCAGCTACGCAATCAACCCGGTAAATGGCAAATTAATTCCAATCTGGATTGCTGACTATGTTTTGATTTCTTACGGAACTGGTGCAATTATGGCAGTTCCAGCCCACGATACCCGCGACTGGGAATTTGCAAAAAAATTCAATCTGCCTATCATCGAAGTTTTAAAGTCCGAAGTTGATGTTCAAAAACAGGCTTGGACAGAAGACGGAATCCACGTTAATTCTGAATTCCTGGACGGTTTAAACAAACAGGATGCTATCAACAAAATGTTGGAATTCCTGGAAGAAAAGAAAATTGGCCGCAAAGCCATCAATTATAAACTCCGTGACTGGGTTTTCAGCCGCCAGCGTTACTGGGGCGAACCAATTCCTCTAGTTCACTGCCAAAAATGTGGAACTGTGGCTATTCCAGAAGACCAGTTGCCGGTAAAACTCCCGGATGTAAAATCTTACCAGCCTACAGGAACAGGCGAATCACCACTTGCCGCTATTGATTCTTGGGTAAACTGCACTTGTCCTCAGTGTGGCGGTCCTGCAAAACGCGAAACAAACACCATGCCTCAGTGGGGCGGTTCTTGCTGGTATTATCTCCGCTATCTTGATCCTCACAACGATAAAGCCTTCTGTTCTCCAGAAGCCGAAAAATACTGGATGCCAGTTGATCTTTACATTGGTGGGGCAGAACACGCCGTTCTCCACCTTTTGTATGCTCGTTTCTGGCACAAAGTTCTTTATGATTGCGGAGTTGTCACAACAAAAGAACCTTTTCAGCGTCTGATTAACCAGGGTATGATTACATCATTTGCCTTCCAGCGTAAAAACAAAACTCTTGTTCCAACAGACGAAGTTGAACAGAAAGATGATGGCAAATACTACGAAAAAGCCACTGGCGAAGAACTCGAGCAGATTGTTGCCAAAATGTCAAAATCTCTGAAAAACGTAGTAAATCCTGATGATGAAATTAAAGCCTACGGTGCAGACTCTGTCCGTATGTACGAAATGTTCATGGGACCTCTCACCATGTCTAAACCTTGGTCTACCCAGGGAATTGTTGGTATTCACCGCTTCCTGGAAAAAGTTTGGGCTGTTTCAGAAAAGCCTATGTCAGATATTGATATTACAGGAAAACTTGAAGACCAGGCTCTTGTTTCTGCCCGCAAAACATTTGCCCAGACAATCAAAAAAGTCACTTCAGATACAGCAACTTTGAATTTCAACACAGCAATTTCTCAGATGATGATTTTTATCAACGAGGTTTCAAAATTGCCTCAAGTTCCAAAGGCAATGTGGTCTGATTTTGTAAAAGTTCTTTCACCTTACGCTCCTCACCTTGGCGAAGAACTCTGGCAGAAACTCGGCCACGACAATACAATCGCCTACGAATCTTGGCCAACAATCAGTGACGATTTTGCAAAAGATGATGTAAAAACAATCGTTGTAATGGTAAACGGCAAAAAACGCGATACATTCGAAGCCGCCCCAGGCACATCTGATGATGACCTCAAGACGACCGCTTTTGCCCGTGACGCTGTAAAAAAATTCACAGACGGCCACGAAATTGTAAAGTGCATTGTCGTAAAAGATAAGCTGGTAAATATCGTAATAAAATAAGATGAAATTGAACCACCTGGCAGGGCTGTCGGGTGGACCAGGCACAAAAAAAA
>CAZGDL010000042.1:6722-13379 GCA_964525075.1 uncultured Treponema sp.
AAGATGAAATTGAACCACCTGGCAGGGCTGTCGGGTGGACCAGGCACAAAAAAAAACTGCTACTTTTGTAGCAGTTTTTTTTATCCCCATTTCAGTTTTATTGAACTTTTTATTGAACTTCCGTAACGGAGTTTATCAGATTAAACAAATATTTGAACCCTGTAGCCGAAATAGCTCTTTCTGCCTCGTTTGACAGGGACATAAAGTAGAGTTTTGTTCCATACTCTTCACTATCATTAAAGGCTGCCATCAAAACGCCAATTCCGGCAGGATCCAATTCAATCAGTCTGGACATATCCAAAACAATATTATTTTTCTGAACTGCCTCGTATAGGGTCTGCTCAAATTCACCAAGGGTGTAGGCGTTCAAAGCCCCTTCCAGTTCATACAAGTGATAGTTTGCACCGTCTTTTTCAATAATCGTTAACTGTTCCATTATAAACCAGCCTCCTTCATCATAGCATCTAAGTCACTCAAGTCAGGCATTTCAAAACCGTCTGGCAAAGGCATATCGTCATTTGCAGTTTTTCCTTCTTCTACAGGAGTTTCATTTGCAGAGCCAGAACTTTCATCAGCATTTTCTGCAACAAAAGTCTCTTCCACAGTTTCTTCTACGACAGGATCTGCCACCGCTTCCATAGGAGAATCTATAGGTTCTTCAACCGCTACATTTTGAGCCTCGGCATTTTCGGCAGGACTTGAAGTGTCAGGATTTTCTTCAGCATTTTCTGGTTCACCGGCACTTTCCTCAGCAGTTTGAACAGCATCAGCCTTATTTTCTTCAACTTTATCCTCAGATTTTGCAGAATCAAGACTTTCGTATTTAAGAACGAGGATTGAAACGTCATCTTCCATTTCTTTTGACATAAACTTTGTAAGATTATCAAAAGTAAACTGGGCCATTCGCTGAGCCAGGTAAGTTGAGTTATCGAGCAGGGCCTGCTGAACTCTTTCCTTTCCAAACTGTTCACCGCGGAGGGAATGAGAACGAATCAAACCATCTGTACAAGCAAGAATAATATCACCAGGATTCAACTTTGTACTCTTAACAGAAATATAAGGGGTAATATCTTTTACGAATCCCAAAATATGACCAGAACCCTGAATTTCAATTACGTTGTTATAAACCTGGGTGTACATCATCAAAGTTGGAGCACCACAGTTGATGTAATACATTGTATCGGTTTCAAAATCAACAAGGGCAAAAAGTCCGGCAAAAATTGTACCTTTAGGCAAAGAGTCGCGGACGAATGTATTCAATCTTATGATAAGCTGCTTAAAATCGTGAACTTCGGCAAGGTATGTTCTGATGATGGACTTTAAGATAACCATGTTCATAGAAGCGGCAATACCCTTTCCAGACAAGTCACCAACCACAAAGAGATGGCGAGTCGCGGTAAGACGAATCATATCAATAAATTCACCACCAATGTTGTGGGCAGGAACCATGAGGTAACCAATATCAATTTTAGGATTTTTAACGTGGTCAAGGTTTTCCTGGATAGAAGTAATAATCTGAGAAGACATTCGGATTTCGCGGTTTACGATACCCATAATATCTTTGTTGGAAATATTACGCATGTAATATCCAAATACGAAGAAGTATGAATACAATTTTACAAATACGTTGTAATCATATTCCTTGTAATGGTCGCCGGAAATCTTTTTGCCCAGAGTGATTAAACCAAAAATATTGTGACCTTCGTTCAAAAGGAAGAGGGCGTCAGATTTTGTTTCAGTAAAGAATTTATTCAAATCATCAGCAACAACTGCCAAATCATGCTCTTTTTCAAGCTGGCTCTGAACTACAATACTTCGACCAATATTCAAAAGATTATCAAAAGCAGGATTGTTTACTGGGATTTTGTTCTGCATATTGTTGGAAGAATATGCAACTTCCAGTTCGTTCTGGCCTGTCAAAATGTAAACGTTCACTGATGAAGCTTCTACATTTTTACGGAAAATTTCGTACATTCGAGTTGTAACCTGGTCCATTTCAGCATTTTGATATTGGATGCTAGCCAGGTCTTTTTCAAGGGCATTTTCATAATCAGCAGTGTAAAGTCTTGTTGATGAAGATAAGAGGGAAGAAATCCACAGAGAAAACAAAACAAGAACAACAGAAGCAAAACAGAAAATCCCTACGAAAGGAACTGTAAAATTTCCACCTTGAGGCTGAATTGCAGCACAAATTACACCAATTGCAAGGGCTGGTAAAACATAAGAAATCAAAGTCTTAAAGAATGTTACAAACATTGCCTTGCCAGAAGGAACCGATGTTTTTGTCAAAGCCATGTAAATCGCAATAAAAAGGAAGATGTAAGAATACATGAACAAAAGCGAGAATGCAGGATCCAACAAAGAAATAAACTTAATTGCAACATTTATTGCCCACATCAAAATAAAGGCTTCTGCAATTACTGCCGACTGGTATTTTTCAAGCTGGGTAGCAGTATTTTCCTGAAAAACCAAAAGGAAAACAAAACAAACTGTAGGGAGAACGTACCTAAAAACAGCATCATAAACAGTAACCCAAGTCCAAGGGAAGTAAAGCCTAGAATCACCACTAAAAAGATATTCAGAAATAATTACAATTCCGTTTTGCAACGAAACCTGAATATCCACATAGCGGAAAAATACAATATAAATAGCCAAAATATAAAAAGCAAATTTTAAGATTTTCACAAAAAGGTGCTTTTTAGGAATGGCAATATTGATTAAGCCAAAACTAATCATAGTAAGAAAAATTCCTTCCAAACTGAAAAGAACCTTCATAACCGCAGAAGTCAAAGAATCAAACCACAAAGTCTGAAAAATAAGAACGAGAGAAAAAAGTCCACCTTCAATCGTAGCAAGCAACATGGCAATAGAAAAAGAACTGACGCCAAGGCTATCATTTTTCACTTTATAATCAATAAGATGGGTAAAGTATGCCAGAAATATTGTAACAGCTATATTCAGAAAAATATAAATCATATTAGTAACCTACCTTTGCAATCATCATAGTAACGTCATCATGAAGTTTTTTATCGCCATTGTACTTCATAATCAAATCAACAATATCGTTTACCATTTCCTGTGGAGATTTTGCAGCACCGGCTTGTAAAGTCTTTTTGTAAATATCAGTATCACCAAGTTCTACACCATCATCATCCATAACTTCGGAAACACCGTCAGTTGCCATCAAAATGGTATCGCCACGGAAAAGACGTTTTTCCTGGACAGTAACATCACCCAAATCCAAAATACCGATAAGAGAAGCATTTGAAGTCAAAGGTTTAATGCGGTAACCATCAGGAGATGGCGACAAAATCAAAGGATCGGACATGGAAGCGTTGATATAGCGGATTCGCATTTTTTCTGTATCAATAACGCTCAGGAACAATACGGTATATTTATCCTGCAAGTGCATTCCCTTAATTGATTTATCAATAGCGTGAAGTACGCCAACCAAATCCTCTTTATCCTCAATAATTTTTACAGTGTTCATTACCAAACCCATGATGAGGGCGGCAGGAAGACCTTTACCAGAAACGTCCCCCAACATGAGCAGGGTTTTTGACGAATCAATAGGAAGAATAGAATAATAGTCACCAGAAACGTTTACCAAAGGTCGGTAATAAGTCGCAATCTTCAATTTTGGGATATTAGGGATTTTCTGCGGAAGGAATGACTGCTGGGTAATAGCCAACTGTTCCCATTCCTTTGTAGTAGCAGAAATTTCGGACAAAGTAGTGATTGTTCTTGTACGCGAAATAAAACGTTTGTACTCTTCAAAAAGACGGCCATAAACGTCCAAATCAAAAAGCTTTGTATAACGGCAGAAAACATAAATATGCTGTTTTTCAAAAACCATGAAAAAACCACGGGCTTTTTTATATTTTGTAGTTACCCCGATATGGCGGTCAAAAAAGTAAAAACCATCAGGCCAAGTGTCAGTATAGTTCTGGTCAAGTTTGTTGCGGTTGTAATCAGAAGTCGCATTACGGTTTGGACTGTTGTAAAGAATGTAATTTTTACTACGGTCAATAAAGAGAACTGAGCAGTCCCCCTGCTTTTCAAGAACATCACCAATTACAGTATAAAAATCTTCAAGAGAGTAACAGAAACGCAATTTGTTGATAAAGTCGTTTAAGATTACGGTTTCGCCAGTCTCCAAAGTGTCATGACGAACCCTGGCAAGCAGCCAAGACCTCATCCTGTTTCCCCAGAAAGCAACTACCATAAAAACCAGAGCAGCCACAAGAAACGTAACTGTCGAATAGGTTTTGGTATTTTTGCTAGGTAAAAGTCCCAGACAAACAAAAATAAAGAAAAGAACCGAGAAAATATAAATTCCAACTAATACAATTTTTTTCCGCGTTTTATACATGTTGACCTCGAAGAGCGTATAGAACTGAATTGCTGTCTAAATCCACAAAAAGGATTTAAACAGCCTTCTACTATTCTAACACATAATCGGCATATTTGCGGAAAAAGTTTAGATTTTGAAAAAAGGAGGGGGAAGTCTCCCCCTCGCTCCAGCCAACTACGTTGTCTTACGCTACCCCCTCTGCGGGGCAACAAGTTGACTCATAGTTCACACGACTTAATCGCCTAGAAAAAAAAACGCCAGAAGCCCCGCAACGCCCCAGAGCCACTGGCTATTTTTTTCATTTCATAAAAATTGCAATTTTTTGAACTTCTATTCTAATTTAGACAAATTGATTAAAGCCGGCTCTTTTGGAGGATTTTCCAGTTCGAGATACTGCTTGAGCAAATCCTTTTGTTTTGACGAAAGCCGAGTTGGCGTTTGCACAATAATTTTTACATACAAATCACCTTTGCGAGAAGAACCAGAAATTGGAACACCTTCGCCCTTTACCCTCAAAAGTTTGCCACTTGAAGTACCTTCCGGAACTTTGAATGCAACTTTTTTGCCGTCCAAGGCTGTAATCGTAATTTCACAACCCAAAGCAGCCTGGGCCAAAGAAACTGGAACTGCACAATACAAATCCGAACCTTCGCGCTCAAATAATGGGTGAGATTCTACATGGAGAACTACAACCAAATCTCCGGCTGGACCACCATTTTGACCAGCATCGCCCATTCCACGAATTACAATTCGCTTTCCATCGTCAACGCCGGCAGGAATTGTAAGGCTCATAATTTTAGATTTTTCCTGGAGACCTGTTCCACGACAAGAAGAACAAGGTTTATCAATTACAGTGCCTTTTCCACCACATTTTGGACAAGTCTGTTGAATTGTAAAAAAGCCGTTTCCCTGTCTGACCTGGCCCATTCCATTACAAGTAGGACACGTTTTTTTGGAAGAACCGGCAGCCCCGCCAGTTCCATGACATACTGAACAAGCTTCGTTATGTTTGAAAGAAATATCTGCTTTAGTTCCGTAAACAGCATCTTTAAACTGGATGCGAAGGTCATATCTTAAACTTGCTCCCGCTGCAGGACCGCCCCGGGAACGAGAAGAAGATGATGAACCAGAAAAGCCACCACCAAAAATGCTGTCGAAAATATCAGAAAAACCGCCACCTGCACCACCGAACAAATCGCTAAAGTCGTGGAAGGCGTGTGAATAACCTGCGCCGCCACCGGCTCCCTGTCCCATTCCGTCAAGGCCTGCAAAACCATACTGATCGTAGATAGGACGTTTCTTTTCATCAGAAAGGATTTCGTAAGCTTCTGTCGCCTCTCGGAATTTTTCTTCTGCTTCTTTATCGCCAGGATTTCTATCCGGGTGATATTTTATAGCAAGTTTACGGTAGGCTTTTTTAATTGCATCCTGATCCGCTGTTTTTTCAACACCTAATACTTCATAATAATCACGTTTTGCTGCCATTTTTCTTTACCTAATATGTCTTACAGTATACCAAAAAAAGACCCCATCTTACAACAAGACAGGGTCTTTTAGAACAGAGCGTCCGCATTATAATTATATTCTAACACCTATCAGAATATGCTCCCGAAAAAGCGAGTCAATTCGGCAGGCTGACCGTAAGTGGTATTGGACTGCGCATTTTTTTCTTACAAAAAAAACGCTTGCCAACGGTCAGAATTCCTCGGTTGCCGCTTGCTTTTTCTCCCGCATATTCTGAAAATCTTTCTACGTATATAATGCGACTACTCTGCCATTACATTAGTCTCCATCCTTTACTTCGTACTCAACGTCGTCGGCTGAGCCTTTGTCGAAGCCTGATTTCTTTTCTTCACCGGCAGATGAATCAGTTCCTGCATCTGTAGAAGCGTTTCCAGCGTCTGCACCTGGCTGTCCACCAGCGGCACCCTGCTGTTTATAAAGTTCTTCTGCAATCTTGTAAGAAGCCTGTTTCAATTCTTCGGTTTTAGCCTTGATGTCTTCTACATTGTCACCCTGCATAGCCTGTTTCAAAGCTGCGATTGAATCTTCAATCTTCTGTTTTTCTGCACCGTCAACTTTGTCGCCAAGGTCTTTGAGTGATTTTTCTGTAGCGTAAATCAAGCTGTCAGCTTCGTTTTTAGCATCAATTCCTTCACGTTTTGCTTTATCAGCAGCTGCATTTGCTTCTGCATCTTTTACCATCTTGTTGATTTCTTCTTCGCTCAATCCTGATGAAGATGTAATCTGAATGTGCTGTTCCTTGCCTGTTCCCAAATCCTTTGCAGAAACGTGAACAATAC
>CAZGDL010000043.1:0-3932 GCA_964525075.1 uncultured Treponema sp.
AAAGAAATACCTGCATCAACTTTCATATCCAAAGCGAATACAGAACCAACGAATGCGAGAGCTACGAGAGCTCCTGTTAAGATTTTTTTCATAAAAACTCCTTAAAAATCTATGAATGTCAAATTTCCAAAAAGTTATATCACATCTCATTCAAACTAACAAGTTCAAATCCACCCTGGATTAAAGCACAAATCAGTAAGTCCAGATAATTGTAGAGATAGTCTGTTTCTTTTGCCTGGGAATAGCCCACCGTAATTGGAATTATGCCACCTTTATTTTTAATAGCCTGGGTGTAGTATTCTTGAATTAAGGTGAAAGGATTTTTGCCACCGGTATCCAGATTTTCGGTTTTCTGGTCTATGTAGGTGTAGCCGGCGTTTTGACCGTACTGGGTAATTTTTTCGTTGGTTTTGTAATATGGGGCGTGCCAGTAGAGCAAAAGTTCCTGGCCGGTGCAATCATAAAATTCATCTTCGTTGCGGGCCAACCCTCGGCGTACAAAATCTTCGTCTATAACAAAGGTATCCGCGGTCAAATCTGACAGAGAAAAGAACATGGAATTGCAATTAAAACCGTTGGTGACAATCTGCTTGGTTTCGGAAGGATAACGCCTGATAAATTCGCCATTTACAAAAAAATCACCTTTCACTTTGTATTTTTTCATTGTAGAAAGGATTTGAGCAAGTCCATCAGCATTATCATAGGCATCAAAAACCAGGGCAACTGTTTTACGGTTAGTTTTTTTCTTGGCAGTGTCTTTATAAAGGGCCTTTGTTTCGGGATTTTTGCCCAAAGTTCTTATAAAAAGAGCATTTTGATAGTTGTAATTTGTGGAAGTTCCCAAAAAAGCCCTGTAACGGCCGTTTTGGGTGTTGTTTTCGCGTTTGGCGGAAAGTCCTAGTTTACGCCAGGTATTGTATTCGTTCAGGGATTCGTAGTTATTTCCGCTGTTATTATCAGCAATAATTGTATTTGCATCCAAAGACCAGTAGGCAGAAGTTACCGATGACAGGGCAATTACATCGCTGGTGTCGGTTGCAACATTCCAGCGACGGATAGATTTATCGCCACCAACATACAAATTCCAGGAATCTGACCAAACGACCGAGGCGATTTTTTCGCCAGAAAGTTCGCACATACGAGACCAGTTATTTACGTTGTAAACGTAAAGGGCAGCCCCGGCGTAAAAGGCAACTTTATTTCCATCTGGCGAAAGATAAGGAGTGCCAGAATCTTCAATCTCCAAAACCTGAATTGCGGCAGAAGAAATTCTGTAAACGGAAGCCCGGATTTTATCGCTATCGTAAGGAAGTTTTTTAAGCCAGATGATAGGATTTTCGGCTCTATCCCAAAAAATCAGAGAATCGATAAGGGAAGCGGACGAGTCGGTGTAAGGGCGGGAATAGATAATATCCATATAATCAGAAGAATTCTGATGGCTGGACAAATATGTAAACATTCTTTTGTTTTGAATGATGAGGACAGAATTGACATTTTTATTTGTAGAAAATTTATCAACCTGGGGATTGAACTTAAATGGCAGGCGACCGACAACCGTTCCCTGGCCCAAAATCCCAGAATAAAGTCCGATTGTATACAGTTCTTTTGTATTTATTTTGTAAAGCAAAGAGTCATTTATGTAGGCTATGAATTGTGATGATGAAAAATCGACAGAATTGATAGTTCCCTGGCCGATTTTTCGGTATTTTTCATCAATTTCTACCCCTTTTTTGAGGGCGTCGGGATTTACAAAGTAGATTGTTCCACCCTTTTCGTACAAAAGGAGATTTTTTTCGCCAGACCATTTTACTGGGATATTTTCGTAACTCATTTGGACATTTTTGCTGAGAACAAAGGAATAATCAGAAGTTGCGTCTTTTAAAATCAAATTGGCGGTGATAAAAGAAGTCTGTTCCAGGTAGCAATACCAGGTCCCATCAAAATTCACAGAATATGGAACGAGTGGAAGGGGATGTTCTGGAATCTGGTCCACGGTATTTTCGCAATTAAAATGGCTAGTTACAATATTGTATTTTGCCTGGCCGTAAATGTTTCGCACCTGGAGGATTTTGCCATTTTCTAGGAGTTCCATTTGTTCGGGGTAAAAGGAAACCATCTGGGGAGTCGCCTGGCTCTGGCCGTCTTTGATTTTGCAGCGGAAAAGGGTACTATATGTGTCAATTCCGGTGGTTTCGTTGGTGACGGTGAATAAAAGTTCATCGTTTTTGTTCAGGTCGAACTGGCCAAAAGTGATTTTTGCAAAAGTAAGATTGGTGAGTAAAAAAACTGTGAAAATTGAAATAAAAGACTTCTTCATATCGCTATTATCGGCAGGAATGGGGGGATTCTGAAATGGGAATGACGGGGTCGAGAGAGAAACAGGAGACCCCGGATCAAGTCCGGGGTGACGGGATAAAGCGTGAGCGCTGGGAGAGGCGGCGAAGCCGGCCACCGCAAGCGAAGGAACAGGCTTTGCCTGTGACTGAGTGCGGAGGCTGAGCGTTAGCGAACCTCGGACATAGCGACCCGAAATGAGCGTTAGCGAATGGAGGGGCACGCCCATATCCTTCAAAAACTCGAATTTTCTAAAGTTCTAAGCCCCCTCCGCCGATAAATTGTAGTGGGGAGTTATACCCTTTTGAAAATGAAGGCGAAATTGCAGACTAAACGCGTCTTTGGATACATTTTTATTTTTTTCACCTGCCTTTGTGCGTATGCAGAAGACCTCATAATTCCTGCTATAAAAGCACCGTATGCTTTTGAGAATGCTCAGTGGGATAATTCTGGGGATAGTTTTGCCTACGAAGTAAATGGAAATGTTTATATCCGAAATTCCTTGTCTTTGCTTTTGAAAGATTCTTACAAAAAAAATAGTGATAGCGAGATTTCGGCTTTTTATGCGAGTCCGAATAAGGTTGATTATCCTAAAGTTTTGATAAGACCTACTGGAAATTCTGTGACGGTTCGAACTTACAAAAATTCTAAGGGATTGTCTGAACAAAAAGTCATCTCAGACTTGCCGGCAAGGGTAAAAGAAGCGGCAATAAACAAGGAACAAACTTATCTGGCATTTTTGGGAACTGATAATAAGGCCTATATTTATGATATTGAAGGAAAAAGAACGGTCGTAACGCTGGCTGCAAATCAGAATGCGAAAGAAATTTTCTTTACCAAAAAAGGCAGAATTATTTTTTCGGATTCTGATAAATCTGCAGCTCTTTATACGACTTCCGGCCAGAAGCTCAAAACTTACACAAATGCAAATTCTATAAAAGGACTGTCTCTTTCGCCGGACGAAGAAAGTCTTGTGGCTTATGATTACAGTGGTATTGCAAATTTTTATAACACGAATTCGGCAAATCTGGTTGGCTATATTCCAAACCTGGGGTCAAGAGACATAAGAGACGTAAAAATCAGCAAGGATTCTAGAAAATTTTTGATTGTTGGGGCAAATAATACGCTTTACGTAGCATCTTTGAAGGATTTTCTTTTTGCTCCTAGCACAATCGCCCCTACCCCAAAACAATTTGCCTTTGACTACAAGGCTTTGGATCCAAATAACAGGTCGGCAAAAGGGGTAACGGAATTTGCCGTAAAAGAGTACGCTGACGACGCAGCAGGGGGTGAAAAAGATGTTGAATACATCACCTCCACCCAGGAAAAAGTCCAGGAAAAACAGAATTTTGATTTGCAAAGGGACGTAAAAGCGGCTGAACCTGTTGTGATTACAAAACAACCACAACAATTAACCTTCCCGTCGACCGTGCAAGACACCGACAAAGAAGTTACCTTTACCGATAAAAATGATAAGGTGCAGGATTTGTCTGTAAAAGTAAGGGAATATCAGCAGTCAACAAACAGCCAGGTCCAACAAAAAGAACAAAATCCAGAGTATGTTTACGTTCAGCCACAAACTGGATCTTCGACTTATA
>CAZGDL010000043.1:4032-7874 GCA_964525075.1 uncultured Treponema sp.
CTTACGCCCAGGGAAACACTTCCCAGGGCACTAGCGTTTATGGAAGTGCTGGTGGAACTGGCTCTGGTGGACAAAGTGGGAACGCCAACGGTGCGGGTGGCTACGGTGGAAATGGTGGCAGTGGGTACGCCGGGGGCGGTAGCTCTGGCTCTGGTAGCGGCTCGGGCTCTGGCTCTGGCGGGTACGGAAATGGCCAGGGGGCAGGAAACGGCTTTGCAGGTGCTGGCCAGGCTGGGGATGACGGCACGGAATCATCATCAAAAAAAGAAAAAAAATCTCTGGCAGAAAAATTAAAAGAAATTCAGGAATACAAAGACGAGGATGTTGTTTTAAAATACAAAGACGGTCACGGACTTTTGATAAACGCGGGGGCGGGACTTTTGCCGAATCCTTTTGTTTTTGACGTGGGACTTCCGGTCGGCTACAGAAATTACAAATTACTCAAACCATTCTATTTTGGGGGCACGCTTGAACCGTTTGTCGGATTTTCAAAATATGACTTCTCCTACACATACGCAGTAGCCGGGCAGGCTTTGGAAAGTCCTAAACTTTTGGGGGCCAGAATCTACTCCCCTTTTGGATTTTGTATGTACCCACTGAAAAATCCTTTTGAAGTTTATTGCGAAGTGGGACTTGGAGCCAGTTTTAACTGGATTTGGGACGGACGTTTTGGTAAAACATTTATAGTAGGCAACGTTTTTCCGGCATTTTTTGCTTCGGTAAAAATTGGGGCTGCGTGGGATATTTTTAATTTGAGCATTTGCGGAACTTATGATGCTATAATGGGATTTTCGTTCAGGGTAGAAACTGGAATTGTCATCAGATTGCAAAAAAAGGTGACAGTGCCGGCAAATTCTGCCCCGACAGAAATAAATAACTCTGTGAGGAAAAAGGAGGGCTAGAAAGTGAAAAAGCTTTGTTTGATTTTACTGCTTCTAGTTCCCCTGCTAGCAGGCTGTACTAATAGTATTCAGACAATGCTTGATGATTACAATTCAAGGTTTACGGCTACCCAACCAGAGGAGTCATTGAGTCCTGGCGATGAAGGATTTGATGAAAAGGATATGCTGTTTTTGGAATATTACGTTGCATCTGATGACACGCTGAATCTTTTTGGGCCATTTAATTGCAGTTCTTATGAATGGAAATTGGAAGACCCGGAGACTAGAGAGGAAATTGATGTCGTAATGTTTACAAATCACACAAAATACCAGCGGGAGTATGTTACCTATATTCCTGACTCAGGGTTAGAGACGGGTAAGACTTACAAACTTACCTTAACTGTCACTGACAAGGAGGGCAATGTATACACTGATATTTGTGCATTAGTCATTTATCAGCATTATGATTTTGATTAATGATGATTTTGACTGATGAGATGAATGTAAAAAAAGTACAAAAATCTTAAACAAAATTGTTAATTTTTTCATAACGGAGGAAAAAGCATGAAAAAACTTACAAAAATGATTGCTTTAGCAATCGGTTTAGTGACTGTTGCTTTCTCAGGTTGTAAAAACATCTTGAGTGATGCAACTATTGCAGGCGAAGGAATTACAGCAGGATCTCAGATTACTCTGTATGCAACTTCGGAAAATGACATAATTACTTTCAGCGATGGTTCTGCCCGTTTAATTATGCCAGGAACAATTAATGGTACAACAGGGTATACCTTCTATTTGTGGGGAACTGATAAGCTCGACTCTTCTAACACAAGCTTAAAAACCCCTCAAGTTGTTACATTCACAGCTTCTGGATCATCGACAACAAAAGGTTCTGTAAACCTTGACCTTGCTGTTTCACAATGGGAATTGACACTTGCTGTTTTGCCATCTACAACGACTGCCCCGGCAACAGGCGATGCAGCAAAAAAAGCAGCAGTTTTGCTTGCTACTGCCAGTGTAGACTTTAGAAGCAGTGATTCTGTAAACTTCTTTCTTTCACCTTATAAGCTTAGTGCAAACGGTGGATTTAGTTTAACTGTTTCTACAGACGGCTGGAATATTCCTACAACTCACACTGCAACACTTGGAATTTGGCCATTAAATGCAAATGATTCTGATGATACAGCAGTTATTACGGGAACAACTGCAAAGAAGGAGTTAGCAACTTTAGCTAGCACACTATATGAAAGTACCTCTACAACTTCTGTAGCACCAGGAACTTACAACTTTATTGTAAAATTAGTTCCTACATCCGCTAGTGGATTAACAAAAACTTACTACTACAGTGACCAGATTGTAATTCTCAGTAACCAAGTTACAACAGCTGATGTAAAGATTCCAAACATTCTTACAAACATACCAACTGACCCAGAAAATTTTGGGGTTGGCTTCGTAGATCCATTGACTGCTACAGCCGATACTTATGAAGTTCAGTTCACCTGGACAGATAAATCTTATAACGAAGATTACTTCCAGATTGAACTCCTTGACTTTACAAATATTAAAGATGCTGATGAAACTACTTTGGCAACATCTTTCTCTACTCTTGCAGCAGCAGTAGGTGGTGCTGATGATACCTTGGATACAGCATGGGCTGCAATTTACGGAGAGTCATACAGTCCTAGTGAAACTATGTATACAATCGGTAAAAAGCTTTCTAGAAAAGTTGGAAGTGGAACTGCAGAAGACCTTGGCTACTACTACAACAATCCTAATATGTGGGTTTCTGGTTCTTTGAACAAGAATGCTACTTACACAGTAATGAGCCTTAAACTTGGTCACAGATACCTTGCTCGTATGGCAGCTGTAAATGATATTGGTAAGTCAAAATATCTGTATGCTTACATTGCAGATGAAACTCCAACAATTGAAAACGTAGACTATAACCGCTATGAAATTACACCTGTCACAGCAGATACAGTTCAAAAGTTTGGAGCAGGTGCAACAGAAATCAACCGCTTTAGAATTACTTACAACCTGAACGAAGGTACATTCTACCAGGTTGATACTAGCACTCCAAAAACATTGGTTACTCCTGAAGTAGCAGTTAAAGATATCTCTAATATCAACGCTACAGGCGATGCTATAGTTCAGTACGATACAAGAAGAAGTGCTGGTAAGGCAGCAACAATTCTCAATCCTTTGTATGCACCTTCTGATACAGATGGTACTTATGGTCGCCTTTACAATGGTGATATGTACCGCTGGACAAACTGGCAGGAAAACAGTACAAGTGGCACTATTTTTGCATTAAGTGACAAATATCTGGAAAATGCTAAATTTGACTCTGCTGCTGATACTCCAGACTGGACAGAAGCAGAATACACAGGTTATGCAAACCTTGACTTGTACGCTTCTTACCGAGTAGCTTCTGGTTCTGTTGGTATTGATGAATCTGCAAACTATACAATCACAAGTAATATGGTTAGCGTATTCTACAACACAACAAACACATTCTCTGCTGATAACAAAGCAACAGCAACAGATGGCATGTACATATTTGTAAACAGTGCTTCAGAAGACAATAATGCAGGAACTGATGCAAAAGCTGCTAAATATCTCTATGTTGCCCTTGTAAACGACGGCACAAACAACGTTGTAAACGAAACACCTGTTTCTTATGACAAAGTTGTGATGATTGTTTCAAAGACTGCTGGTAACGCTAAGAAACAGACTACTACAGCAACATCAACACCTACTACAATTGACTTCACAGGTACAATGGCAGATGGAAATGCTTCATCTAGTGCAAATGCTTCTTACGTAGAAATTCCAATTGGAACATACGCAGCTGGCAAGTACGCAGTACAGATCCACGCTTATGCTGACACCCAGCAGAGCGAATACACTTACACAATTTACTTTGAAGTAAGGGATCCGTCTGGAGTCTAAGTAATTTTT
>CAZGDL010000043.1:7974-13273 GCA_964525075.1 uncultured Treponema sp.
CACTTACACAATTTACTTTGAAGTAAGGGATCCGTCTGGAGTCTAAGTAATTTTTTAGACTTTACTTAGTCTTACAATTGGCTTACAGGGGGCGGGTATCTGCCCTCCCCCTGTTTTTGAGGCATTTTTCGATGAAGCTTTTTACAAAATCCGCTTGGATTTTTATAAAATTGCAATTTTTACTCTCCCTCGTTTTTACAGGTTGCACAAACCTGTATTCTGATGGGACTTGCACATCTTCATCATCTTCTAGCAACGCAATCACAATCTCCGTCACTTCCGAAAACGATATTCTTTCTTTCAATACAGACAACACTGCCTCTGAAAAAGCAGCAAGGCTCATCTCTCCTGATGGCTACACCTTCTCCAGCGACCTTGATTTTTACATCTGGGGAACAAACCTCCTGGACTCAACAAAAAAAATCGACCTGCAACAAATCACCATAACCGCCGTCGATTCGGAAAATCCCCACACCGGAACTTTTAACTTTGACTTTGACCGCCAGTTTTACAGGCTCAACCTGGCTGCCGTTCCCCAGGGGAAAACTTATTCCACCAGTACAATTGTTTTATCTTCCTCCATTTCCATAGACCTGCGGGAATGTAGTGAAATCAATTTTTATCTTTCTTCCAAAACAGTTTCTGGCAAGGGCGACTGCTCGCTTGCCATTTACGCCGACAACTGGACTATTTCGGCCGACTACCAGGCTACCGCCGGCATCTACAATCTTTCTGATAATTCTACGGTTTACGAAACAGTTTTGGGACTTTTTCCAACTTACCAGACCACTCCCGAAAATCCTTCTTATCAATTTACAAAAAGCGAAATTTCGTCTGGTACATACAATTTTAAAATCACTTTTTCAAAAAACTTTGAAGGCAAAACGGTCACTTACGTTTATTCTGACCTCATAAATATTCTTCCAAATCAGACAACAAAAGCCATAATCGGCGTTCCAAATATAATTTCTTCTGCCCCGACCGCACCAACTTATTTAATAGCCGGCTACCAAGATTCAAGTTCTACCGCCAGCGATTACTACGATGTCGAATTTTGCTGGGATGACACTTCCTACAACGAGGAAGATTTTCAACTCCAGTTGCTTGATATAACTACACTTTCTGCTAGCACTTACAAGGCTTACGTCCCTACCCTGCTAGACTCATTTTCTAGCGGGACTTTGATTTCGACTTTGACCACAAGCGACCTGGATACGGCTTGGGATAAGTTGGTTAGTACTTTAAATTCATCTTACGTCCGAACTTATTCCCGCTCCTATTTTGAAAATACCAATGTCACCACCGACGGTTCTTTTACCAGCAACAGCGTTTATGCGGTTTTAAAACTTTTGTACGGCAAACGTTATCTGGCTAGAATCAGGGCGGTGAATTCGGCAGGGGCTTCGGATTACGCCTACCTGGATTTGTACAACACCGGCAGCAAGACTTTTACCCAAATCAGCGACTCTTCTTTTAGTCCTGTGGCATGGGAAACAGATTCTTCTGGCATCAACAGGTACAAAATCGAATATTATTTTGCAAATGGTATTTTTTATGATGATTCTTCGTCGGAAAATGTTTCTGCTTATGTTTCGTCATTAGTGTATACAAATCAAAAAAGGTCTAGTGACCAGGAAATTTTGAACCCGGTAAATTATGATTACAAAACGGGAACAACAAGTGGCGATTCGGCCGAAGGGGCAGACACTGGCACAACATCCACCGCTACCTTGAAATATTTGTACAACTCAAACTACTACACATGGCAAAACTGGAAATCTGATTCAGTAGCCGGTAGCGATTTTTCGGGAACAAGTTACGACGGCTGCGAAAATCTGTTTTTGTTTGCCTATTACGGCGATGATGTTGTGATTGAGGATATTGATTTAGTGGTAAAATCAGCCGACACCAGTTACGAAAACTCTGACATTGTTGTAAAAGCCCACCCAGCCGGTGCAGCTTCCCTTATTCCTTTCCAAGGCGATGATGATGTTTCTGCAAACGTGAGTGACAACAAATTGACCGTGTCAAAATCATCATACCAATATTTATCTTTGCTGATAAACAACACCGGAACTTCATCTTCCAGCTCGAGTTCAAGTAGTTCCAGTTCGGGCAACGTCCCAGAAAAATATTCTTCCGTAACATTTACAATCGCAGAACAGGGGGGCAAAATCAAAACTTTGACAACTAAGTCTACCCAGTATTACGGAACGACCTACAAATACGCCCAAATTGACCTGACAGAAAAATCTTCCAGCGGAAACGACATTTTTGAAAGTGGCAAAAGCTACAATTTTTTCGTAAATGCAGTTTTAGATGGATCTAGTGTGAATTATATGCTTTCTGTAGAAATACAGGATTGAAAGAAATAGAAAATTAAAAATGGAGAAAACTATGAAAAGGGGATTTTTTATGAACAAAAAACTTTTATCAGGAATGATTGGCCTTTGCCTTGCCACAGGCACTGCTTTTGCGGCAAAAGGGATTAAAGCCAGCATTTCACCAGCTTATAATTTGAAGAACGGAGATTTTTCTGAATATGTTTTGCATGATGACAATGTAAAATATTCGGAATTCCATTTTGAAGAAAAAAATCTTTCATCGATTGGGGCAAATCTTTTGCTTGGCTATAATTTTATAGAATTGCAAGGGGATTTTTTGTGGGGAATTCCAAAATCCAGCGGAAATATGTACAAATCTAGCTGGAATTATTTTAATCCGGATCTTAAATATAAATATCTTACCTATGACAACTCTTTGACTTCCAGTTTTGACTTAAATGCAAAGTTGATTTTTGATATTCCCCTCTTTGCAGACCTCTTCCACATCAGACCATTTGCAAATTTCAACTTTAGTACATATCAGTTTACTGCTGATAATTATTATGGTAGCGAAGGGATTTCAGAAAAATATTCTTATGATGACAGAACTGAATATACCAGAACATACACTCAGGGAAATTCTTCTGATTACAACACTTTTACCCGGGAACTTTATGATGTTTCGGCAGGTTTGAATCTTACCTTATCACTTTTTAATAAATTGGGATTGAGCCTGGAAGGCAGCGTTTCGCCTTACACTTATTCGGTTGTTCAGAATTATCATTCACTTTTGGGGATTTCTTATCTTGATATTTTTGGAAACTGGCTCAAAAAATATTCTTTTGGGGCAGCGGTTGAATATTCGTTTACAAAATTTTTGTCTGTAAAAGTTTATGGAAATTACAGCAAATTGGGATTGATGACAGGAAAGACCTACACTTCGGGCAGCGGAAACAAGAATTTTACAGAAGAAAAGGATGTTTTTTGTGGCACAGAAGGAAGATGGTTTGACGCAGGCGTTTTAATCACACTTAAACCATTTGAGATTTTTTAGTGATTAGGGGATTGGCCCGAGTATCTGGTGATTTTCACACCCGGGTGGGCAAATTGCACACCGGGGAAGGCGTTTTCACACCAGGGCAGACATTTTGCCACCAACAAGGTCTTTCCCCCTCGGCGAGCATTTTGCCACCGCCGGGCCTCCCCTATCTCGCCATCTGATAACTTAAAGCCAAAACAGACAGCTCTTTTTCCAAATCGTCCAGCTGGTCTTCCATCTCCCCTATCTTCTGACTCTGAACTTCCTGCTTTTTTGCCCTAAACTGGGCATATCGTAATTTTTCGCAATCTTCTTTACTCTGCTCTACTCTAGAATATCCGCACCAGGGACAATAATAAAACTCCCTGTTGATCAATTTTCCGCAGCCATCACAAATGCACATTTTTTAATTCTCCTTTAGAAAAGACACTTCCCAGTACCCCCCCAGGGCATTTTTCTCACCCCCAGGACACATTCCACACTGCCAGGGCAATTTCCTACTTCAGCACCGACATCGGGTCAACCAGCTTACCATTTTTATAAACCGTAAAATGTAGATGAGGCCCTGTCGAATATCCTGTCGACCCAACCAGCCCAATCCTAGTTCCCTGGCTCACCCACTGGCCCTTTGTCGCAATAATTTTTGACATATGGGCATACAAAGTCTGATAACCGTTTCCGTGATCAATAATCACATAATTTCCGTAAACGCGATTAATTCCGGTCGTAGTAACTTTTCCACTCATCGAAGCCAAAATCGGAGTTCCTGTCGGACAAGCCATATCAGTTCCAGTATGGAAAGACGAAACGCCTGCAATCGGGTCAATTCGCTTGCCATAAGGAGAAGACCAGCGGAATTTCGCCGTAATCGGCATTTTGAACAAATCACCCATGGCATTTTTAAGGGTTGTGGAATCCAAAGCCGCCCCAGGAATAAAAAGCTGCTGGCCTTTTGTCAAAGTTTCGGAAGTCAAATCATTTACATCCAAAAGTTCCGAAAGTTTTACCCCATATTTTGAAACAATGGCATTCAAAGAATCCCCAGATTTTACAGTGTAAATAATTCCATCAATCGAAGGGATTTTGAGCTTCTGCCCAGCCGCCAGCTGACGAACATTTCCAATATCATTTACCGAAATCAAAGTAGAAATATTTCTGAGTCCAAATTTGCTGGCAATTCCGCTGATTGTGTCGCCAGAACGAACCTTGTAATTTTGATAAGTCACAGGCTGGGTAAAAACCTGGCTGGTATTTTGCGGAGCGTCCAGAAGATTTCCAGCCTCGTCAACTTCAACGCTGCCTTCCAGGGCAAAATTCGCCATCAGCTTATTCAGATTTTCAATATCACAAGAATCCCCAGATTGAAGTTCCAGGGGCCCAGTGTAATTTATTTTTTTTGCATTCAAATACAAGAGCCCAAAGGCAAGTCCCGAAAGAAGAATTGCCAGAAAAAAGCCCAGGAGGATTTTTTTGACATTTGAGGAAATAAAAAGCCCGGCAAGGGAAAGTCCGTGCCCTGTCGCCTTAAAAAACGACCTGAAAGAAATTTCATGCTTTACTTTTGGAGCAGCAAAATTCCGCAATTCCGGCGAAAAAGGCAGATATGTAACACTTGCAGATTTAGAACTTTTTTTTGACTTTTTGACAACAAACGACGGCAGATTAAATCTTTCAAAACTTTTAGCCCGCCCCTTATCCTGTACGTAACTGATTATTTCCATGCTATGATTTTCGGCAGGATTTTTGGAGGAATTAAGGGAAAAATTAGGGCAAATTAGCCACCTAGTCGCCTTCCGCAGCGGTTGTCATCCCGAACTTGGTTCGGGATCTGGCTCGGCCTCCTCGGGCTCCTACTCGGAGCCCTGCGGTGGCTAAACTGCTACACGCTCCGCCCGGCATCACCTCAAACCCAATGACGCCCACCCCCATCACAGAT
>CAZGDL010000044.1:0-5083 GCA_964525075.1 uncultured Treponema sp.
AAAAACGGCCACCAAGCGTGGAGCCCCTGCGTAGCAGTCGACCGCAGGCGGAGAAGTGGGCGGACTTGGGGGGGCGGTGATTTTGACACCAGGGGGCGGGCGAAGCCCGCCCCCCCAGAACTAAGTCCAGCCCAAAATGCCGGCAAGAGGTTTCGCCGAGGACGATGAGCGTTAGCGAAGGGCGGAAGGCTTGTAGGTGTCTTAGTTTTGCTAAAATCCTTAAAATCATAAAGCTTGGCAAAAAATTGAATTTTCCCCTTTTTTGTGGTATAATCAGCGTAATTATGGAAACACAATTCAAAGTTGACCAGAAGGTCGTTTACCCAAGTCAGGGTGTTGGTGTAGTAACAGAGATTTTTGAAAAAACTTTCAAAGAAAAAACTACTCTTTATTACAAAATTTACATTGAAGCTTCTGATATGGTAGTTATGGTTCCTGTCGATAATGCAGTGAATTTGGGAATCCGTCAGATTGTTTCTAAGGAAGAGGCTGAGGAAGCCTTGAATCTTTTATCAGATGAGTTTGAACCGATTACATCTGACTGGAAACTTCGCTATCAGATGAACCTGGACCTTTTGAAAAAGGGAACTGTAAAGGATATTGCAACCATTGTTCGCTGTCTTTACAACCGAAGTAAGGTTAAGGAACTTCCAATTCTTGAACGAAAACTTTACGATTCTGCAAAAAAATTGCTTGAAGACGAAATTTCTTTTGCTTTGGGCAGAACTTCCAAAGAAATTGAAGCTGAAATTCATACAAAACTTGAACCTCCTGGAGCTGCTCCAAAGGTTAAGCATGTTGTCGTTATGGATGATGATGAAGATGATGATTTGATGGATGATATTTCTGACAAAACAAGTAAATCTGAAGATTCGGATGATTCTGATAATGATGATTCTGATGTTGCTTCGGCTTCTTCTGACGACATGGATGCTGATGACGATTTTGACGATGAAGATGAGTCGTTCTAAAATTGCGATTGTAATTACTGCTGCCGGTTCTTCTACGAGGATGGGCGGTGGTGTAAAAAAAGAATATCTACCCTTAAAAAATGGCACAGTTCTTTCGAATTGTGCTAAAACTTTTTTAACGGCCTGCAGCCAAACTTTTGAAATTTCTGATTTTATTGTGACTTGTCCTGTGGGCGGCATTGAAGCTTGCCAAAAAGCTCTGGGAGACTTGGATTTTTCTGATTTTCCTGGGGGGGCTGGGCCTTCTGGGGGGGCTAGGGGGGCCGGCTTTGAGGATATTTTTCAAATTGTTGAAGGCTCTACGACCAGGCAAAAATCGGTTTTTAATGGTCTTGTGGCTATAAAAAATCACCCTGAAATTGTCCTTATTCATGATGGGGCCCGCCCCTTTGTCTCCGAAGAAATTATCAGGCAGTCTGTTTTTACCGCCCTTGAATATGGATCTTGCGTGCCGGGCTGCACTCCTGTTGATACCCAAAAAGAAATTGATTCTGATGGATTTATTGTCAGGCATTTGCAGCGCAGTCTGCTTTGTGCGGTTCAGACTCCCCAGACTTTTAATTACGAAAAACTTTTGCAGGCCCACAAAAAAGCCCTTGCAGACAAAAAAGAATACACGGACGATACCGAAATCTGGGGAAATTATTGTGGCAGGGTAAAAGTAATTCCCGGCGACCCGGCTAATATCAAAATTACATATCCTGGGGACTTGGAAAAATTGTAGCCTGGGCAGTCACCGGGCCGGGCAGACACCGGGCCGGGCTGGCGGGTGGCGAAAAATATTTAGCCGGCAGGCGGCAGACTGGGAAGGCGGCCAGGACTGGCACCGGGCTGGGCTGGCAGGCGACAGGCCATTGGTGAGGGGGCTGGTGAAGTGCAGGTGAGGAGGCAAAATGATTCGCGTTGGACTTGGTTATGATTTACACAGACTTGTGGAAGGTCGCAGGCTTATAATTGGGGGTGTGGAATTTGATTTTCCAAAAGGGGAAGATGGTCATTCTGATGGGGATGTTCTGCTTCACGCTGTTACCGACGCTCTTTTGGGGGCTAGCGGACTTGGTGATATTGGCAGTTATTTTCCGCCGGAAGACCAAAAATGGAAGGACGCCGATTCCCGTGAACTGTTAAAAACTGTCATGAAGGATGTAAAATCCGCCGGCTGGAAAATCATCAATCTGGATTGCGTTGTAAAACTTGAAAAACCAAAATTTCTGCCTAAACGCCAACAGGTCATAGAGTCTATTGCGAAAATTCTTGAAGTGGAAAATGACCAGGTTTTTGTAAAAGCAAAAACTGGCGAAAAACTTCCGCCCGTTGGAACTGGAGACGCCATCGAGGCGGAAGTTGTAGTTCTTTTGGAAAAGTAGAGGTAACGCTTCGGAATCGTCATTCCGGGCTTGACCCGGAATCTCAAAACCAACGTCATTCCGGGCTTGACCCGGAATATCAAACTCCTCGTCATTCCGGGCTTGCCCCGGAATCTCATCGTGAGATGCTGAAACGAGTTCAGCATGACGTGTAAAGTAGATGCTGAAACGAGTTCAGCATGACGTGTAAAGTAGATGCTGAAACAAGTTCAGCATGACGTGCTGGCAAGATGCTGAAGTCTGAACTTGATTCAGGGACAGTATGACGCTTGGTTACTACGACAATTGGAGAATCAAATCAACTTCGTTTTCGGTCAAGTGCAGGTTATTGGCAATTTCTGGGATTGTCCAACCTTCACGTTTAAGTTGCTTTACCGCTTCATTTGTCTGAGGATTTAAAGATTGGCCTTTTGCGGTCGGTTTACTCTGCAATTCTTTCTGGGTGATTTGCTGTAAAGTTCTAAACTTGTTATCAACATCACGAGAAAGTCCCTGCAAATCCAACTCGGTCTTTTTAATACCTGTCTGAACTGAATTCAAAGCGTCAATTCTCTTTTCGGTATCTGCAAGTAGGTTGTCCAAAGTTTCCAGCCTGCCAATCGCATTTGTGATTTTAGGGCCGTTTTGCAAAATCTTGTCAACATTCCCCTGGACTTCTTTAATTTCCTGAGGCAGTGAAATAGCCTGGCGGTTACAATTGTTGAGCCGCTGTTCCAAATCCTTGAGCTTTTCAAACTGGCTGTCTACATCTGTTCTGATTCTAGCAACAACTTCATCCTTCTTTTCAAGGCGGTCATAATGGTCGGCAACTTCCTTCAATCTTTCTTCGTAATTACGGACTGTAACTTCCATGCTCTGAATATCATCTTGTGAATTATTCAATGCAAGAATTCTGTCATCAATTGTGTTAGAAAGTGCGATCATAGACTGGAATTTCTGTTCCAAAGTTACAACGCGCGACTTCTGGCTTTCGACTTCAGAAAGTTTATTTGTGATTTCTTCATTAATCTTAAGAATTGACTTGTATTCATCATTCATCTGATTTGCAGAATCTGAATAATTCTGGAGTTTGCTGAACGATTCGTTCAATTCCTGGATATTATCTTCGAGCTGGCGTTTCATTTTATCGGCTTTATCATAAACCTGGATATTTGTTCTAACGTCCTGAAGTTCCTTCTGAATTTCCATAATCTGAGACTGAATACCGTTTGCGTCATCCTGCATTCTGAGGAAGAGTTTAGACTGTTCAGACTGATTTGCGGCCGTAGCGTCTTGAATTTCTTTTTTGAAAGATTCGATTTTTGCTTCTGTATCCTGATTTTGAACCTGGATTTTTTCCTGGGTAGACTTGACCATGTCATCATACATTTTGTTGAGCTGGGCAAGAATCTGCTTTGATGAATTTTCGTAGTCCGAAATAGAATTCTGGGTTTTATTTTGCAAATCAGCAATCTGGTCGTTCAAATCATTATGCTGCTGCTGGATAGAAGTTTCGTAGGCGTTCATATTCTGGAAAAGTTTTTGTCCCACTTCATCAATCTTATCCTGGGTTGCAACTTTGAACTGGTCAATTTGACCGCTAAATACCAGTTCTGATGATTCAAATTGCGACTGAATCTGAGCTTTCCAGGTTTTGAATTCTGAAAGGGCAGCGTCGATTGTCGAAGTTCCAGTTTCCTGCTTGGTCTGAACGCTTTCCTGGAAGGCTTTCAAATCTTCCATCATTTGCTCCTGAACCTTGGTCAAATTCTGCTGAACCATCTGCATATTGTGTTCAAGTTCGCGTTTAAGTTCATTTTCATTATTTTTAGAAATTACGCTGATAGAAGAATTTGCGTCATTTTTGAATTTGTTGATGACATCCTGAATATCCTGAATAGCGTCCTGCATTTCGATTTTTGTAGATTCGATAGATGCCGAAACTTTTGTAAACTGGTCGGAAGTTTTTGTCTGAAGATTTTCGATATTACTTTTGAGCTGGTCGCTGTATTTTGCTTCAACTTCTTTGCGGGAATCTTCAAAGGAATTTGTAAGAGTGGTGAGTTTTGTGTCAAGATTGTGCTTCCATTCTGCCAGGTCTGAATCAAATTCATTGTTTTTGGTAGAAAGTGTCTGATTAAACTGCGATTCAAATTCCTGGAGTTTCTGGCTCATATTGCCAGTTGCCGTTTCTTTGAGCGAATCCAAAGAGTCGTTGATTTCTTTGATTTTGAGTTCCAGGGCGGCAGAATTTTCCTTGATTTCTTTTGCAAAATCTTCGTTTTTCTGTTTTTGCGAGCTGGTAAAATTGTCGAATGTGGAAAGTGCCCGGTTTTGAACTTCTGCCATTGCGGCTTTGAGGCTTTTTTCCAAATTATCAATATCAGAATCTGAAATCTGGATTTGAGAAAGTTTGTATTCAATGTCCTTTTTGTAGGCATTGAGTTCTGAATCAACATTTTCAAGAATATTGAGGTGTTTGACTTCGCTTTCTGAAACAGCCTTGTGAACAGAATCTGTGATAATTTTTGAAAGATTTTCCAGTTTTGTGTTTGTATTTGTCTGGAAAGTTTCAATTTGAGTTTCTGTTTCGCTCTGGAAAGAATCCAATTTCTGTTTTGCTGCATTTTGATATGTTTCAATCTGATTTGCTGTTTCGTTTTGCAAGCTAGCCAATTTTTGTTTAGCGTCAGACTGGAAGTTTTCAATCTGATTTGTCGTTTCGCTCTGAAATTTATCCAGTTTTTGATTTGTTGATGACTGGAA